>NZ_JACJDX010000012.1:0-183629 GCF_014163775.1 Shewanella sp. SR43-8 | reverse complement strand
TTTCTCAACTCATTTAGTGCAATGCTGCAATAATTGGATAAAAAACTCACTGCCTTTGCGTTCAGCAAACGCAATATTTCGCTCAGGTATTGATTCGGGGTCGGTGTAGTTTGCTAACGCAATTTCCATACTGGCTTCACGGATAATATGCAGGCAAGGATAAGGTGCACGATTAGTAAAATTTGCGGCACTGTCTTGAGGTTCGCCTTCAAAGCAATAGTCTGGATGAAATGTCGCTAATTGATAAACCCCTTCATAGCCTTGCGCCATTAATTCATCAGCAGCAAAATCGACTAAATCTAAGTAAGGGTAAAAACCTTCAAAGCCCCGCGGTAAAATAAATAGTGTCGTTTCAGTATCAGGATGAGTATCTAAGTGTTGGCACTCGTCAATTAATGCTTTTAGTACGGCCTTTATTTTTGTTGCTTCAATGGCTACATAACGAATGCTAGCGCGTTCAACTTCACGACGCGCAAATGGGCAAATGTTGTATTTCATAATGACATCTTTTACCCAGTTTTCGGTATGAGCAAGACATTCATGTTGTTCCATTATGTAACCTTTAAGCTTATTTAATAAATTAATGTGTTGCGGGCGGTAACATCATTGGGATGATCGATGCCACTAATAATAGAGCCATAGAGATATTAAAAATACGCTGTTGGCGTTCATTTTTTAGCAGACGTTTTAGTGCCACGCCAAATCCCAGCCACACAATCGCGCACGGGAATGCCACACATAAAAATACACTCGCAATCGTGATCACTTGGCTATTCAGTTCTTGTTGCACTGAAGTAAACGTCGCAATAGCTCCCACTGCCATGATCCAGCCTTTTGGATTGACCCATTGAAATGCTGCGGCTTGTAAAAAGCTAAATGGCTTGCTTACCTGCTTACCTTCCATTTTACTGCTGCTATTAGCGATAAGCCATGAAAGATAAAGTAGGTAGCTGATACCAATCACTTTAATAACAATATGGATGAAAGGATACGCTTGAAATATCGCGCTTAAGCCAAGTCCAACCGCCAGTATCATGGTCGGAAAACCCAAGCTAATGCCCATTAAGTGAGGAATGCTGCGTTTAATGCCAAAATTAACCCCAGAGGTCATCAACATAATGTTGTTAGGGCCTGGAGTAATACCGGCAGAAAAAGCAAATAAAGCAATGGCGAATACTAACTCCATGAACAGGTTTCTCGGCTTAAGTGTTATAGAAGCAGAATTCTAGGTGAATTTAGTCATTCACCATAATGATTTTTTTAGCAGTGAGTTAAATTTATCGTTTTAATCTTAATGAATTATCATTGTAGCGATTAACACTTTGATATAATTCAAATAAATTAATGGTTAGCAAGTGTAATTATCATAGGCTATTTTTACGTCACGAGACCTGAGTGAATCTCAGATCTCACAACTTAAAAATACAGGCATTGCTAGCAAGTTTTGAAAAAGAAATCGTTAGGTGAATTAATAACTGACGTCTACTTCGTAAGATGAAAACTTACGAATATTGATCACCCCAGTATCAAAAATAAGATATTGGCCTTTAATGCCTTGCAAAATACCGCTGACTTCAGCAATTTTATCAAAATTGTGTGATTTAACTTTCACCGGAAATTGCGTTATAGGATAGCTAATGGCTTGAATGTTGGCATCAAGGCGTTCAATCACAATGTCTTGATATTCGGCCGCTAAAGCGTGCAGTCTATCTTCAATCAGAGGAATCAGTTGCGCGGCTTGTTCGACAAGATCAATATCATCATTATGACCTTTCAACATCGCTTGCCAATGGGTTTTGTCGTTAATGAATTTGGCTAATTCTATTTCGATTAAGCCCGACATTTTTCGCGTCGACACTTTAAAAATCGGTAAGCCCTGAGTCGCCCCTTGGTCTATCCAACGGGTTGGGATTTGAGTATGGCGAGTAATGCCGACCTTGATACCTGAAGTATTCGATAAATACACGTAGTGGGGCACAAAGCAATTTGATATGCCCCATTCTGGTTCGCGACAAGTGCCTTGATCAAAATGACATGTTTCAGGTTTCATAATACACAGGTCACAACTGGCTAGCTTTGACATGCAAACATAACAATGACCCTGAGAATAACTTTTCTTGGTCTTTTTACCGCAGTTGCTGCAAAAAATATTACCTGTGTGAGTCATGGTCAATGACTTACCAATAAGCGGGTTAAGCGCTAAACGCTCGTCACCCACCGGTAAATGATACTCCACCTCATGGTTATCATTAAGGTGGGTTTTCAATTTTGATAGCGTTCCAAACATGGTTAATCCATTTTTATCATCATTATTTCGTGGCAGTTTAACAGATGATGAAAACGGATTTTAGGCTTAATTGAGCTTGTATGCCGATCTGCTGTTCATTTAAGCTGATTTACTCAGCTTATCAAGCACCACGTCATCACCCATTTCATAAAGCGATGCAGTAATTTGTTCTTCTTGGTTTGGATCGGTTAAGCCTAATGTCATGGTCGCTTTAAATAACGCGATACCAGTGTGACTCGCCGTTTCATACTGGCTGCTAAATTGTTCAATATTAATGCCTAGCGCATTCATTTTATTTGAGATGTGCAGCACAATTCCGGGGCGATCGTAGGCCACTAAGTTGTAATATAAATGCTTAATCGGTTTAGCGACTAAGGTGGTTTTAGCAAACGTTAGCGTTAAGCCGTCAATACATTCTAAGGCATCAATTAACTCATCCCATTTTAGTGCTGGGACTTCTAATTGTAATATGGCTGCAAAAATACCGTCGATATGACGCATTTCTGAGTCTAACCAGTTGCCATTATGTCGACTAACGACATTGGCGATTTGTTCTACCAAGCCTTTTCGGTCTGGTGCTTGAAGAGTAATAAGATAACGCATCATTGGATATTTCTCCTATAAACAAAGTCTGTAACACAACTGTCATCTTTACGTCATATAATCGCAGCCACTTAAGATTGTGTTATGGTTTTTTTGCTGTCTTACATCAGTTTTACTATTGTCTTACTAACACTTAATTAGAAACTAATATGAGTTATGTAGAGACTAAGGTAAGTGATTTAGAGACTTAAATAAGTGGCGAAAGTTAATGTATTTGGTCATAAATATTTATTGTTAGCATAGTAAACTACACATTCAAAGCGCTAATTATGGCATCGATTAATTATTAGAGGTTCTTAATGGAAAGTCAGGTCAATAAACCTGGTTCTGCTGAAAAAAGTCTACTTGTTGATAGACATGCAACCCGCAGAGCATTTAAGGATAAGGCAGCAGAGATTGGGGTAACCGTTGGTGGCACGTTGGTATTTGTCACCCTGTTATTAATATTTTTCTATTTGCTGTATGTCATCAAGCCCATTTTTGATGGGGCACATATAGAACCTGTTACGAGTGTGAGTTACCAAAATACTGACGCTAAAACCTTAATGGTTGGTAGCGATGAACAAAACGAAGTCCTTTATCGGGTAACCGAAATGGGTAATGTCGATTTTTATTCAGCCATTAGCGGTGAATTAATCTCGTCTTTCAAGGCTAAAATCCCTGAAGGTACCACGGTCACTAGCAGTGCTAAATCGAGCCCAAGCGAGCAACGTTTCGCGTTAGGTTTGAGTAACGGCCAAGTGATCGTTATCGGGATCGAGTTTGGCTTAACCTACCCTGACAACAAACGCGTTATTACGCCATCATTACGTTATCCGATTGGTGAAGAGCCATTAACGATTAATAATGAGGGCGCTGTTTATAATCTGGTGTTTGATTTCAGCGACAGCCGCATGAGTTTTGCTTACCAAGATGCCAATGGTGCTTGGAAGTTAAATCGCCAGGAAGGCGAAGAAAACATGATGACTGAAGAAGTTGAATGGTCATCTGTTGAAGTGTTTATTGAAGATGCACCTAATCATGTTATTTCGGCAATAATGACACCCGATCATCGTCAGCTTATTTTGGGCGCGACCAATAAACTGTTTGTCTACAACACTCGTGACGCAGACTCGATTGAATTACTTCAAGTTATCGATGTTCAAAAAGTCGGAGCTCAAGTGAGACAAGTCAATTTGCTTGCCGGTGCTAGCTCGATTCTGGTCAGTTATGACAGTGGTATTGTCAGTCAGTATTTCCAAGTAAACAGTGATAAAGGTCGTTTATACCAGCAAATTCGTGAGTTTGACGATATAGCACCTGTGAGTGTTATGGCGACTGAGTTTTACCGTAAAAGCTTTGCTGTATTGAGTAAAGAAGGTGAATTAACTCTGCTTTATACCACGAGTCAACGTGAACTATTTGATGAGAAATTTCAGCTAACCAACCCAGGCCAAATGGCATTTAGTCCGCGTTCAAATGGATTAGTGATTGAAGCTGATAACAAACTTAACCTTTTCTCTGTAGAGAATAGCCATCCAGAAATATCCTGGAGCGCGTTGTGGGATAAAGTATGGTACGAAGGCTACCCAGAGCCTAAATACGTATGGCAATCAACGTCTGGTACTGACGACTTTGAAGCTAAATTGAGTTTAATGCCCTTGGCATTTGGCACCATGAAAGCGGCATTTTACGCCATGTTATTTGCATCGCCACTGGCGATTGCTGGGGCAATTTATACCGCTTACTTTATGACGCCTAAAGTGCGCAACGTGGTTAAGCCAACGATTGAAATTATGGAAGCATTACCGACGGTTATTTTGGGGTTCTTAGCCGGTCTGTGGCTAGCGCCACTGATTGAGGAACACTTGCCCGGTATTGTGGTGTTGTTAATATTATTACCCACATCCATTCTTACTACCGCATTTGCGTGGAGTAAATTACCAGAAAAATGGAAGCAACGTTTACCTGAAACCTATCAAGAACTGATGCTATTACCAGTGATTATATTTGTTGGTTGGTTTGCATTTGAGATAAGCCCAATAATTGAAGTGGCATTTTTCGACGGCAACACGCGTCAGTTTATTACCAACGATTTAGGCATCACCTTTGACCAACGAAATGCGCTGGTTGTGGGTATCGCCATGGGATTTGCGGTTATTCCAACCATATTCTCAATTGCTGAAGATGCGATTTTCTCTGTGCCACGTCATCTATCAAACGGCAGCTTGGCATTAGGTGCGACAAACTGGCAAACCTTAACTCGAGTGGTGTTACTCACAGCAAGTCCGGGGATTTTCTCGGCCATCATGATGGGCTTAGGCCGCGCGGTAGGGGAGACTATGATTGTATTAATGGCAACCGGTAACACTGCCATCATGGAGTGGAGCGTTTTCGAAGGTATGCGTACCTTAGCGGCAAACATTGCGGTGGAAATGCCAGAATCGGCCATTGGTAGCTCGCATTATCGTGTGTTGTTCTTAGCCGCCTTTGTATTGTTTGTGTTCACCTTCTTCTTTAACACTATTGCTGAAGTGGTTCGCCAACGTTTACGCGAACGTTATAGCTCACTGTAAGGAAAGATGATGACTCAATTAATGATTATTTCGCCAATCGCCTTGAGAGGTTTGTGCAATGGGTAAGTGGTTTAAATCAGGTTCACCGTGGATTTGGATGACCGGTGGTGCCGTTAGTATCAGTTTGATTGCCGTATTAGGCTTATTACTGTTAATCGCTTGGCGTGGTCTAAGTTACTTTTGGCCCGCTGATGTTTATCAATGGCAGCTTGAAGACAATAATGGGGTTAAAAGTACCCTTATTGGTGAAATTTATGACCGTGAAGAAGTGCCAACAGAGCGCTTAATTTCAGCAGGGCATAAGTTTACTAAGCATCCTGGTGAGTTTGTGATGCGTTATCTGGTTAAAACCGGTAACCGTGAGTTTGTTGGCTTAGATTTTCGTTGGATCCTTGCAACAGATATCGTCAGCCGTTCAATTCCCGCTGATGTCGCTAAGCTTGAGCGTACGCAAAATGGTAACTTTTACGGTTATCCTGTTGCGGTTATCGAAGACGGTAAACGCTTAGCGTTAAACAGTGAATCAGATATAGAAGCTTCTTTGTTTGACCACATAGATCGCGCTGTAGCGATTTCTGATCAAGCCTTGGAGTTGCAAAAAAGCGATATTGGTTCGATTAATTACCAAATGGAGCGTTTACGTTTAAAAGAACGTGGATATGAGCTGGATGGTGAATTAACTGAGGCACGTAAGGCTGATATTAAGGCGCAACTTGATCAACTGCAGCAAGACTACTTAGTGCTTGAAAAAGACTTATTTGCTCTGCGTGACAAAGCTGCCCGTGACTCTGTAATTATTAAAGACATGCGCGGCGTTGAGGTTACCTTGCCTCTAGACTCTATTTTAGACGTAAGCTATGTCAATCATATGAGTTTGCTACAAAAGATAACTCACTGGTTTGTTGGCATAGGTCGCTTTGTCAGTGATGACCCACGTGAAGCAAATACTGAAGGCGGGGTGTTCCCAGCAATATTCGGTACGGTATTTATGGTGATGTTGATGGCGGTGATTGTGACCCCATTTGGTGTTATTGCAGCCATTTACTTACATGAATACGCTAAGAAAGGTCCGATTACTAAGCTGATCCGTATTGCGGTGATTAACTTAGCCGGTGTGCCTTCAATTGTGTATGGTGTGTTTGGTTTAGGCTTCTTCGTTTACATGATGGGCGGCTCAATTGACCAATTGTTCTTCCCCGAAGCCTTGCCATCTCCTACATTTGGCTCACCTGGGGTGCTGTGGTCTGCACTAACCTTAGCTATCTTAACGTTACCAGTGGTGATTGTATCGACGGAAGAAGGTTTAAGCCGTATTCCGAGCGCAGTACGTCAAGGTAGTTTGGCCTTAGGTGCAACCAAAGCCGAGACTTTATGGCGCATTGTAATACCAATGGCAAGCCCGGCAATTATGACCGGTTTGATTTTGGCAGTAGCCCGTGCAGCAGGTGAAGTGGCACCGTTAATGTTGGTTGGTGTGGTTAAGCTAGCGCCAACATTACCGATTGATATGAATTTCCCGTTTGTGCATTTAGAACGTAAGTTTATGCACTTAGGTTTCCATATTTACGATGTCGGCTTCCAAAGCCCTAACGTAGAAGCTGCTCGTCCATTGGTGTATGCAACTTCGTTCTTATTAGTATCTGTAATTGTTGCCCTTAATTTAACCGCTATCAGCGTGCGCAACCATTTACGTGAAAAATTCCGTTCGCTAGAACACTAATTAGCGATATCCTGAAGGAAAGATAAAATGATTTCTATTGATAGTTCAACAATGAAAAAAGAAGCCGTTGATTTAGTTAACTTACCGGCACAGGATACCGCGCTTGAGATACGTAACTTAGATTTACGTTACGGGAATAAACAAGCGTTATTTGATGTGTCGATGAAGATCCCTAAAAAACAAGTTACTGCTTTTATCGGCCCAAGTGGTTGCGGTAAATCAACGCTGTTACGTTGTATTAATCGCATGAATGACCTAGTTGATATTTGTAAAATTGACGGTGAAATCTTGCTTCATGGACAAAATATTTATGACAAGAAAGTTGATGTAGCAGCATTACGTCGTAACGTAGGTATGGTGTTTCAGCGTCCTAACCCGTTTCCTAAGTCAATTTATGAAAACGTGGTTTATGGTTTACGTTTGCAAGGGCTAAGCAACCGTCGTGATTTAGATGAAGCGGCTGAACGTTCACTGCGTGGCGCAGCCATTTGGGATGAAGTGAAAGACCGCCTACACGACAATGCATTTGGATTATCAGGTGGTCAGCAACAACGTTTGGTGATTGCTCGTGCCATTGCCATTGAGCCAGAAGTATTATTACTCGATGAGCCAACGTCGGCACTGGATCCAATATCAACCTTAACCATTGAAGAATTGATCACTGAATTAAAGCAAAAATATACCGTGGTGATTGTGACGCATAATATGCAACAAGCGGCGCGAGTGTCAGATCAAACGGCATTTATGTACATGGGTGAACTGGTTGAATACGCTAATACCAACACCCTTTTCACGACCCCTAAAAAGCGTAAAACAGAAGATTATATTACCGGTCGCTACGGTTAATCTGGCTAAAACGCTTTTAATTAATATACAGAATTTAGGTGGGTATCATGGATAAAATGAATTTAAGTAAACATATATCAGGCCAGTTTAATGCTGAGCTTGATGATATTCGCAATCGCGTATTGGCGATGGGCGGTTTAGTTGAACGTCAGCTTGAGCAAGCATTAGATGCTCTTGCAAGCCTTGACTCAGAGCTGGCTCAACAAGTGATTGAAGGCGATCATAAAGTGAATGGCATGGAAGTGGCTATTGACGAAGAATGCACTCGTATTATTGCCAAGCGTCAGCCTGCAGCAAGTGACTTGCGCTTAATTTTGGCTATTTCTAAAACAATTACCGATCTTGAGCGTATTGGTGATGCGTGTGTTCGTATTGCTAAAGCCGCGGTTGAAAAACGTGCTAACAGCCAACAACCTTTATTGGTGAGTATTGAAAACATGGGGCGTCATGCCACACGTATGCTGCACTCAACTTTAGATGCATTAGCTCGTATGGATGCTGACCAAGCATTTGAATTACATAAAGAAGATGCCAAAATAGACAAAGAGTATGAAGGTATCATCCGTCAGTTAATGACTCATATGATGGAAGATCCGCGCTCAATTCCTGGTGTATTAGACGTATTATGGGCTGCGCGTGCTGTTGAGCGTGTTGGCGATCGTTGTAAAAATATCTGTGAATACGTGATCTATTATGTAAAAGGTAAAGACGTTCGTCATATTTCTTACGAAGAAATGGAAAAAGAGCTTTAAGTCTCTAAATTGTAATATTCAAATCTAGAGTGCCTAAGTAAGCCATTTTTCGACCTTGTAATAAAGCCCCCATCGATAGGGGCTTTTTTTATGCAATTGAGAGAAATGTATTATCAATATCATCAATATATGGATGACCAAATCTACTTTTTTATTGATTCGGCTGATCTTTTTTTAGGTAATCTTTTCTAAATACTAATGATTTAACAAACGATTATGTGGACATAATGACCATTGTTGGCGACATGCTATGGTTCATATTGTCGCAATGAATTTGTTAAATTTATATTTAGGCATATTAATTTAGAGGTGTGTCGCATTTTTAATATGGCACTGTAATTGCTTTATTTCAGTATCCATTCCTTACGGCAAGATATATGAGATGTGAGATCAATCGTTTCGATAACGTAAATAAGATTTCAGGTGAGTTCAGTGGCGCATTTGCTGATTTAGGTACCTTTCTTCCTCTCGTTTTAGGCTTAATTGCCCTTAATCAATTCTCCCCCCAAGGGATATTTTTAGGATTTGGTTTTTTTGCCTTATTTACGGCATTTTATTATCGACGCCCCATTCCGATACAACCTATGAAGGTGATCAGTGCGTTAGTCATTGCAGAAGGAATGTCTCCTGGAATGTTACAAGCATCTGCCATGTTAATGGGCCTTATTCTACTTGTTTTAGCCTATAGCGGCATTATTCAATGGATGGCTAAGTTGTTATCGCCGGCGATTAGTATTGGGATCCAGTTAGCAATAGGACTCCAATTGATATGGTTAGGTGGCGTCATGATGAGCGAAACATGGTGGGTCGGCATACTTGCTTTTAGTTTTTTGTTTGTCAGTCGTTTTATGCCAATGCAATATTTGGTGATGCCGGTAGTGATTATTCTTGGTATTGTTTGGCAGTTAACCAGTGGGACTCTTCCCAGTGTTAACTTGACCCATACCAGTGTTTGGCCGTTGAGTTGGCCGAGTATCGATGAATGGGGCTCTGCTGCCGTTTTATTGGTGCTACCTCAGTTAGCGCTCACATTGACCAATGCAGTGATTGCGATTTCTGCGATGGCAAAAGATAAATTTCCTCAAGAGAGTGAAAGATTTGAACCACAACAATTTGCTAAAAGCTCTGGTTGGGCTAACTTGCTGTTATCGCCTTTTGGTGCAACGGCAATGTGTCACGGCGCTGGTGGGTTGGCGGTGCAATATCACTTTGGCGCACGAACCTGGCTAGCACCGACTATTTTTGGTAGTGCGTGCATTGTTATTGCCATCTTTTGGGGTAAAGGTATTGCCAGTGCATTGTCATTGATCCCTTTAGCCGTTTTAGGCAGTTTACTTGCCATAGCAGGGACACAATTAGCATGGTCTAAACGTTTATTTGATGGCAAGCCGTTTTGTATGTTGGTTATTTTATCAACCGCGGTGACGTGTTTATTGATTAACACCGCAGCCGGTTTGGCTGTTGGTGTCGTACTAGAGTTAGGTCGTCACCAATGGTTGCATCTTGTTAACTCGAAACAGTAATCGTGCCCTTGTAGGGTAATATTTGTGAGCTTATGGTATCTTTTTTTATCTGGGCAGACTGACAGCGCAGCAATAGTCCAATGAGCCAGTTGCTATTTTTGAAGTGACTAATCAACAAACTGTGGTAACATTTTTGTCCTGTTCTATCTTCTTTTGTGTGATCAATGAAAAATACCCTTACTCGTGGTTTAACGAATTTATTACCTATGGTGCTATCGATCTGGCTTTTCTGGTCATTGTTCATCTCCCTTGATGGTTTAGGTAAGCTATTACTTGATATTGTTGGAATAGAACCTGTTTTTGTCGGCGCAGGTTTTTGTTTGGTCGCAGCCTTAGTCTTTATTGCGGGATTATTATTTTCAGTTAGCCCAATTGTATGGGTCTATGGCTGGATTGAAAATCAACTGATGAAGTTTCCATTGTTTAAATCGGTTTATGGCAGCATTCGGGATATTGCCAGTTTAATGAACCGTGACGGCCAACCTAAAACCCAAAAAACCGTGTTAGTAAAGCAAGCCAATGGTAGCTTTGTAGTCGGTTTTATCATGAGTGAGTTTGCGCCACAGCCCTTAGTTGATGCTTTGCCTGAAGGCGATTGGGTGCCAGTATTATTTCAATTGAGTTATCAAATTGCTGGGGTAACAAGCTTAGTAAAGCGTGAAGACTTAATCAGTGTTGATTGGTCTTTTGAAGATGCAATGCGCTTTAATTTAACCGCTGGAATATCGAATAGCAAAGACGCTTCATAGCCGCTAAAATCTGTTTTGAGTGATAACTGTTGATAAAAGCGATAGCTGCCAACGCTGTACTAAAAATAAAGCGTTTTAGGGCTAAAGGCTAGGGCGGGTTTGCCGTTCTGCTCATTCGTCATCTCTAGTTATCGCTTTGACTTTGCATATATGACCATTGCAGCGTAATGGTCTACAAGATGCTATAAACAATTACCCCAAGTGATAACTGTGATTATCCTTGAGGCCATTTTATTTATGAGTGATAAATTAATGTCAGCCAACGAAAGTAAATTAGATAAAGTATTAGCTGAAGCCAGAGACTATAAAGCCTCTCGTGAGAAAGGCTATCGTGAGCAAGCGCTTAAGCTCTACCCTTGGGTATGTGGTCGCTGTACTCGCGAATTCACCCATAAAAACTTATCTGAACTCACGGTACATCATCGCGATCATAACCACGATAACAACCCATCAGATGGCACCAATTGGGAATTATTGTGCTTGTACTGCCACGACAACGAACACTCACGTTTTGAAGAATTAATTCGTTATGGCAGTACCAAAGAAGCCAAACAACAAGCTGCCACCTTCAACCCATTTGCTGACTTAAAAGCCATGATGAAGAAGTAGTTTATCGATGGTTAAAGTGCCAAGAGCGATGACAAATTGATAACCGGCGATGACAAGCGCGAAACCGCCTAGGATCTATGACGTTTCGTGGCGAGATGCTATAACATCAAATTCAAAAGGGTGAAGCTTAGGGGGGGCTAGATTCCATCATGGCAATACTTCTGAGCTATGCCTGATGCTTTACCCTTGTTATAGAAGGCGAAGCGCACTAGCAGACGCAGTCCGCCCTAGTATCTAGGCTCGTAACCACTCGTTATAACCTATCAGCGTTTAATCCGTTTTTCAGCTTCTAACCATTTGGCTCGTGACAAGGTCTGATTATTACTCTCACCTAAAAACTGTTGTTTTCTGGCCGTTAAACTGTCCCAAATGAGCTGTTGTTGCTCATCATTCATTTGTGACCAAGTGACAATCTCATCGATGTGACGAAAACAACCCATACAATAATCATCAGCATTTAAGCCACAACGGGCGACACAAGGTGAGTGCATAGTTTACAATTCCGGTTTAGGTATTCAATGGACTGCATCCTATCATTTCAATCAGCTAAGGTTAACTATAAGCAGCCATATGTCAGTAATCGATTATCATTCTACCTTTAACGCGGTCGATACACTTCTTGATGCTTTAAAACCCTTATGGCAGCTGGTTGCTTTTGAGTGTGACCACTTACCTTGGCAACAGACCTTTCCGCAGTTAGCTCAAAAAGTGTGGCAGCTTGACGATGGTGAAATAGATAGCCTCGATATGGATCAGCAGTTGCTGGTTGAGACGTTATTGCCCAGTTTGATGAGCGATATTAAACAAAGTCTATTACCACAGGCTGACGAACTCATTAGTCAACTAAGCTGGTTAGTCATCACTTCGGCTGCACAATCTGTTCACTCAGAGAATACGGTCGATTTTCACAGTCAAGAGCAACAAAATAATCAGCCTGAAAATGACGATTTAGTGCATTTTAGCGCTCATATTAAAGGGCGGAAATGGCAGCAAATTACGGCGTTTTCACATCAAGTTGATCCAAAGTATCAACCATTGTTACCTCGATTACCCATTTTAGAATGGTGTGCTGGTAAAGGCCATTTAGGCCGTTTAGTCGCCAAGCAGCAACAGGTTGAGGTGACCAGTCTTGAGTGGCAAGCGAGTTTATGCGCCCAAGGGCAAATGTTTGCCAAACAATGGCAGATACCGCAGCGTTTTATTTGTGCCGATGCGTTTGCGCCAATAGACTCAAGTAAACCGCTATTGTTAATCGATCAACATGCCATCGCATTGCACGCCTGCGGTGACTTACACATGCGTTTACTCAAGTTAGCAACCTTAGCAGGTACTCGGGCGATTTCTATTTCACCTTGTTGTTATCATTTGATTGAGCATGAAGATTATCAGCCGTTATCGGCTTTAGCCAAAGGCAGCGCTCTGAAGCTGTCAAAGCATGATTTACAACTACCATTGCAACAAAGCGTTATTGCCAACAGTAAAAAACAACAATTACGCAATCAAGAGGTATCATGGCGCTTAGGGTTTGATAGCTTGCAGCGAGATATTCGATGTGTAGAGGCTTATTTGCCGGTGCCGACGATTAAAAAAAGCCAGCTTAGCGGTAGTTTTAGCGATTTTTGCCAATGGGCAGCAAATCAAAAGCATTTATCACTATCCAGTGAGATTAATTTAAGCCATTATTTGCACCGCGGTATTGCGCGTCAACGCCTGACAAAGCGAATCGATTTAGTGGCTCATTTATTTCGTCGTGCATTGGAGCGCTGGCTGTTGCTCGACCGAGTCTGTTTTTTACAGGAGCAGGGATACCAAGTTACCTTGGCTGAATTTTGTGCAAACAGTGTGACACCACGAAATGCCTTGATCCAAGCAATTAAAACAGACGAATAACAGCATTTGTCACAAATCGGTAAATTAAACCATTGTTTATACTAGTCTATTTACCTTAAAACTGTGAAAATCAACATACTAGTTAATCAAGCAATGAAATCTAACCATAAATAATTATCCAAATGACGGTATTGGCTTACTGTTTTTGATTGAATAATTAGGCCATTCTTGTTCAAATGGCGGGTTAATAACGAATAACAACTATTCTAGTGGCTTTTGGGCTTGCTAGAGCGAAGCGAATTATACGGTTTAATGAAATATTCACGCGTCTTTATCAATAGTCTGGCCTATGAGCTAGCACCACAAGTAGTGTCGAGTAGCGATTTAGAATCTCGCTTGGCGCCACTGTATCAAAAGTTTCGTATTCCAATGGGGCAACTTGCCGCGTTAACCGGAATTACCGAGCGTCGCTGGTGGCCTAAAGGTCATCGTTTATCAGATGGTGCCATTGCTGCAGCACGAAAGGCCTTGAATGAAACCGGAATCAATGTCAGTGATTTAGGCGCGGTGGTTTACACCGGTGTCTGTCGTGACCAACATGAACCCGCTACCGCTTGTCGTATTGCTGCTGAACTCGGGGTGTCTAAAGACACTGCAATCTACGATATCAGTAATGCGTGTTTAGGTGTGTTGTCGGGCATTTTAGATATTGCTAATCGCATAGAGTTAGGGCAAATCAAAGCCGGTATGGTGGTGTCGTGTGAATCTGCACGAGACATAGTTGATGCGACCATTGACCACATGTTAGCTGAACCGACCATGCAAAATTTTGCTCAATCACTGGCGACATTAACCGGTGGCTCAGGCGCTGTTGCGGTAATTTTAACCGACGGTACTTTGGACCTTAAAACCACTCGCCAACACCAGTTGTTAGGCGCGAGTCATTTGTCTGCACCAGAACATCACCAATTGTGTCAATGGGGCCTGCAAGAAGCTGGGCACTTGTTGTACCGTGAGTTTATGCGTACAGATGCTGTCACCTTATTGAAGGAAGGTGTCGAGCTTGCCAAGCACACTTGGGAGCATTTTTTAGAGCAGCGTGATTGGGTTGTCGAACAAGTTGATAAAGTGATTTGTCATCAAGTGGGGGCTTCCAACCGTCGACAAGTGCTCAATGCATTAAATATACCCCACGAAAAAGAATATCCCACCTATCAAACATTAGGCAATATGGGCACGGTCTCACTCCCAGTGACGGCGGCAATTGCTCATGATGAAGGTTTTTTACGTGTTGGCGATCAAGTCAGCTTTTTAGGAATAGGCAGTGGCTTAAACTGCATGATGTTAGGAATTAAGTGGTAAGCCTATGGCTGCACTGACGTTTTTGCATTTCATTATAAAAATAGTTAACAGGATGCATCATGCTAGACAACTTGCTGCCATTTAAACGTCATTTTTTAGATCGTAATGGCAATAAACTGCACTATATCAACGAAGGCCAAGGCGAGCCTGTTGTGATGGTGCACGGTAATCCTAGTTGGAGTTACTACTACAGAAATTTAGTCAGTGCCTTGAGTGATTCCCATCAATGTATTGTGCCAGATCATATTGGCTGTGGTTTATCAGACAAGCCTGATGATCCTCAATATGATTACACTTTAAAAAGCCGCATTGACGATTTAGAAGCTTTGCTGGACAGTCTTGATGTTACACAAAACATTACCTTAGTTGTGCACGACTGGGGCGGTATGATTGGTATGGGCTTTGCTGCGCGTCATCCCGATCGCATTAAGCGTATCGTGTGTTTAAACACTGCAGCCTTTCATTTGCCTAAAACCAAACCGTTTCCATGGGCGCTATGGATTTGTAGAGAAACTTTGCTAGGCACCTTGCTGGTTCGTGGCTTGAATGCGTTTTCGTCAGCGGCTTCTTATGTCGGCGTTAAGCGAAAGCCAATGGCAAAAGAGGTTCGAGAAGCCTACGTTGCGCCTTTTAATTCGTGGAAAAATCGTATTTCGACCTTACGCTTTGTGCAAGACATTCCCCTAAAGCCAGGCGATCGTAATTATGATTTAGTCACCAGTATTGGCGACAGCTTAAGTCAGTTTGCTGATGTCCCGACACTGATTTGCTTTGGTTTACAAGATTTTGTATTTGATAAGCATTTTTTACAAGAATGGCGACAGCGAATGCCTCATGCCACTGTGCACGAGTTTGCTGACTGCGGTCATTACATTCTTGAAGATGCCAGCGACGAAGTCATTGGCTTAATCAAAGATTTTATCGCAAAAAACTAATCCGACTAAAAGGCTCATTTGAGCCTTTTAGTGATTTTAAGCGTCTAAAAAGTTTGGCTTGGTTATCTGTGTTATCACAGCAAGCCTGCTCAGATGAATCATCCACATTAGTCAGAATGAATAAACATGACTCAAACCACCGTTGTCGCTAATGCTAATATCTGCCAGCATCTTAACACCGCTGCGCAAACCATGCCAACAGAGCTTGCCGTTGCTGTGCAACATGCCAAGCAAGGGCGATTTGATTATCAAGAAATTGATTTTATCGGTCTGCATCAGCAATCAGATATGATTGCCAAAGGCTTATTGCAATTTGGTATTACGCGCGGCATGAAAGCCGTGTTAATGGTGACACCCAGCCTTGAGTTTTTTTCGCTTACCTTCGCCTTATTCAAGGCGGGGATTATTCCTATTCTGGTCGATCCTGGCATGGGCATTAACAACCTTAAACAGTGTTTTGAAGAGTCACGCCCGGATGTGTTTATTGGCATACCTAAAGCCCATATTGCAAGACGTATCCTCGGTTGGGGTAAGGGCAGTGTTAAACACCTTATTAATGTCGGAGGCTCGGGTTTACAGCGTTGGTTAGCCAATGCGATTAGCCTAGAAACCATAATTGAAATTGGCCGTAATCAAGCGCAACCACTTAAGATAGCATTGCTTGAACGCGATGAAATGGCGGCGATTTTATTTACCAGTGGTAGCACAGGAACCCCCAAAGGCGTGGTTTATAGTCATGGGATGTTTGAAGCACAAATTAGCGCTCTAAAACACGATTACGGTATTACTCCTGGCGAGCGAGACTTAGCCACATTCCCGCTATTTTCATTATTTGGCCCAGCACTGGGCATGGCGTCTATTGTGCCCGACATGGATGCCAGTAAACCCATTAGCGCCAATCCTGCCAATTTGTTTGCTGCAATCGATCAATATCAATGCAGCAACATGTTCGTTAATCCCGCTTTATTAGAACGCTTAGGTCAAGCGGGCGAGCAAACTCAGCATAAGTTAACCAGTGTTAAACGGGTTATTTCAGCTGGTGCGCCAGCTACAATTAGCTCGATTAAACGTTTTAGCCAGATGCTCAACCCACAGGTTGAAGTGCTGAATTCTTACGGCGCGACAGAATCTTTGCCTATCAGCATGATTGGCAGTCATGCATTGTTTGCTACTAGCGAATTAACCGATCAAGGTAAAGGCATTTGTGTCGGTAAGCCAATACAGTCTGTCAGTGTGGATATTATTGCGGTTACTGATGCAGTGCAGCCTGAATGGGCAAAGGTTAATAAGCTTAGCGCCAATCAAATAGGCGAAATCGTGGTGAGTGGTCCCATGGTCAGTCAAGCCTATTATCAACGTCAACATGCGACAGACTTAGCTAAAATTAACGATGGCGATCGCGTCATTCATCGTATGGGTGACGTAGGGTATATCGACGATCATGGCTTATTGTGGATGTGTGGACGTAAAGGTCACATAGTTGATGCTACGCGAGGTAAGCAGCGACTTAAACGCTTTTATACACTGCCCTGTGAGCGAGTGTTTAATACTCATCCTCAAGTTAAACGTTCCGCCATTGTTGGCGTTGATGTTAATGGTGATATGGTTCCGGTTTTGTGCGTCGAATTACGCAAAGGCATTGTTTGCTCAACCTCTAAGATCCTTTATCAGGAGCTAATGGCATTGGCTCAGCAGTATCCACATACTGAAGGCATTGGGCGCTTTTTAATTCATCCAGATTTCCCTGTCGACGTACGTCATAATGCGAAAATATTCAGAGAAAAACTCGCCATATGGGCCCAAAAGCAATGGAAAGAATAACGATGGATTTGGCAGACTTACATCCTCTGGAGCAAGTTGCATTGAAGCAGTTAGCGCAATCGGTCAGCAAAGTTTTTGTGACCGGTGCGGGTGGCTTTCTTGGGTTCGCCATTTGTCAGCGTTTATTAGCCGCTGGAATTGAGGTTGTCGGTTTTGCCAGAGGTCATTATCCTAAGCTTATAAAACTTGGGGTTGATATGCGTCAAGGTGATATTAGCGACTTTGCTAGTGTAAAACAGGCAATGCAAGGTTGCGATTTAGTTTTTCATGTGGCATCAAAAGCTGGCGTGTGGGGCAGTAAACAAAGTTATTTCTCGCCCAATGTCGATGGTGCAGCCAATATCATCAACGCATGCAAAGCGGTTAATATTCACAGGTTAATTTATACCAGCACCCCGAGTGTAACGTTTGCTGGTGTGGATGAAAATGGCATTAATGAATCTGCACCTTATGCCAGTGAATACCTTAATTACTATGGTGAATCGAAGGCCATCGCTGAGGCCATGGTATTAAAAGCCAATCATTCCATGTTAAAAACGACCGCCTTAAGGCCGCATTTAATTTGGGGGCCAAATGATCCTCATCTGGTTCCGCGAGTGATCGAACGGGCTAAAGCAGGGCGCTTAAAACTGGTAGGACAGCAAGATAAACTGGTCGATACGATTTATGTCGACAATGCCGCTTATGCACATATTCTGGCGGCAGTTGACCTTGTTGGCGCCGCCAACAGTGCCGGTAAAGCCTATTTTTTAAGTAACGACCAACCGATTACAATGGCTGCAATGCTTAACCAGATCCTAGCTTGCGTTGATTTACCGCCAGTGACCAAGCGAGTCCCTGCATCTGTTGCTTATGCTGCTGGTGTGCTGCTTGAAACTGTCTACGGCTTACTTAACAAACAGCAAGAGCCCATCATGACTCGCTTTGTCGCAAGACAATTATCAACCAGTCATTACTTTGATATCAGCGCGGCAAAACAAGATTTAGGCTATCAGCCGCTGGTGAGTATTGAGCAGGGCATGCAAAAGCTTAAGTTATCACTGTCGCACTAATTGCCTGTTAATCATCTGCGTTGGCGGTTTAAGCTGTTTGCGCAAAATACCTTTGATTAATTGCCCATGGTAATCAGCACTATAGAAAATCCCCTTACTAAAAACACCACACCAAATGGTTTGTAAAATTGTTTTTACATTATTGGTTTTGGTTATTTTTTAGCAATCTCTTGGTTATATTTTATTCCACTGTATCTTGAATCCCGACCACCATAAAAAAGTTATCCTAAAGAGGGTAACAACTCATAACTAGGTGGCGCAGGGAGAAGCAATGCAAGACAACAAGAACAACACATGGAATTTAGCAACTTTAGCTATTCATGGCGGCCATCAACGAGAAGCTTTTGGCTCACTTACTACACCGCTATACCAAACAGCCACATTTGTATTTGATAACGTAGAGCAGGGCGGCGCTCGCTTTGCAGGCGAAGAACCAGGCTATATTTATACACGTTTAGGTAATCCAACCACTGCAGAACTCGAGCGCAAAATGGCGTTGCTTGAAGGCGCAGAAGATGCGGCCGCAACCGCATCTGGTATGGCTGCTGTATCAAGTGCACTACTAACCCATTTACATGCAGGCGATCACTTGATTGCCTCCAAAGCCGTTTATGGTTGTACCTTTGCGTTAATGACCACTCAGCTAACCCGTTTAGGCATTACCAGCACCTTAGTCGATTTTACTGATATTGCAGCAATTGAAGCGGCTATTATGCCCAATACCAAAGTGATATTTTGTGAAACCCCAGTGAACCCACATTTACAAGTATTTGATCTTGCTGCAATCGCCAAGGTTGCTAAAGCCCATAAATTGATATCAATAGTCGATAACACCTTTATGACGCCCTTATTGCAACAACCTTTAGCCATGGGGATCGACATGGTGATCCACAGTGCTACCAAGTACTTAAATGGCCATGGTGATGTTATTGCCGGTATTGTGTGTGGTAACGCCGAGCACATGCACCGACTCAAATATGAAATACTCAAAGACTTTGGTGGCGTGATATCCCCACACGATGCTTGGCTTATTTTACGCGGCTTAAAAACCTTAGATGTACGATTAACTCGCCACTGTGACAATGCTGAAGTGCTAGCTGAATATTTAGATAAACATCCTAAATTTAGCCAAGTTTTTTATCCAGGGCTAAGTCATCATCAAGGTCATGGTTTTATCGGTAAGCAAATGAAACGCGCCGGAGGGGTGATTGCATTCGAACTCAAAGGCAATAAGCAAGACGCGATCAACTTTGTTAATCGTCTCGAGCTCTTTACCATAGCAGTCAGTTTAGGTGATGCAGAATCCCTAATTCAACACCCAGCATCTATGACCCACTCACCATACACTCCAGAGGCACGATTAGCCGCAGGTATCACCGATAATTTACTGCGTATCTCGGTTGGCTTAGAGAATGTAGAAGACCTGATAGCAGACATAGAACAAGCACTGCTGTAATAAAATTATACAAGCGGTAAGTCAAATGAAACACCTGGATCCCTGATACAAGCACTCAGGGATGACGAGCGGGTGGTGCTTACAGTTACATGCCCAATACAACGCTAGTCGGTAATGCTTACCACTACTTCATACAAATAACGCCCACTACTCCGTCATTCCGGCAATGCTTTTGAGCCGGAATCTTGGCATTTGAGGATGACTGAGCTGAAGTAAAGCCAAGACAACAGCTGGATCCCTGATAACAGATCTCGGGGATGACGACGGCGAGGCTAAATTCCCTCTATTCCGTCGTTCCGGCAATGCTTTTGAGCCGGAATCCAGGTGTTAGCTTTACGCTTTTAAGCAACGTCAACAGCAACACCTGGATCCCTGATACAAGCATTCAGGGATGACGTGAGGGGGTGGCTTACAGTTACATGCCAATACAAAGCTAGTAGGTGATGCTTACCACTATTTCATATAAATAACGCCCACTACCTCGTCGTACCGGCAATGCTTTTTAGTCGGAATCCAGGTGTTAGCTTTACGCTTTTAAGCAACGTCAAAAGAAACACCTGGATCCCTGATACAAGCACTCAGGGATGACGTGCGGGTAGGGCGAAACCTAGAACTTAGGAACCCAAATCTAATCAACAGCTAGAACCATACAACAGATCTCGGGAATAACGATTGGATAATGATTCTGTGTGGCGGCTAAAGAATATATTGAATTTTAGCCATAAAAAAACAGCACAAATTGCGCTGTTTTTTTGTTTAAAGCAAATTCGTTTTGTAGTTATGTAAACTGTATTAAAACGAAATCGCGTTAAAAAATTAGTTGCTAGATATTGTTCCAGCGCCGCCGCCTGAGCCGCCGCCGAAGCCTGGGCCACCTGGAGCTGGAGCTGCACCAAATGCACCGCCGCCAGCAGTTTGTGCATCTTCAAGATTGGCTGCAACAATAGCAGGGTCAATCCCGTTAGCAATCGCAATAGCTAAGATGTCATCAGAGCTCAAACCTGCAGCAACAGCAGCTTTTAATGCTTCGATTATCAATGCTTCATCGCCATTAGCGGCAACAAGATAATTAGCTAATTGTGTTGCAGCTTCTGAAACTGGAGTATTTTGAGTACTAGCGATTAAAGTATTTTCAGCCATAACGGTGGCAGACATGCCCGAAGTCAATAATGCTGAAACCAATAACAGGGTTAATTTATTTTTGCGCATTATTTATTCTGCCTTGATGTTTGTTGAATAACTAAAGTTATTCAGTTGCAATGCGCTGATCCATGTACTTGTAGCATTAACGGGAATAATTGTGCTGAAATTTCGTACAGCATACAATCCATTACCTTGTAAACCATCGATATTCATGAGTGAAAAATGTTCACCTATAACGACTGATTCTACCTGTGGTGCGATGATTTTAATGCCAATACCATGACAAATTTGAATCACCGTTTGAACAAAAAAGCGTGTGTCAGATTGAGCTATGTCACGCACATAACTAGGATCAATCTTAATGTAATCAATGTTTAAGTTTCTGATGTAGCAAAATGAACTCAAGCTAGAGCCAAAACGTTCAATGGCAATATCAATATCTAATTGTTTCGCTCGGCTAATAAACTTCTCTGTCGATTCAAGCGAAAGCATTGCACCAGACTCGTTAAATTCATACAAAAGTGGTGGAAGGGTTCTATGCAATTTTTGGTATAAATCAAACAACCAATCGGTAAACACTGGGTTATGTAGCGCACGGTTACTAATGTTAATCGCCACACGCGTGTGTTCAATGTGTTGCAGCTTATAAAAAATAAAACACACAACAGCTTGTTCAAGATCTTGCAACAAGCCCAATCTTTCAGCCATGGCAAACACGTCTAAAGTTGATAAATTTTCTCCCGCTATTTTAAAGCGAACAAACGACTCAACATATAAAATCGATTGATTATCATCTACTACAGGCTGGAGCATTAAATCGAATAATTTATCTAACGGAATACACTTAATGGCAAAATCTTTGCTGCTAGAGTGGTTAATTTCGTTTTTGAAATACTCAGTAAACTGAGTCAAAATTCCAACCCATTCTTCACGTGAATGATTCTTTTGCATACCCTGAGCAGAAACGAGCCCCTTGGCCTTATCTGCATATTGATTATGAACAAGCTGATTATCTAAACGCATAACGACATCAGCAAAGTCTTCTTGATGGTTTACGCGGGTGAGGCTATGTTTTGCAAAGCCATTATCAAAACGTGATGAACTTTCAATCAAAATACTCTCAGCAATGTGCTCATCGACTTCTTTGGCTTCATCTTCAGTAAGTGAACTCAAAAAGGCAAATTCAGACCCAGAAATACGGTATAAAGTCGACTCTTGTAAACTGTTTATCTGCTTACTAAAAAGCTGTGCTCCAGATAAAATATAGTCATCACCACTGCCATAACCTTCATCGTCATTCACCTGCTTTAAAGAGGTCATCGACAACAAGCCTAGATAAAAGCGGTTTCCGTGTTGTTCATATTCAGCTTGAATCGACTCAAACTTTTTTAACAATGCTCGGCGATTTGGCAACCCAGTATGCGAGTCAATGTAAACCTCACGCGACAAGGTTTCTGCCAATTGAGTTTGTTCGTTAAATGATCGCTGAATATTCTCAATCATACGATTAATCGCATTAACTAAAGTACGTAATTCAGTGGTAAAGGGCTTAATAGGATTAAGCTCAAAGCGTTTTTGAATCACAGACTCAGCTTGTCTCTCAATACTATTAAGAGGAGTTAATACCGACTTTAAAATGAAGTAAGCACACAATAGGGCTATAACAAGTTGAAATAACGTTGAAGTTAAATTACTAACCGCATGATCCCATAAACTTTTATATGACGTACCTGCATGCGATTGCACTTCCAGTTTACCGGCAATACGCCAGCCGTCACTCACTTCACTGGTCATTACAGGAGGATGCAGCGTAAACCAACTGATAAACCATTCTGGTACAGCAAAGTTACCTTGAGGGTTGGTGCGTTCAAATAATACTTTGCCATCAAGATCGGTAAATGTGATGTGTTGATAATAGCCTGAATCGAAAATAGCATTGGTCATTGTTTCTGCAATTACCAGGCCTTCTTCATCCATAAAAGGTGATATCGATAATCCTAAACTGTGTGCAGCACCTTGTGCATGAGATGCCAACTGCTCATTTAAATAGCCACGCATATTCGATACATTATTGTATAACGTAGCGCCAAAGCTAAAAATCGATAAACAACCTATTAGGAGATACAACTGAAATCGTAACGACATTCCTTTAGAAAACATGGTTTGCTCCAGCGCATTTGTAACGATTATTCGCCATTTTCAATTCGATTTATTAAATCAGTCCAGTTTTTAGTGCCACCACGTGTGAATTTATCCATGGCAAACACAGCAAACTTAGCTCAGTATAAAAATATACATAAATGTAGTAATAATAACTCACATCATAATCTAGTTAACTTTAAAACGACAATAAAATGACGAATTGTATCAATGGATATCTGTATCACCACAAAGTAAAACGGCAACATACGAATTTAGTATCATTTTAACCCAAAAGTAATTAAACGAATGGTTTTGGTTGTGTCAATTTTTTGGCATGCAACTTGGTTAACCCAATGGGTCAATAGGTAATTTCAACACAAATTTTGTCCTGAACAGTCAGATTAAGCGTAGAAAAAAATCTATTCACTACGAATATCAATATAGAAACATACAATTAATGATGATTTTTAATTTTTATTAAATATTACGTGGTCAAACATCCTCACTGATTTTAGAGCTTGGAGATAGCTAATCATCCAAAGCTTCAACATACAAGTGGTCAAGTAGTGCGTCATAAGTTTGTTGGCTAGTTAAGCATGTTGCTAACAAGCAGTAAAATCATGTTTCAATTATGCTCAAACTGGTTTGAAACTATAGCCTGATTCAGTAGTGATCAAAAAGCATTTACCAAGGGACCTCTATTGTTTCGTTCTGAAGCGTTAAACCTCAAAGAAACAGATAATTTGAAACGCATCATAGTAATCTGGAAACAGTAATCTAGGGGTGGTAGCGTGTCTTTTTAGCTAAATAGCCGTCATCCCGAAATAGAGAGATGCAGTTATTATTGAATTAATCAACAGCGTCACTGCTAGGTTCATAAACGCTGCCATCATTAGGCTCAACGACGCCGTCATCACCAAAATCTATTATCGGGAATCCAGCTTTTATGATTTTGAATTTTCATCGCCTACCATCATTGTATCTTCTTGTTATCTGTTCATTCTTCTACTTCTACTTCTACTTCTACTTCTATATCGCTTGTTATCGCTTTCTCACATCAACGCCTTTCCTTTTAGCAGTTTACGCAGCCACATTCTGTTGGGGCTGAGCAGAGCTTGTAGCTCTAGGCTTAGTGGTGATAGTTCGCCGCAGAGGTTTGCTGCTAAGCATTCGGCTACGAGTGGGCCTGAGCTGAGGCCGCGTGAGCCGAGTCCTCCTAATACATATAATCCGTCATAAATTGGTGCTGGTGTTGTTTGCCAGTAACGTTGCCATAGGCTAGGCTTGTCTTTCGATTGCTGCTGCACAGCATATCGGGTAAATAACGCGTCAACATCAGGTACGCAGCCCATTACTGGGAAATGATCGCGACTGACCATCCTTACGCCAACTCTGGCATCGTTGTTTGAAACATCAATATCGTTTGGCCAGTTTGAATTGGGAAAGCTTTGTTGCATTTTTAGACTGTTTTCATGTTGTTCTACTGGACAAAAATCTAAGTGCTTAGGGTCTTTGACATAGCTTGCTCCCACGCAATGAAGTTGATTGTGTTGTGGCGTAAGATAACCATTAGCGCAGATAACAGTATTGAGTTGTGCCAATTCACCTTGTGGAGGAACATGGCTCACTTGGCCTCTAAAACCGGTGATTTGTAGCTGTTTTGTTTGTTTGTAGCGAGTCAGTTCAGCACCTGATGCAATGACCACCTGGTCGTGGCTTGCTATAAGGGTGTTATTTTCGCCACTAAGCAGTTGCCAGCCAGATGGATGTGATTCCAGTGAGCTAATGTCACTATTATAGATAACGTGAACCTTGGCTAATGATTGTGCTTTGATAATGCTAGCTTGTGCGAATTCAAACGGGCAGGCCCAGCCACCTAATGGATAATAAAAGCCCGACTTATCGATATCCACTTTGGCTAGTTGTGTCGCTTGGCTCGGGTTTACCTTAAAAGCAATTTCAGTTGGCCATGCTTGACCATCAATGATTTTATCTAATCTTGTTTGGCTGCGCTGATCAAAGCCTGTGTGCAAAACACCACACCAGTCATGACTAATATTAAATCCATTATCCGCTAAAGCCTGAATTCTTCGTCGGCTGTATAGAAAGGCTTGTTGAAAAAACTGACTTAGTGGGCCATTTTCTGGCGTCAATAACGGATAAATAGCGCCTTGTTTGTTGCCCGAGGCGCCTTGTCCTAGTGTGTCGTCTTTACAGTAAATAACCACGTCTTTACCGCGTTCAGCTAAAGATAGGGCAAGGCTTGCTGAAGCAATGCCGCCACCTATAATAGCGACAGGACTGCCGTCGCTAGAAGGTAAAGGAGGCATGGGGTTATAAGCAAATTGTTGGCGGGTTTGTTGTCTCAGTGCCTGACGTTCTGCGATAGCAATGTCATCATTTTCTTGCGATGATGTGGCAGTTAAAAAACCGCAACGTGATAATTGCTCATTAATGGATAGCGCAACATCGTCATGACTTGTACTGGCAAAAAATGTTGCATTATCAGTACTAATGCGTCCACATTGCCAAAGCAGTTGCTGATTAAAATAATGATCCGAATGAGTATCTAGGCTCGTATGGGGTAGGGCAAACCAATGTGTTATCCTTTGTTTATTCGGCGTGGCGATAGTTTTAACTTGCTCCAGTGGCGAACCTTGATACAGGTCAATCGTCACTTGGCTTTGCAGGAGACTTAGGCGTTGGCAACCTTCGATTGCAGCTATTTCACAATCGAGCAAAGCGTGAGCAAAAGGGCATAGTGGATGATGTGTATTTAGTAGCCCTTGTTGTTGCCATTGATGTTCAAGTTGCTTGCGGTTTATGGCGATGGGTTCAAATACACTAATATGAACTCGTTTGTGGACCTGTTTTAAGTCGTTTTGCAGGTTTACCTGTTGTAAGGCTGCTAATAGCAGTATGATTTCATGACCATTACCAAAACCAAATTGACCTAGCGTTAATAATTCACGCTGATTGCGGTTAGATTTTGCATCATAGTCACTGGTTTGCAATACAGTACTGATATAGTGGTTAACTTGTTGTGAATATCGACTGTTTTGATTGACGTTGTCGCCTAACAATTCACAGATTGGTAATGTGTGTAAGTTGTTAGATGTAGATAACAAAGTAGTTTTATTCAAAATATTTTACTCAGAGCCGATAAGTTGGCATTATTTTACCTGCGTTTATGGAAAGCTGACCACTTAATTGCGTTAAAGCAGCTATGATTGCCACAATTAAGTACCGACATGTACCAAATGGATAGTATAAAAATGAAAAGAGTCGTGATCACCGGAATGGGTGTTGTTTCAAGTATCGGCAATAACAAGCAAGAAGTGACAGAGTCATTGAAAGCGGGTCGTAGCGGTATTACTCACTCGGCACAGTTTGAAGAAATGCAATTACGCAGTAAAGTTTGGGGCGACATTAAAATGAACCCAGCTGATCATATCGATCGTAAAGCGTTTCGCTTTATGGGCGATGCTGCTGCATATGCTTACATAGCTATGCAGGAAGCGATTGCTGATGCTAATTTAACAGAAGAACAGTATTCTAATTTCCGTGTCGGTCTGATTGCTGGTACGGGTGGCGCATCGTCAAAAAACCAAGTTCAGGCTGCTGATACGCTGCGTGAAAAAGGCGTTAAGCGTGTAGGGCCTTATATAGTACCTCGTATTATGTCTAGCACCGCAAGTGCTTGCTTGGCGACACCGTTTAAAATTAAAGGTATGAGCTATTCAATTAGTTCAGCTTGTGCCACTTCGGCCCATTGTATTGGCCATGCTGTTGAACTTATCCAGATGGGTAAGCAAGATATGGTGTTTGCTGGTGGTGCTGAAGAAGTTGATTGGACATTAACCATGGGCTTTGACGCTATGGGTGCGTTATCAACTAAATACAATGATACCCCTGAAAAAGCGTCTCGTACTTATGATGCTGACCGTGATGGTTTTGTTATTTCTGGCGGCGGCGGGATTGTTGTTGTTGAAGAATTAGAGCATGCATTAGCACGTGGTGCGAAGATTTATGCTGAAATTATTGGCTATGGCGCAACATCTGATGGCTATGACATGGTTGCTCCGTCTGGCGAAGGTGCGGTGCGTTGTATGCAGATGGCATTAGCCGATGTAGATACGCCGGTTGATTATATCAATACTCATGGTACTTCTACTCCAGTAGGTGACATGCGTGAACTTGAAGCGTTACGCGAAGTATTTGGTGAAAAAATGCCAGCTATCGCGTCAACCAAGTCTTTGACGGGTCACGCTTTAGGTGCTGCGGGTGTTCATGAAGCGATTTATAGCATGATCATGATGGAAGACAGTTTCATTGCGCCAAGCATCAACATCGATAATCTTGATGAAAAAGCGACTGGCATGCCAGTGGTTCGTGAAATGCGTAACACTGAGTTGAACACCATTATGAGCAACAGCTTTGGTTTTGGTGGCACTAATGCAACATTAGTGATGCGTAAATATAAAGCATAATGCGTTGTTAGTGGCTTAAGCCGCGAATGATGTTAAAGCCAGCTTGGGTAACCTTGCTGGCTTTTTTGTTGCCTTTTACCTAGAGAAAAAGCGATAACAGGCGATTACAAGCGAGCGCTGCGCCTATAGGAAAGGCTAAATGCCTAGATGCTAGGTCGCTTT
Organism: Shewanella sp. SR43-8; assembly: GCF_014163775.1. Classification (NCBI taxonomy): domain Bacteria; kingdom Pseudomonadati; phylum Pseudomonadota; class Gammaproteobacteria; order Alteromonadales; family Shewanellaceae; genus Shewanella; species Shewanella sp. SR43-8. Next base: position 155,592 of record NZ_JACJDX010000012.1, on the reverse strand, counting down.
GCGGCTACATGCTATAAAAGCAAAAAGCCAAAGTTGAATCCGTGCCGGCAGCGTTTCTGATCAGGGATAAATCATTTGAGGATGACGGCGTTGGGGATCCGTGATGACTGTATTGGGTCTGTGATAACGGTGTTGTGGATCCGTGATGACGGAAAACTTCATGATGACTGTTCTTGGTATCGGCAATCGCTGTTTCTCCTTATCCGTTGGGTCAACGTTGTTTCGTTCTATCTGTTGAGTCAATGCCGTTTTGTCCTATTCCTCGAGCTAACGTTATGTCGTCCTATCCGTTAGGCCAACACTGTTTCTCCATATCAGTTAGGCCAATGCCGTTTTGTCCTACTCCTCGAGCCAACGTTATGTCGTCCTATTCGTCGTTCCAGTAATGTATTCACTTATGTCATCAGTAATGTTTTCACTTACGTCATCCCGGTAACGCTTTTGAGCCGGGATCCATTCTTGGCTTTAGCTTTTCATTCAATATAGCCGATGTCGCTTTGCTGCTAGGGGCTATAACATTAAAGTCTACCGCTGGACTCCCAATAACCGATCTTGGGAATGACGAGCTGGGTGAATTTGGTATAAGATACTGGCCATAAAAAAACGCGATGCCATGTCGTTAAACTCGCAGTGAATAAGATACCCAAATGAAAATAATTGCCGATGAAAACATGCCTTATGTTGATGCCTTATTTGGCTACTTAGGCAAGATAGAATATGTAAACGGCCGAACCTTGACCACTAAGCAAGTCGAAGATGCCGATGTGTTACTGGTGCGTTCGGTGACGAAAGTGAATGCTGCATTAATTAACAATGCACATAAACTTAAATTTGTTGGCAGTGCGACCATTGGTACCGATCATGTTGATGTTGAGTATCTTTCGACACGCAATATTTACTTCACTAACGCCCCTGGTTGTAACGCCACAGCAGTCGGTGAGTATGCTTTTATTGCCATGTTGGAATTAGCTCAGCGTTTTGGTGAGTCTTTAGCCGGTAAAGTGGTGGGGATTGTCGGGGCTGGTAATACCGGCACTGCAGCGGCGAAGTGTATGCAAGCTTATGGGCTAAAAGTGTTGTTGTGTGACCCCATTAAAGCCTTGCAAGGTGATACCCGTGAGTTTGTGTCACTTGATACGATTATTGAGCAGGCCGATATTATCAGTTTGCATGTGCCTATCACCAAAGAAGGTGAGCACAAAACCTGGTACTTGTTTGATGAAACTAGACTGAATAAGTTAAAACCCAATACTTGGTTACTAAATTGCTGTCGAGGTGAGGTAATTGATAACCGAGCGTTGATCAAATTTAAACAGCAACGCGATGATGTCAAACTAGTGCTTGATGTGTGGGAAGGTGAACCTAACCCAATGGCCGAATTAGTTGCTTTAGCAGAGTTTGCAACACCGCATATTGCTGGTTATAGCCTTGAAGGCAAAGCTCGCGGTACGTTTATGTTGTATCAAAAGTGGTGTGAGTTACTTGATTTTCCAGTAAAGAAATCATTGGAGAGTTTATTACCGGCGTTTCAATTTAACCAAATTGTTAGCCAAGGCGATTTAACTGAAGGCCAATTGCTGAAATTGTCGCGTTTGGTCTATGATTTACGTGATGATGATTTTAACTTTAGGGGGTGTTTTTCAACCGCGACAGGTTTTGATTTAATGCGAAAAAATCACACTTATCGTCGTGAATATAGTGCTATCTCATTAACGCAATCTGTGGACTATTTATCTGCTGGTTCGATAAACCCATCGATGCTGAATGCTTTAGGTTTTAATTGATAAGCTAATGTGAATATTGCCGACAAGCGCACAGATTAAGGCTAAAAAACAGTAATTTTAGCCAGTTGAGAAAAAATCACTTCAAAGTCGGCTTTTTTAGTACATTAACCCTAGTAAAGCACAACTAAACTAAGGTAGATTGATTGTTCAAACTGGAAAATATGGAGTCGGGCGTTAATTATGTCTCAAGAATTTAATGTAGTCGTTTTAGGTGCATCGGGCGCAGTGGGTCAAACTATGATTGAGATCCTCGAGCAGCGTAATTTTCCGGTTGCTAAGTTGTTTCCATTAGCGAGCAGTCGCAGTGCTGGCGAAACGGTCAGTTTTCACGGTAAACAAGTTGAAATTCTTGACGTAGAAACGTTTGATTGGACCCAAGCACAAATTGGTTTCTTTTCTGCTGGTGGCGATGTTTCGGCTAAATGGGCGCCTATTGCAGGTGAAGCAGGTTGTGTTGTCATCGATAATACTTCACATTTTAGATATGACGTTGATGTGCCGTTGGTCGTGCCTGAAGTTAATCCAGAAGCGATTGCTGATTTTCGAAATCGCAATATTATCGCCAATCCTAATTGTTCAACCATCCAAATGTTAGTGGCGCTCAAGCCTATTTATGATGCGTTTGGTATTTCACGTATTAACGTGGCGACTTATCAGTCTGTATCGGGTACCGGTAAAAAGGCGATTGATGAGTTAGCCGGTCAATCAGCTAAATTACTGCAAGGTTTGCCTTCAGAGCCGTCGGTTTATCCAAAGCAAATTGCATTTAACGTATTGCCGCAAATCGATGTGTTCATGGAAAACGGCTACACCAAAGAAGAAATGAAAATGGTGTGGGAAACGCAGAAAATTTTTGGTGACGATGAAATTGTCGTTAATCCAACGGCTGTGCGCGTGCCTGTTTTTTATGGTCACTCAGAAGCTATCCACATTGAAACTCGTCAACCTGTTGATGCCGAAGATGTTAAAGCCGTATTACGTAACGCACCTGGCGTAGAATTATTTGACGATGATAGCGAATATCCAACAGCTGTCACTGAAGCCGCTGGTAACGATCCTGTTTACGTTGGTCGTGTTCGTAAAGATATTTCTCATTCTCACGGTATAAATTTATGGGTTACTGCCGATAATATTCGTAAGGGTGCAGCATTAAACAGTGTGCAAATCGCCGAGATTTTGATTAGAGATTATTACTAGTCACGTTTTTATGATCAGTAATGACTTAATCAGTTACGCGATTTAGTTTAAAAAGCCTGCAATGCGCAGGCTTTTTTCGTTTTACTGATCCCAATAGTAGCAGGTGTGGTAAATCTAGTTTATAGTCGTAAACATATCATTTTTAACATCAATAACATTGAAATTGCCTGCGAAATTGGCTCATCATGGATGTGATCAGATATAGTTAACGACCATAATACTAACGATAAAAATTGCCTAAAGCCTGTTGCCAAGTCGGTAACTCAATAGCGCTAAATGGGAAGGATGGGATGACTTTGCGTACTTCATATATTGTAGGTTTGATCGCCTGCACAGCCGTTGGCTTAACCAGTGTACAAATTATTGAGTCGGCACAAGCTGAAACGCTCAAAATTACTGGTCCCAATGGCGAGGTTAAACAACCAGCCAAACGCCAATATGGTCCGACGACGTCAAGAGATACCTTTTGGAGTATTGCGCAAAAAGTCAGACCCAGTGACAAGGTTAGTGTTTATCAAGTGATGGCGGCGTTATTTGATGCTAATCCGCACGCATTTAGCGGTAATAATTACAATACATTAGAGCGAGGAATGATATTACTGATTCCTTCTGCCGATGAGATAGCCGCTATTCCCAATGATGTCGCTAAACGCCGCGCAGAGCAAGATGACAGCCGCATGAGTAGACAAACTCAGCCCCGTCCCGCTAGCAAACCGGTGCAATCTCCTAAAGTGGATATTGCCAAAAAACCTACAGCAACAAAACCACTGCAAATAGCCCCACAACCCCCTGCTGTTGAGGTTCAAACCAAAGCGATTAACCAAGCGAATGTTGTTGAAGTGAGTGAGCTAAACAGCTCGCTAGATAAAGCGAATGCAAAAACATTAATGCTTACCGATGAGTTAGCGCGCTCACAAGATGAGTTAATGGTCAGTAACAATGACAATCAAGCGTTGAAAAACAAAATTGAACAAATGTCATTAAACATTTCGTCGCTTGAAGAAGATTTACAGTTATTACGCGAAAAATTTGATGCCCTAAGTTTAGAAAATAAAAAACTCGTAGATCAAGGCGAGAATGCTGCGCCCGTTATTGAGGAGCCGACTGACTTTTGGCGCAGCTTAATGGACAACACTATGTTGCTGATCTTGGCTGCATCGGTGCCGCTTTTGGCGATATTTGGACTTATATTTTGGTTACTCAGTCGCCGGAGTAAGAAGTCTCAGCAGTCTGAGGCAAATACAGAAGCTCAAGCCGAGAAAGCGCTCGATCCAACACAGGCAGCTGACGACTCTGACGATATAGTGGTTCATTTAGATACTGATGATGAAGAGTCGATTGATGATTTATTGGATTTAGATAGCGTTGATTTACAGCCTGAAGTCCAAATGAGCGGTGATGCTGAGATGGACATGGCTTCAGATATGTTCATTGATGAAAAAGTGCCTGAAGATGAGGGCACTTCTTTAGATGATTTATGGGCTGAAGCCATGGATGATCAAGATTCTGATCTGCCACCGCTTGAAGATGACGATGATCTAGACAGTCTGCTTGCTGGGTTAGATGATGATCCTGATCAATCCCTAGATTCTACCGGGTCAGAGGATGATATAAACAGCTTATTAGCTGAGCTAGATGCTGACGACATTGTAAATAATGACACTGATGCTTTAGATGCAGCTGCCGAAGATGACATTGATTCGTTATTAGCTGAATTTGATATGCCAGCAGAGTCGGTTGCTGCAGCTGCTGCTGTAAAACCTCAGCAATCAACTGCCGAAGATGACATTGACTCTTTATTAGCTGAATTTGATATGCCGGCTGAGTCTGATGATGCTGATAAACCCATTATGGCGGATAGCGCCGAAGATGATATTGATTCGTTATTGGCCGAATTTGATCTGCCAGCTGAGTCTGATGCTGCACCTGCAGCAAGTAAACCCGAAGCGGCCACAGCCGAAGATGATATCGATTCGTTATTGGCTGAATTTGATCTGCCAGCTGAGTCTGATGCTGCGCCTGCACAGAGTAAACCCGAAGCGGCCACCGCCGAAGATGATATCGATTCATTATTGGCTGAATTTGATCTGCCAGCTGAGTCTGATGCTGCGCCTGCAGAGAGTAAACCCGAAGCGGTCAAAGCCGAAGATGATATCGATTCATTATTAGCTGAATTTGATATGCCGGCTGAGCCTGATGCTGCGCCTGCAGAGAGTAAACCCGAAGCGGCCACAGCCGAGGATGATATCGATTCATTGTTAGCTGAATTTGATATGCCTGGCGAGTCTGGTGATACGCCTGCTGAATCGGATGAGACTATATCTGCAGATGACGCTATATCCACAGATGACACCAATGATAATGCTGACGAGCTGCTTGCTGGCTTATCTGCCACCAAAGATGAGAGTGATCAAGACGGTTCGCAAGATAGCGGCGATAACCGTGCTGAAGCAGACGAATTGGCACCTCTTACCAGCGATTCAGTTGACAATGATGATGACATTGCCGCGTTAATTGCTGCTGAGTTACAAGACGATGCAGATGACCAGGATGAACAGAGCAGCGATGAAGATATTGATTCATTATTGGCGAGCTTAAATGAACCGGTTATTGATTCTACATTTGCCGAAGAAGATGATGATTTAGCGGCGCAAATTGCTGCAGAATTAACTGATGAAGATATCACTGATGCTGATGACGATAATGAAACCAGTGATGATGACATCGATGCATTGTTAGCTAGCCTTAATGACCCGGTTATTGAATCTGATAACATTGATAAGGACAATGCTGCGCTACAAGCACAAATTGCCGCTGAGTTAGAGGATGATACCGCTGCTGAAGAACTTGTAGCCGATGATGAATCTATCGATGATGATATTAATGCTCTATTGGCCAGCTTTGAAGAGAAAGCAACCGACGATTCACCTTCTGCCACTGATGCTGAGAGCTCAACATCTGTCGAAGAAGCTCTTGAAGATAATGAATTATTTGACGAGTTTGACCAATATCTTACTGAAACTGAAACCGATTTAGCTTCAACAGACGATGATGTTGAAGATAACCAAGCTCCTGCGGCAGCAGAACCCAAAGTTGATACTGCAATCGACAGCGAAGAGGAAGATAACAGCTGGTTGGAAGCTGAACTTGAGGCGGCATTAGCATCAAGCAGCGCGACTGACCGCGATGTTGATAGCGATACCGAGGTTGAGCCAGAGCCTGCTACTAAAATAGCGGCAGAGACAGATGATGATGGTCTTGAGGCATTGTTGGCTCAAATGGACGATGACGATACGCCGCCATCGGTCGCGCAAAATAAGGCCAATAAAGATTCTGGTTTCTTTAATGATCTTAAATCGAGCAAACCTAAACCTGAGTTATTAGATTGGGAAAGTGATTTACTTAATGCGGTAGAGTCAGCGGCTGATGAAAAAGAAGTCGATGAGCCACAGGTAAGTGATGATGATTTATTGGCAGCATTTTCACAGTCATTAAAAGATGATGACAATGATGATGACTATAGCTCTGAAGACGATTATATCCTTAGCGATAACAACTTAACGGTTGATGAAGCATTAGCGGCACTTGACGAAAAAGAACGTAGCAAATCTTCAGCATATAAAGCCAGTGATGATGACTTAATGCGTTTTGAACGTGAAAACGGCTACATTGATATTGATAAATTGTTGAACGATGCAGATGAAGATGACGATAAAACAGATCAATATAAAGACGTTAGTGTTGATATGGGCTCTGTAAACTCGTTAATCGGCAATCCAGATATGGTTGATGTTGATGATGAAGAAAACTCTGTTAATGCCAAACTTGATTTAGCCAGGGCATACATTGAAATTGAAGATCAAGACAGTGCTCGAGCATTATTAAAAGAAGTGCAAATCGACGGTAATGAACGTCAACAATTAGAAGCTAAGAATTTGATTAACAGTTTCAGTTAACCCACTAAATGAGGTCTCATAGGCTTAAAATACAGGCTTATGTTGACCATATAAAAGCAAACGGCGCAGATACATGCGCCGTTTTTTTGTGATAAACTGCGCGCCATTATTGAGTAGAGGATATAGGCATGCGGGTCGCGTTAGGTGTTGAGTATGATGGTAGTGGGTTTTGTGGGTGGCAGCGCCAACTCGATGTCGATTCAGTGCAAGCCCAGATTGAGAAAGCGTTAAGTTATGTGGCTAACGAGCCTATAACAGTATCGTGTGCTGGACGAACTGACACCGGAGTACATGGTACTGGGCAAGTGGTGCATTTTGACACCAATGTGCAACGTCCAATGACGGCGTGGACACAAGGCGTTAATGCTAATTTACCCAACAGTGTAGCGGTGAGATGGGCAAAAGAAGTTGATGACAGTTTTCATGCCAGATACAGTGCATTGGCCAGACGCTATCGTTATGTTATTTATAATCATAAGCTACGCCCTGGTATTCTCAGTGCCGGAGTGAGTCATTATCACGGCGATATTGATGAAAAATTGATGCATCAAGCTGCGCAACTTTTTGTTGGTGAACACGATTTTACCAGTTTTAGAGCGCTGCATTGCCAATCTAAAACCCCATTTCGTAACGTGCATCAAGTCAATGTGACTCGCCAAGGCATGTACATCATGGTCGATATTCAAGCTAATGCATTTTTACACCACATGGTGCGTAATATTGTGGGTTCATTGTTACAAATCGGTTTAGGTAATCAACCTATCGAGTGGATCTCTGAACTGTTAGCTCTGAAAAATCGCAAGCAAGCTGCTGCGACGGCTAAACCTAATGGATTGTATTTAGTCGATGTGACTTACCCAGAGCAATATCAACTGCCTAAGTTGTCTCTTGGGCCATTGTTTATGCTCGACTAAAGTGATGTTAGTCATTTTTGAGTTGTTAAACCCAGAGTATATTACTGCAACACCTGCTAAGGTTTGCATACGTTAAATGGTATTGAATTATGTCAATCGCGTCTGAAATTACTGTTCCTAATCAACAATCAAGCTTAAATCAATGGCTGGATTATTTACTGGCTATTCATCCTAGTGAAATTGATATGGGATTAACTCGAGTGAGCGCTGTTGCTAGGCGTCTTGAGGTGATTGATTTGGCTCCTGCTAAAGTGATTACTGTAGCCGGTACCAATGGTAAAGGCACCACCTGCGCCATGCTCGCGTCGATTTTACGCCAAGCTGATTTGTCGGTGGGTGTTTACAGCTCACCGCATTTACTGCACTACAATGAACGAGTACAGATTAATCAGCAAGACGCCAGTGATGCCTCTCTTATTGAAGCCTTTTGTGCCATTGAGGCCGCTCGTGGTGATATTTCATTAACCTTTTTTGAATATGCTACCTTAGCCGGTTTATATTTATTTAAAGCTGCTAAAGTCGATGTGATTATTCTTGAAGTGGGCTTAGGGGGCAGGTTAGATGCCACCAATATGATTGATTCCACCGCCACGATCCTTACCTCTATTGATCTTGATCATCAAGAATATTTAGGTGATACCCGTGAACTGGTTGGCAGAGAAAAAGCCGGTGTGTTTCGCCCCGATTGCCTGGCCATTGTTGGTGAACCCGATTTGCCGATGAGCGTCACTGAATATGCGCATCAAATAGGGACTACACTTTATCGTGTTGGTCATGAGTTTGATTACCATAAAGACCAGAGCCATTCAGACCAATGGCATTTTACATCGATGCAACAAACATATTCAGGGCTGAGTGTACCAAAGCTACCACTGGCCAATGCGGCGAGTGTTGTAGCCTTGCTAAGCCATATTTGGCCGCACATTAGTCAGCAGCAGATTAACCAAGGTTTGCAGCAAGCTCAACTCGCTGGACGATTAGAGCAAGTCAGTGAGCAACCATTAGTACTCTTAGATGTGGCACATAATCCCCATGCGGCCAGATATTTAGCCCAGCAATTGCAGGCGTATCAAGGTCGTCGTATTGTAGCCTTGTGTGGCATGCTTAAAGATAAAGATATTACGTCAGTATTAGCGACATTAGCCGAGCAAATTAGTCACTGGAACTTCGTCAGTTTAGATATTCCACGTGGCGCATCAGCGCAAGCTCTGCGTCAAGCATTGCCTAATGATGCATGCCGTGACCGTGCCAGTGAGTTTGTTGATATCAGCAGTGCATGGCACGCGATCCAAACGACAGTGAAAGCCGATGATGTGGTCATTGTATTTGGCTCTTTTTATACTGTCGCAGGGTTTAAATTGTTATAAACACTATTTGTTTAAGACGTCGTTTTTAGAAATCATCATAAACGTCATTTGGTTAAAGAAGGGAATTAGCTTTGAATCGTCAATTTCAAAATCGTTTGGTAGGAACCATAGTACTCGTGGCCTTGGGAGTGATTTTTTTACCTGATTTATTAGACGGTAAAAAAGCTCAGGTTGTTGAGGAATTCACTGAAATTCCTTTACGACCAGCTAGATTAACAGCTCCAAATCGCCCTAATTCTGCTGAAAAAGTAGAAGAGTTCCAAGTATTAACGATTGCAGAACCACAAGACCTTAGCAACGATATTGTGGCATTAGGTGAAGAGGAAGCAACCAAAGAACCAGCTAAAGAAGTGGCTCAAGTAGTTGAAAAGCCTGCTGTGGTTAAAACGGTCAAAAAACCTCAAGTCCAGGTAGCGAATAAAACCTCTGCACCGATTACCGCAGGCTTTACGCTGCAGTTAGGCGGTTTTAATAATATTACTAATGTAAAAGCGTTGATTATTCAACTGCGTAAAGCCGGATTTACGGCTTACACACTGCCTAAAACACCTGTCGAGGGGAAACTCACCCGAGTGTTCGTTGGCCCTGAAGTATCAGAAGATAAACTTAAAGCTCGTCAGCAACCTATATTCAAATTAACCGGATTAAAAGGCAAAATCGTTGCCTATAATCCACAAGAACAATAACCTATTCAGACGGTATTTTGCTTGGGTGATTAATATTTACAATTTGATTGTTCTTAATCACGCAAGAATAATTTGTACAATCAGAGGTGAGAAACATCTCTGTCTCTGTTAGAATCCCGCCGTCTTGAACCCTATACCGGATCCCCATCTTCATGGTTTGGATTGATTACGCAATTATTATCGTCATCGGGTTATCAACTGTAATCAGTTTGATCCGCGGATTTGCCAAAGAAGCCATGTCTCTTGTGGTTTGGTTTGCTGCATTCTTTATCGCTAGCCAGTTTTACCTCGATCTTGCTGCTCATTTAACCCAAATGCAGGACGAGTTAGTCAGAAACGGTGTGGCGATTGCTATTCTTTTTATCATTACCCTGATCTTAGGGGCACTCGTTAATTATTTACTCGGCCAGCTAGTGGCCAAAACAGGCTTATCGGGCACAGACCGAGTGTTAGGCCTGTGTTTTGGTGCCATTCGTGGCGCGTTGATCGTTAGTGCTTTACTGTTTTTCATGGATGCGTTTACAGCATTTCCAGATTCTAAATGGTGGCACGATTCTGTACTTGTACCTGAATTTGGTGTGGTTATTCAGTGGTTTTTTAACTATCTGGAAAACACGTCAAGCTTTGTACCCCAAATATAAACATAAAACACTTTACAGTGAGGAACCTTACCCATGTGTGGTATCGTCGGAATAGTAGGAAAATCAACAGTTAATCAGACCATTTATGATGCGCTAACTGTGCTTCAACATCGTGGTCAAGACGCAGCAGGTATTGTGACTGTTGACATGAATGCGTTTCGTTTACGTAAAGCAAACGGCTTAGTCAAAGATGTGTTTGAGCCTAAACATATGCAGCGTTTACAAGGCAATGCCGGTATTGGACATGTTCGTTATCCTACTGCTGGTAGCTCGAGTGCATCAGAAGCTCAACCGTTTTATGTTAACTCGCCATTTGGTATTTCGTTAGCACATAACGGTAACTTGACTAATACGATTGAACTGGCTGAAAGCCTAGTGACAAAGCGTCGTCATGTTAATACTACTTCTGACTCCGAAATCTTGTTAAACCTGTTAGCCGATGAGTTACAAGAAACGCGCAGTTTAACCTTAAGTGCTGATGAAGTGTTTGATGCTGTTGCCAAAGTGCATGCGCAAACCCGCGGTGCTTACGCTGTAGTGGCCATGATCATCGGTCAAGGTTTAGTTGCATTTCGTGACCCATTTGGTATCCGTCCATTGGTACTTGGTAAACATGAAACGCCTACCGGCACTGAATATATGGTTGCTTCAGAAAGTGTTGCTTTAGACGCAGTTGGCTTTGAAGTGATGCGTGACGTGGCACCTGGCGAAGCTATTTATATTTCACTTGATGGGCAATTATTTACCCGTCAATGTGCTGCAGACCCAAGCTATGCTCCGTGTATTTTTGAATTCGTGTATTTTGCACGTCCTGATTCGAGCATTGATAAAGTGTCTGTTTATGCTAGCCGTGTAAACATGGGTGCTAAGTTGGGCGAAAAGATTAAGAAAGAATGGGAAGATCATGACATTGATGTGGTGATTCCTATTCCTGAAACCTCGTGTGATATTGCCTTAGAAATTGCCCGTTGCATGGATCTACCGTATCGCCAAGGTTTTGTTAAAAACCGCTATATTGGTCGTACGTTTATCATGCCTGGTCAGCAAGAACGTAAAAAATCAGTTCGTCGTAAATTGAATGCGATTAACACTGAATTTAAAGGCAAAAACGTACTATTAGTTGATGACTCAATAGTACGTGGTACTACGTCTGAGCAGATCATTGAAATGGCGCGTGAAGCTGGAGCAAAGAAAGTGTACTTTGCATCAGCAGCTCCTGAAATCCGTTTCCCGAATGTCTATGGTATTGATATGCCGACCTCAAATGAGCTTATTGCTCATGGTCGTGATGCTGACGAAATTGCTAAAATCATTGGTGCCGATGGCATTATTTTCCAAGACTTAAGCGACTTAATTGAAGCCGTAAGAATGGAAAATCCAGAGATTAAGCGTTTTGAAACATCAGTGTTTGATGGTCATTACATTACTAATGACGTTGACCAAGCTTACTTGGACCATTTAACACAATTACGTAATGATGATGCCAAAGCTAACCGCTCAAAAGACATTGGAACTAACTTAGAAATGCACAACGAGTGTCATCCATAAGCTAGCCAGGTTTTCATAACCATAAAAAACCAGCATGAAAAATGCTGGTTTTTTTATGTCCGCTTTAAACACTCGATAACAAGGGATAACAAGATAGATATCTCGATACTAGGTCGCTTTGCGGCTAGAGGCTATAAAAGCGATAAAGAACGATAGCAAGCGAGCGCTGAGCAAATGCCTAGATGCTAGGTCGCTTCGCGGCTAGAGGCTGTAAGAGCGATAAAGATCGATGACAAGTGATAACCTGAGAATATAAACGCATCGGATTTAAGGGCTCGCTTTCAAATATGACCATCCAGCAATATTGTCTACGCCTTCAATCAGATAGCGATTGCTATCACCGCAACCAGATATGATTATTACAGCATCAATCAGATATCGATTGCTTTCATCATCAAACGAATATGTCTGCTACACCTTCAATCAGATATCGATTACTTTCATCGTCAAACGAATATGTCTGCTACTCCTTCAATCAGATAGCGATTGCTTTTATCGTCAACCAGATATGATTCCTTTTACCGTCATCCCGGTAATGCTTTTGAGCCGGGATCCAGCGTCTAAAATAGCGCCGTACACTCGGAGGTCGACGTCCGTTCTTTACGCTCGACTTGTGCTTTAATTGCTAGATAATCTTGCAACGCCTGTGATGCTTTTTGCGGATTCGACAGGGTTATTTTTTGATAGTGAGTCAGCACTTTGTGTAAATATCGTATAGCAATATTGCGCTCGTGGTCATTGTTACATTGCCAAAATTTATCGCCCACAGCGCTAATCTTAGTGGTAGAACTATCACTTTCACTATCACCTGCTATTCGTGATGATGGACTGTCACGCCTCACATAGATAATTTCATAAAAGCGGCGATTTTCTTCAATCAGTTTTTCATCAATTAAACGGCAATCAAGTTCAATGAGTTGTTGGCGAAGTTCGTACTGGTGATGGACCGGACACAAGATAAAATCAATTTGACGGTTAGGGTGCAATTGGCAAAGTGTATTCACTAACTCGATCATCAAATCTCCGCCAATACCAGCAATGATCACTAATGGGGTTTGCTCGTCTTGCTCCAGAGGTATCGCTGACACATCGACACAATGTACTTGCCATTGATTGGCAGTTTGCAATGGGTAAAAAAGTTCAAGCTTAGCGGTTAGCTGCTGCATTAATGCCGGCACAATATCGACAAAATGGATCGTGTTTGCTGCATGCCTATCAAGTAATGCCGCACCAAGAAATCCATGGTCGCAACAACAATCCCAAATATGGCTATAACCCACGGGGATCATACTGTTGATTTGTGCTAAACGCTGGCCGAGTTTCATCTGTTCATCGTATTTGGGATTTAAGCTGCGTATTGTAATATTTTGACGATATAAGTGGTGAATTATTTCGTATTTGCAGCTTGGCGTATTTAGCGCTAATCTATACTGTAAATTTATACAGTTAAGCGGTGCAATCGAGTTTTATCTAATTGAACTTTAGCGCCCTAATAATGGATTATGATTCTATATATTGCTGAAAAACCCAGTCTCGGTCGTGCTATTGCCGATGTTCTGCCAAAACCACATAAAAAAGGTGATGGCTTTATCACTGCCGCCAATGGTGATTGCGTGTCATGGTGTATTGGCCATTTATTGGAGCAAGCCGAACCTGATGCTTACGATGATGCATTTAAATCATGGAAGCTCGAACATTTGCCCATAGTGCCACAAACGTGGAAGCTCATGCCTAAAACCAAAACTCGCAGTCAACTTACTGTGTTGCGTAAACTGGTTAAGCAAGCCTCAGCAATCATTAATGCTGGCGATCCAGACCGTGAAGGGCAGTTGCTGGTGGATGAAGTGATTGTTTATTTAGGCGTCAAGGGTGACAAGCTCAATCAAGTTCAGCGACTATTAATTAGTGATTTAAATCCACAAGCAGTCAAACGTGCGTTAGGGCAGTTACGCAGTAATCGTGAGTTTATTCCTTTATCGACTTCTGCATTAGCCCGCAGCCGCGCTGATTGGCTATATGGCATGAACATGACTCGTGCTTATACCATTCAAGGGCGCAAAGTGGGTTACCAAGGTGTGTTGTCTGTTGGCCGAGTGCAAACGCCTTTGCTTGGCTTAGTGGTGCGCCGCGATGATGAGATTGCCAATTTCAAGCCAAAGTCTTTTTATGAAGTGCTGGCCCATCTGGTTACCGAGCAGCAACAAACCTTTACCGCCAAATGGCAACCGAGTGAAGCCTGCCAACCCTACATGGATGAAGATGGCAGAGTGTTAGCCAAAGGCTTAGCTGAAAATGTCGTTGCTCGTATTAATGGTCAACCAGCGCAAGTGACTAAACTTGAAGCCAAAGATAAGCGCCAAAACCCACCATTACCCTACAGCTTATCAGCATTGCAAATAGACGCAGCTAAACGTTTTGGCCTCTCAGCAAAAGAGGTACTTGATACTTGCCAAAGTTTGTATGAGCGTCATAAATTAATTACCTATCCGCGTTCAGACAGTCGCTATTTACCTAAAGATCAACATGCTTTGGCAACAAAAGTATTGGACGCGGTACTCAAAGGTGCTGCTGCATTAGTTGATGGTTGTGATGCTCCAAATCCCAAGCTTAAGTCTAAAGCTTGGGATGACAGTAAAGTCGATGCTCACCATGCCATTATACCCACAGAGAAAGTTGCTAATTTTTCATCGTTATCCAGTAACGAAGCCAAGTTATATCAACACGTTGCGAGGCAGTATTTAGCCCAGTTTTACCCAGCTTATATGTATGCTGAAACCGCTGTGGAAGTGACTATTGCTGGAGGCTTGTTTACCACTAAAGCGCGTCGAGACAAAAGCTTAGGCTGGAAACAACTGTATAAGCGGGCGACCACAGTAAATCAAGCGAGTTCTGATTCTAGTTCAACTAGCAGCGATGACGATAACGACGACACGGTACAATCATTACCGCCGCTGGTTAAAGGGCAAATACTCCAATGTGAGCGTGGTGAATTACTAGAAAAAATGACTCAAGCGCCGAAGCATTTTACCGACGCGACATTATTAGGCGCGATGACTGGCATTAGCCGTTATGTGACAAACAGCGATATTAAGAAAATTCTTAAAGAAACTGATGGCTTAGGCACTGAAGCGACTCGTGCTGGGATTATTGAATTACTGTTTAAGCGCGGTTATTTAGTTCGCCAAGGTAAATCAATACTGGCCACACCTGTGGGTGTTGGTTTGATCCGCAGTTTACCTGAATCTGCAACCACACCAGACATGACCGCATTATGGGAAAACAGCCTCGATGCCATCAGTCAAAAAAGGCTTAAGTATGATGCATTTATGCAGCCATTACTCAGCCAATTAGATAACCTAATTACCCAAGCATCGAGTCAGTTACCTTCTGCATTACAAGGTGTTGCCAGCAGTGCACCAAAGCGCAGCTTTAAAAAGCCATATAAAAAGAAAACTAAAGCGAAAAATTAACAGGGTGGCAAGCGATGAAAATTGTTAAGAGGGATGATGACAGGCAAACTTACCCAGGCTAGTCGCCTTGGCCAGACTAGGTTGGTGACGACATGTTTTAAAACAGTCAGGTGTCAAAGAAAGATTATTGCCAGTAACCTATTCACATCTTCTCAGAAGTAGAGGGCAAGCTTGAGTAGGCAAAATACAAGTTTGAAGAGCAATGAACACGATACAGCAAGATGATGCTAACCAGGCTGATTTTATGTTTTATGAAATCTGGCCGAGCCGTGAATTATGCCAAGTCTCTATGCAGACTTAGTATTAAGCTGATTATGTAGCAATGGCAGAGGGGCGATAATTGAATCTACGCTAATGAAATGGCCGTTTTCGTGAATAATCGTCAGTGTGATCAACTGAAGTGATTTTAATCGCAAAGTAGAACCAAAATGTTCTACTTTTTTTGTCGATTTTTTTAAGACTCCTGTGAGACACTCAGAAGATAAACTCTGGTGAAGAATCAGTATTAATAGACAGGGATAATCGCCACAATGGAAATTCGGTTTACTCAGCTGCAATGCCGTTCGTCTAGTGTCACCATGAACATTGAAGATTGGCTTATTGAATCACAACAATCTTGGGGCGTGTTTAGTACCGAAGGTGATTTAGGCGCCATATTGGGCCAGTTATTGACTCAGCAAGCACAAGATAACGCTTTGGCCTATTCAGGCATACTATCGGGTGTTGACTACTCGCAGGTCGCTTTGGTGTCACTGCATGAACAGCAGCTGTTACTCGAACAGATTCTTGAGCAAGATGACAGCGAGGCTTTAGGCTACATCGACCCTAATACTAGCGTTTATGGGGTGATCTTTACCCAATGTGATGATCACGCACTGACAAAGCGCTTATTAGAACAGCTGGATCTCACTCGGTTAAGCGATAGCCAGTTTACTCAGCTTTCTACCGGTGAAAGTCGCCGGGTCATGCTGGCCCGTGCTGTGGCAACCCAAGTGCCATTTTTAGTCCTCGACGAACCTTATGCAGGGCTTGATGTGGGCCATCGACAAGCGTTAAGTCAATATTTACAGCTTTTGTCGCAAACGGTACAAATGCTGGTGGTCGTGTCACGTGAAGAAGATATGCCTGACTGGATTGAGCATGTTGCGATGTTTAATCATGGCGCGTTAGACAGCGTAATGGCTAAGACTGAGTGGGATAATCATCCGCTAATTAGTCAGCTTACGGCGCAATCAGGCCAACAAAGTGAAGATATGTTGGCGCTTATTCGTCGTCACAGACATAAGCCATTATTCGCCAATCCGGTCTTTCAGTTACACAATGGCCGAGTAGCTTACAGTGACAAAGTGATTTTCTCTGGGGTTAATTGGCGCATCGATAATGGCGTACATTGGCAAGTTAAAGGCCCAAATGGTTGTGGTAAAAGTACTTTGCTAGGGCTTATTTTTGGTGATCATCCACAATGTTACAGTAACGACATTGATATTTTTGGTAAAAAAAGAGGCTCAGGCGAGAGTATTTGGGAGATAAAAAAGCATATCGGCATGGTGTCATCAGCGTTGCATTTACAGTACAGAGTTAATTGCAGTGCCTTGGATGTGATTGTATCGGGCTTTTATGACTCGATTGGTTTGTATCAACAACCGACAGCGCAACAGTTAGCTATCGCATCCGAATGGTTAGCCATTTTACACATGAGCCAGTTGAGTAAAACGGCCTTTAGGCAATTAGAATATGGCCAGCAACGCTTGTTGCTCATTGCTCGCGCTATTGTGAAACAGCCCACGTTGTTGATCCTTGACGAGCCTTACCAAGGCTTAGATTACCTAGGCCGAAGATTGATTAAAAATGCCCTTGAACTCATCGCTAAAGAGCACTTGAGCCAATTGTTGTATGTGTCACATTATCAAGAAGATAGCCTTGATAGTATTCAGCACTTTATTGAGTTTGTCGCCGACGAACATCAAGGCGGCTATCGTGCTGTGGTAACTGAAAGCTAATTACTGCATGGCTATTGTTTAAGGCGATGACGCTTATCTAAACAGCTAACATTTGTTGGCTGTTTTTCTTTTTCTGCTTAATGGCAAAACACACTGGATAACCTTGCCATCATGGCACTGTATGCGGCAGCTAAAGTCGCTAGGCGGATTAAGAGTCTGAATGACTTAATACCCGCAGTATATCGCTTCTTTGGGCAGCTTGGTCGAATAGCCTAATCGAACTTTAGTTAGTGATAAAGCTTGAAAACCCCATGTTTTGGCACCATAACCGTCTTATAGTGTATTTACTCAATTTTTTAATATTGTTTTGCTGTTTTATATTGTTCGTATCAAGTCTATTGAGCCAGATTGTAGGTTAATCGATAACATTACGACATGTCGTTTCACTGCTAACTCTTTCTCTGAGTGTTTAAAATTAATATGGAGTCTGACATGACCAACGCTATTATTACTGATTTAGAAAAACGTTACACCGCCAAACGTTATGATGCGACTAAGCGCGTATCACAACAAGATTTAGCCATCATTTATGACGCAATGGTGTTATCACCTTCATCTATTAACTCTCAACCATGGAAATTTATCGTGATTGAAAGTGATCAAGCCAAACAACGCCTACATGACTCTTATGCTAATAAGTTTCAGTTTAACCAACCGCATGCTAAAGCGGCTTCACATACCATATTGTTTGCATATAACCCTAAGTATACCCGTGAAGATTATGCCAAAGTGGTTGATCAAGGCATTATCGATGGCCGTACTAAGCCTAAAGATCGCGAAGCTGCATTTGGTGGATACGCATTTGTTGACTTAAACACTGATGAAGCGGGCAACAATGCGGCATGGACTAAGTCACAAACCTATTTAGCATTAGGTAATACTATGCATGTTTTAGCTCGCCTTGGTATTGATTCTACGCCGATGGAAGGCGTAGACAGTGAGTTGCTAGGTGAAATTTTTGCTGAAGAACTTGGCGGTTATGTGTGTGAAGTTGCATTAGCATTTGGTTATCATCATTCGGATGAAGACTATAACGCTAAGTTACCTAAATCTCGTTTGGCTAAAGAGCAAGTATTACAGGTCGTATAAATAGGCTTTGATATTGATTTTATTCGTTTCAATGTCGAATAAACCTTGGTTAGAAAATATTAACGTTGTAGCGCTTCGCCCACAGAGGATCAACAAGGGGAACACTGCTTGCCCTTGTTGATAACTCCATCAATTCCGCCAAGGTGTTGATCTTCCATATCATAATAACAATCACCTCATAGTCCAGAGAGTACATCTGATGTGAAAAGCCTCTGACGCCGTTATATGTGATAAATAGCATGATGTTACCACAGGGTTCTCATCATGCTATTTCGAACACTTCGGACGGCGACTTTAGGTTTATGGCTTTGTTTTAGTTAATCTTATGCCAGTTTATTTTCATCACACAAACTTGGTTGATTGATGCATTAACGTAAACAATGACCGCGGTTGAGGCTAATAAGCTTATCAAGAATGCGTTCGCCATCCATGCGGATGCCGTTGTGTTCATATTCTGATGTGAGCCAATACTTGAGATTGTTGACTTGCTTAGCGGTTTCTAGGCTGTATTGCATTTCGACAAACATGTCGTTGCTGTAAATAGCGGCTGCTACCGGAACCTTATTATTCGCTAACGTTTCAAGGTCATATAATGCCGGCCAATCTTTCTTAGCCGCGATTAAGTCTGCTGCAGGTTGTAATGGCATTAACGCTTCAAATTGGGCAAACATCCATGGGTAAATCATTTCACCTGTAAACAATAATGGCTTATTCGGACGGTAATTGAATTGTTCAAACTGCGCTCTCACTCGATGGGCCGCCCACGCTGAAGCCTTATGTTGACAGTAAATAGATTCGTGCAATAAAGCAAAAATAGGGTTAGTGCTGTAGTCGAGGAAATGACTAAATTGATGTAAAAATAACGGATTAACATCAATACCGTGGGGTGTTTCGATTAAGGCTTGTTCAAGCAAATAGTAGACCGCTTCTGGCCCTTGTTCCATGCCTAAATTAATCCCTAACAATTGCAACATTTCAACTGTCAGTAATTCGCCTGTGGCTAAGTACACTTTGTTTTGATAAAGGTGGCTGGCTAAGTTATCAACTAAACTGCGGGCATCACTAAAGCGTTTGAAAAAGTCGTTGTTTTTGGCGATGACTCGTTGATATGTCGCTTGATATACTTCATCTGCAGGGCGGCTAAGTGAAGGTATGCCGCCAGTAATGTAGGCTTCTTTTAGGCCTTCAGGCGCAGCAGACAAATAATGCAGCACACAAAAGCCACCAAAGCTTTGGCCTAAAATACTCCAAGGCTGGTCTGGGGATAGTTTGGCTCTAATATATTCTGCATCGCGAATAATGTTGTCGGCACGGAAAAAACTTAAATAATCAGCCTGGTCGGTGGCGTTCATATAACTTAAGCTGGTGGCATTGATTGGGCTTGATAATCCGGTGCCCCGCTGGTCGAGCAATAACACTCTATATTCAGTTAACGCACGTTTTATCCAGCCATTATTGCTGATCGGTCTGACGGCACCAAATCCTGGCCCACCTTGAAAGAATACTAAATAAGGCAGTTTTTTATGTTGGTTTTCAACACTGACTATTTCCCGAGCGAAAACCGTAATCTGTTTACTGGGACTTTGCTGATAATCTAATGGCACCGAGAAAAAGTGCTTACGAGCAACAATGTCTGCTAAGGTGAGTTCTGTGTGCATAAAATGCCTATTGGGTCATGATTAATGGTGATATCAAGCTTATTCAGCCGTAAGTAACGTTATTTTATGAGCCATGTTAATGATTAACAATCACTAACTTGATGCAAATCATCTTAAATAGCTATCTAGATCAAATCTGCCTAGGTAGAATTAACCGATAATTAGCCACTGATTATTAAACAACGAGGTTGTCAATGAAGTATCAAATCATCCCCGTAACGCCTTTTCAGCAAAATTGTAGTGTTATTTGGTGCGAAAAGACCTTGAAGGCTGCGGTAGTTGATCCTGGTGGTAACATTGATAGGATTTTAGCCGAGGTGGCTAAGTTAGGCTTAACGGTTGAAAAAATATTATTAACCCATGGGCATATTGATCATGTTGGTGGGGCGGCGGCATTGGCGAGCGAATTAGCTATTCCGATCATTGGTCCGCACATTGCGGATAAATTTTGGTTAGAAAACTTGGTAAAACAAAGTCAAAACTTTGGGTTTCCGCGTGTAGAAGCTTTTGAGCCAACCCAATACCTTAATGAAGATGATGAGCTAAGTGTTGGTGAGCAACATTTACGAGTTTTGCATTGCCCTGGACACACACCAGGACACATTATTTTTTATAATGCTTTTGCTAATTTAGCCTGGGTGGGCGATGTGCTTTTTCGTGGCTCAATTGGTCGTACCGATTTCCCGCAATCCAATCATCAAGACTTACTTCAATCAATCACCACCAAATTATGGCCATTAGGTCACAATGTGAGTTTTATTCCTGGTCATGGTCCAATGTCGACGTTTGCAGATGAACGACAACATAACCCTTTTGTTGCGGATCAGTTATTTGATTAACACTTTTCTACACAATTAGGTCGTTGAGGTTATTTATTAATAAGTTGAAACTATTGATTCTTTGCATTGTAAACCCAGTCTGTTAGCTTAAGAGTATGCGTTTACATATGATGGACAGTTCAAATGGTTCAACACCTCGTTGATTTACTCGATACCTGGTTACCTTCTTATCAAGAAGACTGGGTACTCGCCGTTCTCACTCAAGTACAAGGCTCTTCTTACCGCAAACCTGGCGCAATAATGCTATTTCATCCCATGGGCAAAAGCTTAGGAATGTTAAGTGGTGGTTGCCTTGAAGCGGATCTCCGTCGTCACGCGCAACGCGCGATTCAAACTCAGCAAGTTATTCAGTTAACCTATGATGCAACTGACGAGTCTGATACCAGTTATCAACTTGGCTGTGGTGGCATCGTTAATATCATGATGGTGTCGTTGAATAAATCTAATAATTATCTTGGTTTAGTGAGTGTTCATGATGCTTTGATGCGCAGTCATTCAGGTGTATATCAAATTGATATCGTTGCTGATGGCACGCCGGCCGATCAACTCAGTGGTCACTTTGTTGAACAAAAATCGGAGCAAGCAACCGTTATCACTCTCAATACTAAAACCCACAAAGAAGCCTTTGAAGATCACTCAGTGTTACATATTCCAATCAGGCCACCTGTGCATATTGGTATTTTTGGTGGCGGTTTAGATGCCCAACCAATTGCGCAAATGGCGCAAACGTTAGGTTGGAAAGTCACTGTATTTGATGAACGTACTGCGTACGCACGCACTTATGATTTTCCTGGCTGCCAGATCATCAAAAAAGCCACCAAGGATGTGTCAAGCTCACTGTTGGCCAGTTTAGATGCTGCCTTTGTGATGAGTCATAATTTACAGATTGATGCTAAAACATTACAGGTACTGCAAACTTTATCCCTAGCGTATATTTCATTATTAGGTCCGACTCACCGCCGTGACAAGGTGTTGAGCATGGCTGAACTTAATATCGATGACTTTAGTGGTTATTTTTCGGCACCAGCAGGGTTGGCATTAGGGGGCGAGCTGCCTGGTTCGGTTGGACTGAGCATATTGTCCCAGTGCCATGGCGTACTTTATCAAAGCAAGATAACTAGTCTTGATACTGTAATGCTGTCTTAGCGAGTTGATACGTAAATGACGGCAAACATAGTTACAGTGATCCTAGCTGCTGGGGCAAGCAGCCGATTTAACAGCGCTAAAATTGTTGCTAAAGTGCAAGGCGAACAAAGTTTGCTGGCACACAGCTTACAGACTCTTGATGTTGTGACTCAAACGGCAGGTATTGCACCTGCGGTGGTGATGTTGGGTGCCCATCAAACCGATGAAGTGTTAGCGATAACGGCCAATCATCAGCGGATTATTAATCATGATTGGCATTTAGGTTTGTCCAGTTCAGTGAAACTTGCTGGTCAATATGCCCAAACGCAACAGGCGGATGCTTTACTAGTGGTGTTAGCCGACCAAGTCGCATTACAAAGCAGTAATTATTTACAATTGATCCAAGCGTATATCCATAATAAGTTAACTAGCTGTGCTTTTTACCTGCATAGCGTAGGTGTACCTGCTATCTTTTCAGCTGAAGATATTAAAATATTGATGTCTCTTGATGGCGATAATGGTGCAAAAAGCATTTTAAAACAAAATGATAAAAATAATAGCTTGAACATTATTGTGATGGAACAAGCGCAATTTGATATTGATACACCTGCTGACTTAGTACGTTGGTTAGATAATAAGGATTGATTATGACAACCCCAACACAAAAATTGATGGTCAATGGAAAGGATTTTACCCTTGATGCCGACCCGAATATGCCAGTACTTTGGGCATTGCGTGACATATTAGGTCTAACCGGCACTAAATTTGGTTGTGGAGCAGGGCTTTGTGGTGCATGCACTATCCATGTTGACGGCAGTCCAATGCGTGGTTGTTTAACCAGCTTAAAGCAAGTTCAGGGTAAGCAAGTTACCACTATTGAAGGTCTTGAGGCTGAAAAACTAAAGCAAGCTTGGTTAGCGCATAATGTGCCGCAATGTGGTTATTGTCAGGCTGGGCAGTTAATGTCTGCCGCAGCCTTACTCAACAGCACGCCTAAACCGACTGAAACCCAAATCCTTGATGCGATGTCGGGTAATATTTGTCGTTGTGGTACCTATCCACGGATAAAAGCCGCCATTCAATCGGCTTCGGAGGCGTGATCATGACCACATTCACAGCTGTTGAGAATATTAGTCGCCGTAATGTATTAAAGTTATTTGGTGCAGTCGGTGGTGGACTCGCCTTAGGGGCAACCAGTTTAAGTTGGAGCCCAATGGCCTTAGCTGAAGACAAGCAAGCGCTGATGAACTTGTTTGTTGCTATCGGTGAAGACAATAAAGTGTATTTGACTTGTCATCGTTCTGAGATGGGACAAGGGATTAGAACAGGCATACCGCAAATTTTGGCTGACGAGTTAGAAGCTGATTGGGATAAGGTTGTAGTGGTGCAAGGCTTAGCGGA
This sequence comes from Shewanella sp. SR43-8, assembly GCF_014163775.1. NCBI lineage: Bacteria > Pseudomonadati > Pseudomonadota > Gammaproteobacteria > Alteromonadales > Shewanellaceae > Shewanella > Shewanella sp. SR43-8. The sequence continues at coordinate 131,917 of NZ_JACJDX010000012.1, read as the reverse complement.
TAAACGCTATGGCAGCCAAAATACTGATGGTAGCCGCAGTATTCGTAAACATTATCATCGTATGCGTCAAATGGGCGCGACCGCAAGAACCATGCTTGAACAAGCTGCGGCGCAAATTTGGCAAGTTCCGGTTGCGGAGGTGTATGCTAAAACCCATAAGATCCATCATAAAGGCAGTAACAAAAGCCTTAGTTACGGTGAGTTGGCTGTAGCGGCATCGAGATTACCGATGCCAGAATTAGATTCTGTAGTGCTAAAGCCAGAAAGTCAATTTACCCATATTGGTCAATCTCATACTATTGTCGATATGGATGCCATGCTCACGGGCAAAGCGATTTACGGCTATGACATTAAATTAGACGGTATGTTGTATGCCAGTATCACTCGTCCGCCAGTATTAGGCAGTGATGTGCTGAGTCTTGATGACACCAAAGCCCGTAAAATAGCCGGGGTGGTTGACATTATTACCTTACCCGTTCCGAAAGGTGCACCATTATTTCAGGCTTTAGGCGGCGTCGCAGTGATTGCCACTAACAGTTGGAGTGCGATTGAAGCGCGTAAAGCGTTGGTGATTACCTGGTCTAAATCGATTAATGATAGCCACAATTCAGACACATACCTGCAGGGCTTGGTCGAGAGAGTAAACCAACCAGGTAAAGTAATGCGCCAGTTGGGTGAGTCAGTCACTGATTGGCCTGAAGCGTCAACAGTTAAGGCTGTTTACACTGTACCCTATTTAACCCATGCCATGATGGAGCCACCAGTAGCAACAGCAAATGTAACCGCCAGTGGATGTGAGTTGTGGGCTTCGAGCCAAACCCCACAAAGTACCCAGCAAAATGTGGCTGGTGCATTAGGGTTAAAAGAAGAGCAAGTTACCGTTAACGTGACTTTACTGGGTGGTGGTTTTGGGCGTAAATCTAAGCCTGACTTTAGTGTTGAAGCCGCCATTTTATCGCAAAAGCTCAATAAACCCGTCAAAGTATGTTGGAGCCGTGAAGACGAAATTCAGAATGGTTATTATCATGCTATCAGTGCGCAGATGTACCAAGTCGCTCTCGACAATAATAAGATGCCCACCGCACTATTAGCCCGTACAGGCTTTCCGTCAATCAGTTCAACATTTGCCGAAGGGGTTGAATACCCTTCAGCTGGTGAGCTCGATTTAGGTTTTAGTGACGTACCGTTAGCGCTTAAGCACATTCAACTTGAAGCCGTCAAAGCGCCCGCGCATACGCGTATTGGTTGGATGCGTTCTGTGTGTAATATTCAGCATGCTTTTGGTATTGGCAGTTTTGTTGACGAGATAGCCGTAAATGCTAATAAGCCCTGTGTACAAATGTGGCGTGATTTATTAGGTAAAGCGCGCATCGAACCGTTTGAAAACCAAAACTTTACCTATGGAAATTACGGTGAAGAGTTAGCCGATCATCCGGTGGATGTAGGGCGTTATCACAAAGTGCTCGATAAGTTAGAAGCCGTAATGGCAGATGCCCCTAAAGCGGCTAAAAACCAAGGTTGGGGTATGGCGGTGCATCGCAGCTTTGTTAGCTATGTTGCCGTTGCTACGCTAGTTGAAGTGGTAGATAAACAGCTTAAAGTATTGAAATCTATTGCGGTGATGGATGCTGGGAGAGTGATTAATCCTGATCGAGTGAAATCACAATTAGAAGGTGCGATCATTTTTGGTTTAAGTTTAGCGACCATGGGCGAAATTACCTTTAAAGACGGTAAAGTCGAACAATCTAACTTTCATGACTATCCGTTATTGCGTATGCCGCAATCGCCACAGATTGACACTTATATTATTGAGTCGATAGCAAAGCCTGCTGGTGTCGGTGAGCCCGGTGTGCCTCCTGTTGCGCCCAGTTTAACCAATGCCATTTTTGCGGCAACGGGGATACGATATCGCGATTTACCGCTTAATAAATTTTTATCGGTTTAGCCATTTTCGTGAGCTACAACACTTAAGTTTACTGCGCTTAAGCCGATAATAAATAAGCTAAATGCCTAAGTGTATTCGCACTTAGGCATTGTTTTTTACGATAATTTAAAATCACTCTCAATTGAATCGTTAATGAATTTTAGTATTGATTCAGATTGAGTGGGTGCTGTTGTTTATTTAATCTTATTCTCATATTTGAGATAGTAACGCATTGCCTTAGGAAGCTTATATGAAGCAAATTCAGTTTAGAACCATTGATGCAATTTTGATTAAATTTAGCCTGAATGGAAAATTTTGGGTGGTGTGTTCGCTGGTTGCATTGATCACCAGTGTTATTGCTCTGATGAATTACCAACAAACGACTGATTTAATTGCTCAGTCATCATTACAGCGGGTTAAAGCAAGTGCTGAAAGTTATGCCTCGGTTGCCAATAATCAAGGCTTAACAAATACTGCTCTGGAGCAATTTGCACAAACTCATCAATTACAGTTATCTGGTCGTGATAATACTTTTCGCAGTGGTGATCAAGTTACAGCATCAGCGAGTGTCGGCGATCAGTTTCTAAGCGTGAGTCAAAATGTTCAATCCTGGGAACAGGAACCATTAAGCCAAAGCTATTTTATGCTAATCATCGCATTAGTTGGCTTGCTACCATTATTTCAACTGAGTTACTGGATCTCAACCTCGTTAGGCGGCGGTTTATGGGATATGTACATGGCTATCAAACGGTTAGCTGATGGTGATTTAACCTTGAGATTAAACTTCTTTGGTACTGACGATTTCAGTTTAATCGCCAATGAAATTGATCGCTGTGCTAATAATATGAGTGAAATGGTGACAGCTATTCGGAGTAATGCAGAAACCCTAGCGACTGCCGCCAATGAGTTTAACCATCAAGCTAATACTAATGATGACTTAATTGATCAGCAACATCATTATTTAGATTCTGTAGCGCATGCCATGGATCAAATGACCGGAGCCATTGCAGATGTATCACATCATGCGAGTGATGCATCTTTGAATACTAAGCAAAATGCTACCCAAATGGGTCAGAGTCAGGGCAAGATTAATGATGCAGTTAAGCGGATTGGCTATTTGTCTGAGCGTATTGCTGAAGCGTTTTCATCTGTAGAGCAGTTATCTCATGATGCCACCCAAATTAATGTTGCTGTTACTACCATTGAAAGTATTTCTGAACAAACTAACTTATTAGCGTTAAATGCAGCAATTGAAGCGGCGCGTGCCGGTGAGCAAGGTCGGGGTTTTGCTGTGGTGGCTGATGAAGTACGTACTCTTGCAGGGCGGACTCAACAAGCGACCGTTGAAATTCAAAATATGATCGAAGGCTTACAACAAGGTTCTAAAAAACTGACCAGCATTACCAATGTGATTGTTACCGAAGCCGATCAGGGCAGTGCAAGTATTAAAGCGGTCGGTGACGATATTACCGACATGGCTGAGTCGATTAATGCCGTGTTTGATATGAGTAGCCAGATAGCCGCCTCAGCGGAACAACAAAGTGTCTCAGCCGGTGATATTGCCTCGCAACTTAATCAAATCCGTCAGCAATCGGAGACGATTCGCAATACTGCAAAACATGCCGGAATATTAGCGAAAGATTTACATCAATCATCTCAAGGTTTAGCGGCGATTTTAAGTCAATATAAAATTTAATTTTGTATCAAGCAGCCCATAACAACGGTCAGTGACAGTTAGTTAAGGTGCTCGATAAAGATGGCATAGTAGTGATGATAATCACTTGGGTTACTAATATGCATGCTTAGCCATTATTTGATTTTTATAGCAGCAACCTTTTAAGGGCGATTATTTGGCCTGTAATATACTAACGAGAGTCGTTTGGCTCTGTTCATGTTAGCGTGTTGACAAACTATCAAGCTATCAAGCTTAGCCGGTGGTGAAGGAATGCTGTAAAACTAAAAAAGCTATAAGCAAGATTGCTTATAGCTTTTTTGTTGCTAAGCGATGTCGGGAGCTAGGTTATGTCAGCACCCTAACGATTAACTAAACGTAGTCCAAATGGGGGCATGATCGGACGGTTTCTCAATCGCGCGTAATTCGTAATCGACATCAGATTCGACGACGCGTGACACTAATGAGTCGGTTACTAATATCACGTCGATGCGCAGACCACGGTTATCATCAAAGCCTTTACTACGATAATCAAACCATGAGTAACGTTCAGTGCGATCTGGATGCAATTGGCGGAAACTATCAATAAAGCCCCATTGTTGTAAACGTGCTAACCATTCACGTTCTTCTGGCTGGAAGCTACATTTTCCGCTTTTTAACCAACGCTTAGCGTTCACTTCACCGATGCCGATATCTAAATCGGTGGGCGATATATTGATATCACCAATGATTGCTATGTCATCGCTTGGTTGGTGATGTTTCTCTAAATATAGCATTAAGTCTTGATAAAACTTACGTTTAGCCGGGTATTTTGTTTCGTGGTGAATGCTTTCACCTTGTGGAAAATATCCATTGAATACCGTTAATACTCGGCCATTATCTTGTGTAAATTGGCCAATAATAAGTCGACGCTGAGCATCTTCATTATCAGATTCAAAACCTTTAATAATGCTAATGGGTTCAGCTTTTGACAGCATGGCTACGCCATAATGTGCTTTGCCGCCATGGTAATGAACTTTGTAGCCCATTGCCTCAACATCTGCAACCGGAAAGGCTTCGTCGTGCACTTTGGTTTCTTGTAAGCCAATAATGTCAGGCGCGTGGCTGTCTATAAGTGCTTGCAATTGATGCAGTCGAGCACGTATGCCATTAATGTTAAAAGAAACAATCTTCATTATGGGAGCACTCGTTTAAATGGCTTAACAATAACGCTTTTATACACATCAGCACCAATGTAAGGGTCCACATCAGCCCATGCTTGTGCATCTTCTAATGAGGCAAAATCGGCAATAACTAATGAGCCGGTAAAACCTGCTTCACCAGGGTTTTCGTTATCAATAGCAGGATGTGGTCCGGCAGTTAATAAACGGCCTTCATCAGCTAAATCTTGTAAACGAGCTAAATGTTCAGCGCGAACAGATAAGCGTTTCTCTAAACTGTTTTCCACATCTTGAGATGAAATCATATACCACATATCGTTGCTTCCTTTATTTGATTTTATTTTACATGAATGCTTATTGACCATCAGTTGTTTGCGAATCGTCATCTTGCATATTTTTATACAAATAAACGACCGTAATAACGGTGTTGATTAAGGTGAGGGCGGTTAGGCCAAACACTTTGAAGTTTACCCAGGTTTCCAGAGGTAAATTAAACGCAATGTAAATATTAGCAAAGGCACATAAGACAAAAAATCCAACCCAATACCACGTGACTTGAGCCCATATTTTATCGTCAACTTTCATTTCTTTACCAAGCATGCTTTTAAGCGCAGGTTTGCCCATCATTTGTGAGGCAATTAGTCCTATGGCGAATAAGGCATAAACGATACTGACTTTCCATTTGATAAAGGCATCGTCATGGAAAAACAGTGTGAGTGAGCCAAACACAGTGACCAAGGCGAAGGTGGCTAAATGCATTTTTTCAATGTGTTTATAAAGCAGATAAGTGATTACAAGTTGAAGCGCTGTTGCCGCGATCAATACTCCTGTAGCGGCGTAAATATCATAGAACTTGTAAACCGCAAAAAAAATGACTAATGGTAAAAAATCTAACAGTTGCTTCATATAAATCTCAGGCTAGGGAAACGACAATGTCTAGTTCGGACATGATTGCATCATATTTTCAATCGTAATTGTGGCCAATTGTAGCATGATGTTATTGCCATTCGCATTAATATGGTGGTTAATCTGTGGATTCTAAACCTCTATTGTGCAAAAGAATGTAAACCTTTTTAATTAGGTTTGTGAATAATAGAAGGTGATTAAAGTCGTGCTAAACCTGTTGTGGATGAGTGTAATTTATTGATTATCAATGTTTTTTATAAAACCTGCAATCTCTGTATCATCAATGGGCATCGCATAGGTTGAGCGTTTAATTGTAAAGTGGTACCGCAATAGAGGTTGCTGTTTTGATGGTTAACCATAATTTCGGCTCATCAAGAAGACTGGCGCTTTTTTCTGACAACAAGGGATTATGCAGAACAAATTCTTTACGTTTGTCGAGTTCGGATTTTTCGAGCATGCCATCGGTGATGGGGTGATTATAGAACATGGCATTGAAGCTACCGTCATCGATGGCGACTCGTAAGCCATATTCAATTCGTTCAGCTAACCGAGGATTGTCTTTACTGACAAAAAAATAAATCGGGGCTGTATAACGTATTAAGATATTCTTTTCTAATACTAATTCACTGTGACGAGCAAGGTCGCGCCAAGGTTCAAAAAGAGCACGAGGGTAATAATCAAACCTATTTTTAAGCAACATACTAATTAAACTCACGTCAGGTCCTGTGACAACATTAAAGCCATTGCTGTTCAAAATATTGGTATCAGGCCAATCTAAACCTTGACCTATAAGGACTTTTTTTACATCTTCTAGGCTGGTGAGTTGATCAAATTTTTCCTGGTCGCCTTTACGTATAATCCCAATTCTATATCCCATAAGCCCTTTTAATAGTGGGATATAGACTGCTTGAAGCTGTGCTTCCCGTTCAATACTTGTCATGCTCCACGCGACATCGATATTTTTGTTTTCGGCCAGCATTTTTAGGGTACGACTTTGAGGCATATTAATCATGGCTGCACGCATTTGAAACGTACCGTAGCGGCTAGCACTTTTATCCAGAGCAAGTGCTAACAGTGAAATAAAATAGGCTTGCTTAGGATCAACACCTTGAACGGAGGCATTGTAATTAACTATGGTGTGTTCAAGCTCTAACGCATTTTCTGAGGCGTTTGAGGTATTGAATGAACATAAGATTACAAGTGTTAACATCCTTATTAACTGACTTTTCATACAGCGCCGATTTAGTGATTGATTGATGATAAATAAAGTATAGTTAACAATAAAAAAATAGCTGGAATAATTACTCTTTTTTGTTATTTTTATCAGTGACCTATAAGCGGGATAAAAAACGTTTATTAAACCGTTATTTGCCCGCTAGTGTGGAAAATTTAACTTGCTAAAGCTTAGCACTGGATACGTTATTATTTCTTGCTTGGTCAACACATTACTCGTTTGATATGAGATGGGTCAAGTTTATGATTTTGTAAATACCGCTATCATTTATTGACCCCCGTTAAAGTTTACTTTTGGAACTGATAAACACTGCCTAATTTCAAAATTTGTGTCAGCTCATCTAACGCAGTGCGCGATTCAATAATCAATTGTGGGTCGGCTAAATCTTGAACCGTTAATTGGTCGCGATAATGCCTATCAACCCAGGTATTTAGACGAGTAAATAAGCTATCATTCATTATGGTGTTTTGATTAACTGCGGCAACTTCTTGTTGGTTCATTGCCACACGTAAACGTAAACAAGCTGGCCCACCACCATTTTGCATACTTTGTTTCACATCAAAATAACGTACTTGTTTGATTGGCGTGCCTAAGGTTATCAGTTCATTTAAGTAAGCAAAAACTGCGGGGTTTTCTTGGCAGTTTGTCGGTGCAATAATGGCCATTTCACCAGACGGTAAGGTAATGATCTGCGTATTAAACAGGTAACTTTTGACCGCATCATCAATTGATACTTGGCTGGTTGCCACTTTGATAAAATGCATGTCACTATCCATTTTTCGGCGAATTTCATCAAATTTTGCTTCGGTATGTAAAAACGCCTGTTCATGATAAAAAAGGACGTTTTGATTACCAACAGAAATCACATCGTTGTGGAATACACCTTGGTCAATCACATCAGGGTTTTGCTGCATAAACACGCAACTTTCATCTTCAAGCTGATGCAAACGAGCAACGGCTTGTGATGCTTCTAAGGTTTGACGGGCGGGATATTTTTTCGGTTTTGGTGCATCAGGATTGGTTGCCGATTGTCCATAAACAAACAGTTCAACACCAGCATGGCCGTATTCAGCACATAGGCGGGTATGATTTGCGGCGCCTTCATCACCAAAACTTGCATGTTCAGGTAAATGTTGGTGATGTTTAAAATGGCGATCGTTGTTAAATGTTGCCTGTAAAATATTCCCTGTGGTGACAGGCTCAATGCTGCGGTGTAATTTGTCGACTAAGTTAGCTGGCGTGAAATGAACTTTACCGTCCCGGGTATCGGCACTGGGGGATACGGTTGCCGCGTTAGCAGTCCACATACTTGATGCACTGCAACAAGCATTAAGTAGCGCAGGAGCCTGTTGAGCCGCTTTTTGTAAAACTTCAGCGTCTGACCCAGAAAAACCAATTCGACGCAGTGTATAAAGGTCTGGACGCTCTTGCGGGGCTAATACCCCTTGTACCATTCCCAAGTCTGCTAATGATTTGGCTTTTTGCAAACCTTGTTTAGCTGCCGCTTTGGGATTTGATGTTTGGGCCGCATTACTAAATGAGGCTACATTACCAAATGATAATCCGGCATAGTTATGGGTTGGTCCTACCAAGCCATCAAAGTTTGCTTCAAAATGCTTCATTCGTGATCCTTGAGAGTTTTTAGTGAATAATTATTATTGTTGTTGCACTTATTTGTGTTACTTATAAAAAAGGAACGTGATTGCTGACTACAGTTAACGCTAATTTAACCCCAGTATACTGAAGCTATAAGGGTTAACAAGGTGTGGTTAATTTGTACAAATGTGTATAAATGACTAAAAATGCACTGAAGGTGCTCGCAAGTATCATTAAGTGAAAAATTACGTTTAAAAAACGCATATTATTTTTCGCATTTTTTATTATTGAATAAATTTTGCTTAAAAAATGACTTACTAGCCATGTAAAAGAGGGATTAACTTGAAACTATTGTCTCAACCCTCTATATATGGAATCAATTTTCTTTTTTTCGAGACTTTTTGGCGCAAATAAAACTATGGGTAAATCGCTAGTTATTGTCGAATCGCCGGCCAAAGCCAAGACAATTAATAAATATCTTGGTAAAGACTTCATTGTGAAGTCGAGTGTAGGTCACATACGTGACTTACCAACTTCGTCTACTTCTGACGGTACAACTGTGACTAAAACCGCAGCAGAAGTTAAGAAATTATCTCCTGAAGAAAAAGCTAAATACAAGCTAATCAGAGACAAACAAGCGCTTGTGGCGCGAATGGGTGTCAACCCGGATAAAGGCTGGGCGGCTAAGTATCAAATCCTGCCTGGTAAAGAAAAAGTTGTTAAAGAACTCAAAGCGTTAGCAGAAGATGCTGACCAAATATATCTCGCAACGGATTTGGACCGTGAAGGGGAAGCCATCGCCTGGCATTTGCAGGAGATCATTGGTGGTGATGCTTCACGGTATCAGCGAGTTGTGTTTAACGAAATTACTAAAACTGCGATTCAAGATGCATTTAGTAACCCGTCTGTACTTGACACTAATATGGTTAACGCCCAACAAGCACGTCGTTTCTTAGACCGTGTCGTTGGCTTTATGGTGTCACCTTTATTATGGAAAAAAGTTGCTCGTGGTCTATCAGCTGGGCGTGTGCAATCGGTTGCGGTTCGCTTAGTTGTAGAACGTGAAAGTGAGATTAAAGCATTTGTTCCAGAAGAATTTTGGGACATACATGCTGAATTAAATACGCCAACCGCAGCAAGCTTGAAAATGCAGGTGATGAAGTATCAATCTGCTGCATTTGAGCCGATTAATGAAGCACAAGCTAAAGTGGCAGTCGATGCATTGCGTGGTGCGTCTTACGTGGTCAGTGCGCGTGAGGATAAAGCAACCTCAAGCAAACCAACAGCACCTTATATAACCTCTACATTGCAGCAAGCCGCGAGTACTCGTCTAGGTTTTGGTGTGAAGAAAACCATGATGATGGCGCAGCGTTTATACGAAGCGGGCCACATTACCTATATGCGTACCGATTCAACCAATTTAAGTAAAGAAGCGGTTGAAAATTTACGTGAAATGATTGCTTCTGAGTTTGGTGATAAGTATTTACCAGCTGAACCTATCCGTTATGGTAGCAAAGAAGGTGCCCAAGAGGCGCATGAAGCGATTAGACCGTCGAACGTTGCTGTGCAGTCTGCATCCCTAACCGATATGGAAAGAGACGCTCAGCGCTTGTATGAGCTCATTTGGCGTCAATTCGTGTCGTGTCAAATGACCCCAGCTCAGTATGACGCAACACGTTTAACCGTAACTGCGGGTGATTACGAATTAAAAGCCAGTGGTCGCACATTACGCTTTGATGGTTGGACGCGTGTTCAACCACAGATGAGTAAGAAAAACGAAGACGATAAAACACTGCCAGTAGTCGAAAAAGGTGACAAGTTAGTGCTTGAAACCTTATCGCCTAAACAGCACTTTACCAAGCCTGCACCACGTTACAGCGAAGCCTCTTTAGTTAAAGAGCTCGAAAAACGTGGTATTGGCCGTCCGTCAACGTATGCGACAATTATTTCAACCATTCAGGATCGCGGCTACGTCAAAGTGGATAATCGCCGTTTCTTTGCTGAAAAAATGGGTGAGATAGTTAGCGAACGTTTAGTGGGCAGTTTTAAAGAATTAATGAGTTACGACTTTACCGCAAGCATGGAGCAAACATTAGATGATGTTGCTCAAGGTAAGCTTGACTGGAAAAAAGTACTCGATGGTTTTTACGGTGACTTTACCAAACAATTATTGTTGGCTGAGTTAGACCCAGATGAAGGTGGCATGCGCCCCAATGAGATGGTATTAACAGACGACATTAAGTGTCCTACCTGTGGCCGTCCAATGGGGATCAGAACCGGTTCTACTGGGGTATTTTTAGGCTGTTCTGGTTATGCTTTACCGCCTAAAGAACGTTGCAAAACCACGCTTAACTTAACCCCAGGTGAAGAAGCGGTTAGCGACAATGAAGATGGCGAAACGGAAGCGTTACGTGCTAAACATCGTTGTGGTAAGTGTGGCACAGCGATGGACAGTTACCTGATTGATGAGACGCGTAAATTACATGTTTGTGGTAATAACCCCTCATGTGATGGTTACGAAGTGGAAGCCGGGCAATTTAAGATTAAAGGTTATGAAGGTCCAATTATTGAGTGCGATCGTTGCGGCAATAATATGGAACTGAAAAATGGTCGATTTGGTAAGTATTTTGGTTGCACTAACAGCGAGTGTAAAAATACGCGTAAGTTGTTAAGAAGCGGCGAAGCTGCGCCACCAAAAGAAGATCCCATTTTTCTACCTGAATTAAAATGCACTAAGTCAGATGCGCATTTTGTGCTTCGTGATGGTGCTGCTGGCATATTTTTAGCGGCAAGTACTTTCCCTAAATCGCGTGAAACACGTGCGCCATTAGTGGAAGAGTTAGTTCAGTATCGTGATCTGTTATGGCCTAAATATGCGTACCTTGCTGACGCACCTACAGAAGATGATGATGGTAATAAAGCCTCGGTTAAATTTAGCCGTAAAACCAAAGAGCAATATGTTGCTACTGAAGTTGATGGTAAAGCCACCGGTTGGTCTTCTAAGTTTATTGGCGGTAAATGGGTCAGTGAAGCAACTAAGAAAAAAGCCAAGAAATAGTTTCTAGCTTTAGTTACTTCATCGTTGTTGATTAACGCTACCCGATTGGGTAGCGTTTTTGTTTGCGCCAGATAGGGGTTATTGCATTTTTGTATAGTGAATAGCTGGGAAAACGTGTTGTTTAGACTCTGACCAACAAGTTAATTTAGCCAAGCAGACACAAAAAAGCACTGATAATAATCAGTGCTTTTTTAGTGATAAAGTATTGCGTATTACCTCAGTGTTAAACCGAAATATCGCAAATTATTTGGCACTGTTTTGCGCAGCTTGAATCGCGGTTAATGCAATCGTGTAGACAATATCATCGACAAGTGCACCTCGTGATAAATCGTTAACCGGTTTACGCATACCTTGAAGCATAGGACCGATACTGATCAAATCCGCGCTCCGCTGTACGGCTTTGTATGTGGTGTTACCAGTATTTAAGTCTGGGAACACAAACACAGTAGCTTTGCCGGCAACAGGGCTGTTAGGCGCTTTAGATTGAGCGACGTTAGGCATCACTGCGGCATCGTACTGCAAAGGGCCGTCGATAATTAAATCTGGACGTTTTTCTTTAGCAATTCGTGTGGCTTCGCGGACTTTATCCACATCAGAACCTGTACCAGAGGTGCCCGTTGAGTAACTGATCATCGCAACGCGAGGTTCAATACCAAAGGCTTTAGCTGATTCCGCTGACTGAATCGCAATATCGGCTAACTGCTCAGGATTAGGATCTGGGTTAATCGCACAGTCACCATAAACAAGCACTTGATCAGGCATCAGCATGAAGAAAATTGACGATACTAAGCTAGAACCCGGTGCCGTTTTAATCAATTGCAGTGGTGGGCGAATAGTGTGGGCTGTGGTATTAACAGCGCCAGACACAATACCATCGACCTCATCTTGTGCCAGCATCATAGTACCAAGCACCATGTTGTCTTCAAGTTGCTCACGGGCGACGACTTCGGTTAAGCCTTTGCTGCGACGTAATTTAAGCATTGGTTCTACGTATTTTTCACGCACGGTTTCAGGCTCAATGATCTCAATGCCATCACCTAAAACGACGTCTTGCAACAATGCAACGCGTAAAATTTCTTCGCGGTTACCTAATAACACACAGCGAGCGATACCGCGTTCAGCACAAATCGAGGCCGCTTTAACGGTTCTCGGTTCTTCACCTTCCGGAAGCACGATAGTTTTACGCGCAGCACGGGCTAATTCAGTTAACTTATAACGGAATGCTGGTGGCGATAATCGGTGTTCACGGGGAGAATCTTGAGTAACACTTTCAATCCATGTTTGGTCGATATGGCTGGCAACGTACTCTTGCACTTTCTCAACCCGTACAGCATCATCAACAGGCACTTCATGATCAAAGCGTTGAATATTAAGCGATGTCTGCCATGTATTTGAATCAATTAAAAATACTGGCAAGCCAGTTTCAAATGCTTGCTCACATAGGTTCATGATTTCTGGTTCAGGCGAATAGCCACCAGTCAGCAATAATGCACCAATTTTCACACCATTCATTGCAGCTAAACACGCTGAGACTATCACGTCAGAGCGATCGCCTGAAGTCACTAAAAGTGAGTTGGTTTTGATGTGAGTGACCAAGTTTGGAAGACTGCGAGCACAAAATGTCACCCGGCGCATACGACGAGTATGCATTTCACCGGCATTAATGATTTTTGCATTTAAGTGCTTAGCTAAATCAGATGCGCGTGGGGCAATTAACTCTAAATTATATGGCACACTACCTAATATGCGCAGTGGACTTTTACCCGGCAGTTGGAACATCCCCGAGCTATCAACCGCGTTCATGTTTTTATCATCAAAGACTTCTGATAAATCAGGACGTGTACGACCTTCGTTGTCAACGGGGGCACCAATTTTATTGATGATAGCGCCAATTAAGCGTTTGTTTTTCTGTCCACCCCAAGAGTTAAAGGCGATCTCTAAGCGATTCATTAATCCATTAGGCGTATCGTTGCCTGGGGTTGCGATGAAAATAACATCTGCATCTAATGCTTTAGCAATTTCGTAGTTAATGTCATCAGCAAAAGGGTGGCTTCGTGTTGGCACTAAGCCTTCAATCACTAAGGTTTCAGTATTGTTGGCGCATTCCGACGCGCGGGCAATAATCTGTTCCAATAGGACATCAGTTTGCTCTGAGCGGATTAAAGCTTCAGCGTGTTCCATTGAAAAAGGCTCTAACGGATTAACCGTAGGAGAAGTACTTAAAATAGTGGTTGAACGCTCAGGACCTGTATCACCAGATCGAATTTGTGCAATAGGTTTAAAAAATTGCACTTTAACGCCTTTGCGTTCTAGGGCGCGAACCATACCTAAACTAAGCGATGTTAATCCTACTCCAATACCAATTGGAATAAGCATAATATTACGAGACATGACGACCTCTTATGTGCGTAGTGTTCATGATAGTTAACCGAATATAAACCTAATAGCGGTTTTACTTAGCTGTGATCAGCTTAATGGCATCTTCGGCAATAACCCACTCTTCATTTGTTGGTATGACCATAGCAATAGGGGTACCTGCTTGGGTTATTACACCCTGTTGGCCAAAACGAGCAGCTTTATTCAAGATGTCGTCAACTTTGAAGTTAAATATTTCTAATAAATTAAGGACTTTCTCACGAATAAGATTCGAGTTTTCGCCAATACCGCCAGTAAAAATGATGGCGTCTAAACGCCCTAATGGCACAGTGTAAGAGGCAATATATTTAGCTAAACGGTAGCAGAAAATATCCAAGGCTAACGTGGCCCCTTTATGGCCATCATGATAACCTTCTTCAATTCCACGACAATCATTAGTAAGCTCTGAAATGCCCAGTAAACCACTTTGTTTATTCAGTAGGTTGTTTACTTCATCCAGGGTATAGCCAAGTTGTTTGACTAAATGAAAAATAATCGATGGGTCTAAATCGCCACAACGGGTACCCATGACTAAACCTTCAAGCGGGGTTAAACCCATTGAAGTGTCGACGCTTTTACCGCCTTTAATGGCTGCAACTGATGCGCCATTACCTAGATGAGCACAAATAACATTGATGTCTTTAACATCTTTGCCTAATACTTTGGCCGCTTCACGGCAAACGTAAAAGTGGCTAGTACCATGCATGCCATAACGGCGAATACTATGTTCACGATACAATTTGTAAGGTAGGGCATAAATATACGCTTTCTCAGGCATGGTTTGATGAAATGCGGTGTCAAACACTGTCACTTGTGGCAACTGAGGAAAAGACGCTATCGCTGCGCGAATACCAATTAAATGGGCCGGATTATGTAGCGGTGCTAATGAGGCACAATCTTCGATGCCTTGGATGACTTCAGGGGTGATAATGACAGAGCGGGTAAATTTTTCACCACCGTGAACGATGCGATGGCCAATAGCCTTAATTTGTGCCGCCAGTTCTGGATGTTCCGCCAAGATGTTATTAACGATGAATTCTACTGCTTCGCGATGTGCAGTAAAGGCGCCTAATTTGGCTTCATTTTTACCGCCATTAAATTTCCATTTA
Organism: Shewanella sp. SR43-8; assembly: GCF_014163775.1. Taxonomy (NCBI): domain Bacteria; kingdom Pseudomonadati; phylum Pseudomonadota; class Gammaproteobacteria; order Alteromonadales; family Shewanellaceae; genus Shewanella; species Shewanella sp. SR43-8. The sequence goes on along the minus strand of NZ_JACJDX010000012.1, from coordinate 116,843 downwards.
ATGCGCGAATCTTCTAAACCAAAACATTCAGCTAATCCAGAAATTTTATCATCGCCTGATTGAGCATCAATGATGGCAAATTTTAATGATGAGCTACCGCAGTTGAGCACGAGTACTAATTTGTCTGACATGTTAACGCCTTTTAAGTCAATGAAACTAAATAAAATAGTAAAATTCCATTTTGATTAAGGTTTATGAACATCATTCATAAACGCTACACTTTGGTGTTCTTTTGCTGATTGGCACAGTAAGCTAAATCATTAAAGTGTCAAATCGGCCAGTGCATTTTTGGTACGACACTGTATTATGGTAATGTTTCACTCATGTCCTAGGCAGTAAAGGTAACCGTATATTGAACATGAATCTGGTTAAATTACTTGGCGACGGTCAACGTTATATGAAGACTTGGCCAATGGTTAGGCAACTTGGGTTTTATTTCCCCGAGTACCGTGTCGTCAAAGCGACTCAGTTAGCGATCATCGCCATGCCGATTTTGGCATTAGTGGTTGCGGCCAGCCAACTCTACGTTTTGGGCTGGAATTACTTACCGCAAGCATTAACAACACTGCTCTTTTTTATTAGCCTGCCACTACAAGGCTTATTATGGTTAGGCTGGCGAGCGAGCCACCCATTGCCTTTATCGTTATTCGAGTGGGGCAATCAACTCAGTGCTAAATTGACCGAGATGGGTATCTATTGCCAACCCCTAGGTGCCAGAGCCTGTTATTCAGACATGGCCGCCATCTTGAAATTGGCTTTTGAACGTTTGGATCAAAGTTACTGGGAAGAACTCTAATCTATCTGCTTGATAATCTGTTGCTCATTTAAGTCGGTTTATTTTTGTTATGACTAAAATGTAGCGCTAATGCCTCGATCTAAAAACACTTGTTGAATTTTTTGCATCGTCTCAGTACTTGGCGGTGCAATATCAGACAAGGTGTATGCTTCGCCAAAGGCTTGCCATTTATGTTGACCTAACGGGTGATAAGGCAGTAGCTCAACTTTCTCAACATTATTCATCGGTTTAATAAACTCAGCTAATGCAATGGCCGACTCTACGTCTTCGGTAAATCCGGCGACAACGACATATCGGATCCAGGTTTTTATGTTTCGTTTAGCGAGATATTGAGCAAATTGTAATGTTCTATGGTTACTGACTTTTGTCAGTTCGATGTGTTTAGCATCATCCATTTGTTTTATATCAAGTAATACTAAATCGGTATTGTCGAGTAACTCATCAATCACAGGTTCGTATTTGCGCACAAAACCGTTAGTGTCTAAACAGGTGTGGACACCCTGATCTTTGCAGGCTTTAAATAATTCACTGACAAATTGAGCTTGTAAAATTGCTTCCCCACCACTGGCCGTAATACCACCACCGCTAGCGTCTAAAAAGGGTTGATAAGCAATAACTTGTTTCATTATTTCATCGACAGATATTTCTTTGCCGCCATCCAAATCCCACGTATCACGATTATGACAATATTGGCAGCGCATAAGGCAGCCCTGCATAAAAGTAATATAACGGATCCCCGGACCGTCTACGGTTCCGAATGATTCCACTGAATGAATGCGACCTAAGGTCATTATTATTCCTCAAATATCTATAAAAAAGGCTGTATCGATAATTTGTTACACATCGATACAGCCAATTTTAGCAGAGACTACATACTTTTAGTAAATGTACGAGTAATCACGTCTTGTTGCTGCTCTGGAGTGAGCGCATTAAAGCGAACGGCGTAACCTGATACACGGATTGTTAATTGTGGATATTTATCCGGATGAACAATCGCATCTTCTAACATTTCACGATTCATCACGTTAACGTTTAAGTGTTGACCACCTTCACGATTTGGCTTGCTTAAGAAGTAGCCATCCATTAATGACGCTAAGTTAGTACGACGACCAGTGTCATCTTTACCTAATGCATTTGGCACGATAGAGAAAGTGTAAGAAACACCATCTTGTGCGTGAGCAAATGGTAGCTTGGCGACTGATGTTAATGAAGCAATTGCGCCATTTTCATCACGACCATGCATAGGGTTTGCACCTGGAGCAAATGGTGCACCTGAACGACGACCGTCTGGAGTGTTACCGGTTTTCTTACCATAAACCACGTTTGAAGTGATGGTTAAGATTGATTGAGTTGGAATGGCATTACGATACATTTTCTTATCGCGAATTTTTGCCATAAAACGTTCAACTAAATCGCAAGCAATGTCATCTACACGAGCATCATTGTTACCAAATTTTGGATAGTCACCTTGAATATCAAAATCAACGGCAATACCATTTTCGTCACGGATAGGCTTAACTTGAGCGTACTTAATTGCAGACAATGAATCGGCAGCAATTGATAAACCAGCAATACCACAAGCCATAGTGCGGCGCACATCGCGGTCATGTAATGCCATCAACGCAGACTCGTAAGAGTATTTGTCGTGCATATAGTGAATGGCGTTAAGTGCAGACACATACTGTGTTGCAAGCCAGTCCATTAAACCGTCAAGACGAGACATCACATCATCAAACTCAAGTACATCGGCAGTGATTGGATCTGCTTTTGGAGCAATTTGAGTTTTAAGTTTTTCGTCAACACCACCGTTAATGGCATATAACATGGTTTTGGCTAAGTTAGCGCGAGCACCAAAGAACTGCATGTGTTTACCCACAATCATTGGGCTAACACAACAGGCGATGGCGTAATCGTCAGACTCGAAGTCTGGACGCATTAAATCATCGTTTTCATATTGAATTGAGCTGGTGTCAATCGATACTTTTGCACAGTAGCTTTTAAACCCTTGTGGTAATTTTGTTGACCACAATACGGTAATGTTTGGCTCTGGGCTTGGGCCCATGTTGTACAAGGTATGTAAAAAACGGAAGCTAGATTTTGTGACTAATGTACGGCCATCAAGACCCATACCTGCGATAGACTCAGTTGCCCAAATCGGGTCTCCAGAGAATAGTTCATCGTATTCAGGTGTGCGAAGGAAACGAACCATACGCAATTTCATCACAAAATGGTCAACCATTTCTTGGGCTTGCTGTTCAGTAAGAACACCATTTTTAATGTCACGTTCAATATAAGCATCAATGAACGTTGAAGTACGACCCAGTGACATTGCTGCGCCATTTTGGCTTTTTACTGCAGCAAGATAACCAAAGTAAGTCCATTGAATGGCTTCTTTAGCATTTTTGGCTGGCACAGAAATATCACAACCGTATTTGGCTGCCATCACTTTCATTTGGCCTAAAGCACGATGCTGCTCAGAAATTTCTTCACGTAATTGAATCACACTTGATAAGTCTTCGCCTGCTTCAAACTGCGCTTGCAGTGAACTGAATTGGGCAAACTTATCTTTCATTAAGTAATCAATACCGTATAAAGCAATGCGGCGGTAATCACCAATAATACGACCACGGCCGTAAGCATCAGGTAAACCCGTTAATATACCTGATTTACGACAAGCCATAATTTCAGGGGTATAAACATCAAACACACCCTGGTTGTGGGTTTTACGTAATTCAGAATAAATGTAATTAACATCGCTGTTAAGTTCACGGCCATATGCTTTACATGAACCTTCAACCATACGAATGCCGCCATTAGGCAACATGGCACGTTTTAATGGTGCATCAGTTTGTAAACCGACAATAGTTTCAAGCTCTTGATTAATGTAACCAGCATTATGAGAAGTAATGGTAGAGACCATGTCAGTATCGAAATCGACAGGAGCATGAGTTTGGTTCTCTTGCTTGATGCCTTCCATAACTTTGTCCCACAAAGTTAATGTTGCATCTGTTGCACCTGTTAAGAATGACTCATCACCCTCATATGGTGTGTAATTTTGTTGGATAAAGTCACGTACATTAACTTCTGTTTTCCAATCGCCAGCTACGAAACCTTCCCACGCGTTGGCAAATAGTTCGGTTTTATCTGTCATTTACTTAACCCTCTGGTTGATTTTCAACGGATACTGTCTCAACTAGCACGAGCTGGTATCCGTGAGTATTTACATTCTGTCATCTAGGCGCATTCGCTAGATTGAGCTGTTAACATCTTCTGCGACATTGGTGGCAGAAATGTTCCGCCTGGTTTTTATAATGACGCTAATCGATATTGTTTTAGTCAATGAATTAATTGGTAAGACCATTTATCCATGAGTTGATAATAGCACAGCTAAATGACGATATCGGCAGCTTTTGATAATTGAATAACAAAAGTGTTAACTGGCTAACATATCTGTTTAGAATTAAGAGTAGCACACATTAATATTAGCCAATAAAAAAGCGAAATCGTTGCCGATTTCGCCTTTTAAGAGTGATATTACCAAGTACAACGCGATTATAAGAAGGCTGGGATACCTTCAATCATACCTACTGCTAACATCGCCGCTAAACAAATCACGAATGCTAGCGTTGGGATCACGATACGGTCGGCAAACGATAATGTTTTAGGACGTTCTTTGTCACCAATTAAGCCGTTGTTATCAAGCAACATGGTTAATGCCCATGCTAATACCGGATTGGCTACAAATGAGGCAAAAATACAGATCCCTGCAGCTTGGCTACTGGTGGTGTCTTTAACCATCTGTAAGCCGGCTTCCAGTAACGGTAGGAACACACCGACTAACAATGCAATTGACATAACCGGGCGCCATACTGTGATATCCATAGGATAACCAATGACAGCGACAATAATACATAAGCTGCCAAGCAAGATTGCGCCAGCAGGAATAGGACGTTTGGCTATTGCAGCAGGGATCATATAGGTTCCCCAAGAAGAGGTAATGTTACCGCCACCTACTGCTGTACCTACGATCTGTCTCACTGAACAGGTGGTCATGGTGTCATCGACATCCATCAGTACTTTTTCAGCCCCTTTTGGGTAATTTAATTCTTGGAAAATACGATGACCAAGGAAGTCTGGTGACCACATGGCAACAGCAAGAATAGCAAACGGTAATGATGCAATAAAATGGGCCATATTAGGTAAACCTAACTGCCAACCGTGTTCAGTTGAGCCCCACCAATACACAGGGTTTAAATTAGGAATCCCAGGCGCCGTGGTAAACTGTAAATCCAAGCCTGCACCAAAAGCAAATGCCAGTGCGACTGCTGCAATCGAACACAAAGGAATGGCTAACCAGCGTTTACCAAATTTAGCTAATGCTGCATAAATGATCACATTGATTAACAATATGGCAAAGGCAACATAACCGAGTGAGTAGTCCAAGTTATGCTTGGCTTGCAGTCCGCCAGCCCAGTCGAATAACGAGCCTATTTGACTTTTCGCTCCCATGAAGCCTAAGAACACTAATAAGCCGCCAGCCACGCCGCTACTGGTGAGATTGACCAGTTTCGAGCCACCTTTGAAATAACTTAAAATTAAGCCAAATATACCAATGAGAATTGCTAAGGCTAAAGGGTGGGCACCGGCGAGTGCGATAGTACCAATTAACGGGATCATTGGTCCATGGTTGCCGCCGAGGTTTGCCCTTGGGTTAATAAAACCTGAGCTAATAATACAGAACAGTAAAGCAGGGATGAGCATTTCTACCCGCACGACTTGGATAGCAAAGTCAGCGCCAAGATTGATGTGGTCCCACTTTTCGCTTAAGCCAGCAGCCCAAGCAGCCATTACCGCTGAATACATCACAGTAATACCAATGGTTCCAGCGATGGCTGGAACTAAGTCTTCCCATTCAAAGCGAAAATCACGCCCAGGGAGGTTAAGTCCCCAGCGTCTTGGTTTCATTATTTTTAGTTCGTTTTCTAAATAGGCATCGCGAGTATCAAATTCACTCGCAGGGCGGTGAAGTTCGCGATAGCTCGCTTCTTGTGCTTGTTTTTCTGAATTGCTGACAGTTTCTGACATAATTTCTCATTCTCCGAAAAGAACAGGTTAATCCATCAAATGATGAAGTTTAAGTGTGTTCCCTTGAAGTGATGGCGATATTCATAAGAGCTGCTTGCCAGAGAGCCGCTAATAGCTCTTATCACTTTACTCATCTGTAATGTTTCATTTGTGAAGCATTACAGTGATGTCCTTATTTAAGTCTTTCTTGGTAAGACCAATTTACCTAACGAATTTTAGCATAGTGATTTGATTGCATCACTTGGTATCAATAAAGTTGATGTTTTGTTTGTTGGAAGTGAGAGCTGGATAACAAGTTGACTGCATTATTAGACGAAGAAATGAGTCTAAAAGTTAGCTCGCTTAGCCCTTTGCTGTTAAAAATATCATGCCACATCAATATAATTGATACAAAGTATCGTCATCGTTCAATCGTAGTTGATATCAAAGCAGGTTATAGCATCAATACTAGACAATAAAAGTTTACTGAGGTAAAAATTATCTCGGCTTATGCAAATCGTTTGAAGGTAAAACTGAGTATCGAGAAACTTGATACTGATGATAATGTCTAGTCTTACTGTTGCTTAAAGCTCAATATTATTTTAGTTAATATGACTGTAGCAGGAATAATTAACTCGAGTTGACGTTAAATACAATCGACAGGTGTTAGCTGAGTTTACGCCAACTTAGCCTGCCACAGCGCGATGTTATGAGGCAGGTTAGTCGGTCGTATCAAAATAGATGCAGCAAAGCAGGCGAGCATAACCTGTTACTATTGCGCTTAGCGCTAATGGTGTGGTGTTTAAGCTGCGAAGATAGAGGCCATGCCGATTAACAATCGGCACTAAATATGTTGTACAAGTTCTTGGTCAATAATGAAGCTTAACTGCGAGTAACACACTTTGCTTCTGCAATAAGGCAATCTCTGAGTGGGTTATCACCAGTATCTTGGCGCCAGATAAATGATAAATGTCGTTTTAAGTTTAATTCAGGCGTAGTTAACACAACTAATTCGCCATTGGCGACATCTTGTTCGACATCCAAATAGGGCAAGCAGCTTAAATACACGCCATTTTTAACTAAAGCTTTTAATAAGCCGACGTGATCGTATTCTTTCCAGACATTTAATTTAACAATTACCCCATGGATGGCGGCATCAAAAATACGCCGAGTGCCAGCACCTGGCTCTCTTAAAACCCATTTGGCTTGTTCAAGTTGAGCAATGCTAGTGCGTTTGTTTTGCGCAAACGGGTGGTGCGGAGAGACAACAACAACCAGGTGATCATCAATCCATGGTTCTTGATGCAATCGACTGTCGTCAATTCGACCTTCAATAACCCCTAAATCAAATTGATAATCGAGTACCTCTTGTGCTACATGGTCGCTATTTTCAACGGCAATTTCGATTCTGAGCTCTGGAAAATCGTTATCAATTTTACTGATCAAGGCGGGTAATAAATGCTCCGCAGCGGTTTGGCTCGCGCACAGTTTTACTGTGCCACTAATAATATGTTGATCGTGAAGGCCCAGAGCGATTTGTTGTGCGTCTTGCAGTAGTTTTTGGGCCCTTGGACGTAACCATCTTCCCCAATGACTCAAGATAAGTCGATTTCCCTGGCGGATAAATAATGGTCGGCCCAATAAATGTTCGAGTTGGCTTAGCGACATGCTAACCGCTGATTGACTCATTGACAGTTTCTTAGCTGCTGCGCTAACGCTCTCTAAACTTGCAACAGCATCGAAAACGGCTATTTGCTTAAGCGTATAATGCATGAGATCCCTTATTGGTGAAAAACAAGATATAAAACAATGTTTCCATGATCAGCTATTTTTGATCCTAGGTATACTTAACACTATAAAATTTGTGGCCTTGCTTCAATAATCGTTATTTATCCGTTGGAAAAATCGCCATACCTGCTATCTAACAATGTTCACTTTTACAATGCTTAAATCTAAATGATGAAATTAACTGGCGAAGTGAACAAGACAAAGGTTTACGATTTCTATAAGACGTTGCCTGAATTTTGATGGGCATCAGATTGTAATTGAATGAATTAACGAATAAAAAAACGGCATCCTAAGATGCCGTTTAACCTATCTAACCTTAGTGGTTAGATAAATAGCTTAGCGCTCAATGTTTAAAACTTATAGCTAGCGGTAGTATGGAAGAAGCGACCAACGTTATCGTAAGCTGAGCTGGTGGTATCTGTACCTGTATAGCCGTAAGGCAAGTCACGGTTAAATACGTTATCGATACCAAACTTCAAGGTAATACCTGAGTTAAAGTTATATGCAACTGCCATATCACTGATAAAGTAATCACCAAATTCCATGTTGCTGTTTGGATTCGCATTTAAGGCTAATTCTTTATCGGTATAAAGGCTTACACCCTCAACAAAGCGTGTTCTCCAGCTAATATCCCAGCTATCGATTGAGTAACCTAAGCTCCAGTTTGCTTGCCATTTAGCATAACCGGCAGTGCCTGCAAGTTCTTCAAATGTATCTGGCTCATCCTGGAATGAAAAGTCTTTACGTTTTAATAGGCGAGTCGCAATAAGGTTAGTGCGTACATCACCACTAAAGGCTTCAAAGTTATAACCAATATCAAAGTCGATACCAGCAGCTTCAAGCGACGCAATGTTTAACGAGAACTGTCTAATTTGAGTAATTTCATGGCTCGCTGGATCACGAGTAATTAAGCTACAGTACTCGTTATTCACACCAGTTTTAGAATCGACACAACGGTCAATAATATCTTGAGCACCAACGGCACTGATGGCGTTTTCGATCTCAATATTCCAGTAATCGGTAGTGATCGATAATCCATCGATAAAATCAGGTTGATAGACAATCCCTAGGGTAAAACTTTTCGATTCTTCTGCTTTTAGCTCGCGGTTACCACCACTTAATCCTTCAAGCGTTTTATCGTCGTAGTCTGCATCAAAGCCAGCTGGGATCCCTAAAGCGGCACAATTTGTCTGACGTTGAGTTGGATCTTCTAAATCATTTAAGTATTTAGCACGGCAAGAATCATTTACTGAGAAGAATGTTTGGCTTTCTGCACCATACAACTCACTAATGTTTGGCGCACGCATGGCTTCAGAGTATGTTGTACGAACGCGGAGTTGATCGTCGACCTCCCAGCTTAAACCTGTTTTCCAAGTCGTTGCATTGCCAATAGTACTGTAATCGGCAAAACGAATCGCAAGATCAAGATCTAATTGGCGCATCATAGGTAAATCGGCTAATAATGGTAGCGTGATTTCAGCAAAAACCTCACTGACATCAAAATCACCTTTATCTTCACCTAATGCATTAAAGAAAGTACCTGCCGCATTTGATGGTTCAAAAATCTCGCTCTCTTCTTTACGGTATTCAACACCGGTAGAGAAGCCTGCATAACCGGCAGGTAATTCAAATAAACTCGAGTTAGTTAATGAGCCACCAAGTACAGTTTGCTTAATAACTGAAGTACCTGTTGAAGTGGTATTTATATAATTGATTGCATCTTGACTTGGCGCGCCAAAACCAAAGATGTTAACCGGCACACAGCCAGCATCTCTAGCGGCTTGATCTCGACATACCGCAACACCATTTTCTAAAACTGAATCAAGTGCGTTGGTATAATTATCATAGATTAAGTTATTTTTATTAACCCGCTCTAAATCCGTTTGACCGTATATAGCATAGGCGTCGTAATCCCAATCTTGAAATACTATACCTTCAAGACCGACAACATAGCGTTGGGTTTCACGAGTATCATCTTCAATGCGTGCACCCAAGTCCGTCATAAAACGACGGATATTGAGAGTGTCTAATGGCGCAGCATTTCCATCGCTATCTTTGTTTGCTTTCATTAAAGCAACAAGTTCAGGATTGATAAAAGCGTTATCAATTTTAATATTGTTAACCGGGTTGCCAAAGAAAAATGCCGGTTGACCTTCATCTGTTGATTGGCTGTTAACGTATTTAGCTTCAAAATAAACGTTATGGTTATCATTAAGCTGGTAGTTTGCTTTGAAGTTAATATTGTAACGTTCAAATTCGGGTTGTAACTCAACAAATTGATTCAAGTTTGTTACATCGCAATTAGCACAACGAATGCCATCAACATTTTGACCACTATAGACATCTCTTAACGAGCCATCAGGATTAAAGCTTTTCCAACCGTCTAAGTTGAAAGTACCCGCATTACTAATGGTGTAATGACCAGCATTAGGTGTCCATATTTTATCTGGATCTGATGGGTCATTATTATCGGTAGGACGATTTTTATTTGCTAGACTCGAAAATGAAGTTGATGTTTGATCGCGATCAAAGGCGCGAAGTTGCTCTTGAGCACTGTATTCAACTGCGAAGGCAACATTACCATCACCTTGGGCGAAGTCAGTTCCATAAGATAAAGAAAAACGATCCTTATTGTGGCCGCTGTCATCAGCCCAACCTTTGGTTGCTGATACATCTAAACCGTTAATGTCTTTCTTTAAGATAAAGTTAACTACACCAGTTACCGCATCAGCGCCATAAATAGCAGATGCACCGCCGGTGATCACTTCAACTCTTTCAATCCAAACACTTGGGATAGTATTAACATCAACAGAGGATGTACCAGCAGAGCTTGATACATGACGTTTACCGTCGACTAATACTAGTGTTCTGGCGGTGCCCATGCTTCTTAAATCGAGCAAGTTAAGACCAGATGTACCAATAAATCGCCCAGAGTTGGCTAGCGAGTAGGTATTACCGAGTGCAGGTAATTGGTTTAGCGCTTCACCAATATTAGTTACACCTGTTGATAATAACTCGTCGCCAGTAATTACTGTAACCGGTGTTGGTGCTACAGCGCCTTCACGAATAATACGTGACCCCGTTACAGATATTCTTTCTACCGGTGCAGCAGCAGTGTCTTCTGCTGCAAAAGTATTAAAAGTAGTTGCAGCAGACAGCGCCGCACCACCGATTAGCGCTACGCGAATCGCATTGGCTAGTTGTGAATTTACTTGCATTTATCTCTCCCAGAATTATTTTTTATTATGTGATGATTTTTTTTAAACATTTTTAATATAAAAATGAAACAAAATTACACCAATATGGATATAACCATAATGAGATTAAAATACAATACTTATAAATCAGTATGTTACCCAAATAGGCGTTAACACATTAAACATCTTTAATTAACACAAAATAAGCAATTCAGTGTCTAAAATACTTGATTGTGAGTGTTTTGATGCTAACTAGTTTCGTTGTTTTTGGTTTATTGTTGTGTATATGTTTATTTGTTGGGGGTATTGAGCGGGTTTTAATTACTGGTTGTTATGGGGTTGTAATTTTTGTTGGTGTAAAAAAAGATGAAATTATTTAATTACGCTGAAAATGATAGGGTAAATAATCCTTTTTAGACTAAGCAGTATTAGTCATTAATAGAGTTATGAATAACGCTATTAATAACTTAAGTGACTCGTGCGATATTATTTTCTTACTAGGAAAGATAATTGAAGTGGTATTTATGCGGTTATCTTGATTTGTTATTCCTGTTTAATCGGTTGTTGACTAGTGGTTAATTTTTATTCGGTAATATCTAACTCACAAGAGCAGACAAGTAGGCGAGCGGTATTATTATTTGCGATAAAAAATGCCAGCAATTTGCTGGCATTTTGGGGTTAATTTAGCGCTTAACGATTAAATTAAGCTAACCGGTATTACTGCACGTTTTCACTGTCACTAAATTCACCAGCAAATAATGCTGTTGATAAATATCGCTCTGCGGCAGATGGAAGAATAACCACAATCATTTTATCGGCAAATTCTGGTAATGCTGCAATACGGTTAGCAGCAACAACAGCAGCACCAGAAGAAATACCTACAAGGATACCTTCTTCTTTCATTAAACGACGGGCCATTTCAATTGACTCGTCATTTGTAACGGCTTCTACGCGATCAATAAGAGATAAATCTAAGTTACCAGGAATAAATCCAGCACCGATACCTTGAATTTTGTGTGGACCGGGCTGTATAGGCTGTCCAGCTAAAGCTTGAGCAATAACAGGTGAGTCAACAGGCTCAACAGCGACAGAGGTAATGGTTTTACCTTGTGCTTTTAAGAAACGACTGACACCGGTCAATGTACCGCCAGTACCTACACCTGCAACAAATACATCAACTTCACCATCAGTATCATTCCAGATCTCTGGACCTGTGGTTTGTTCATGAATTGCTGGGTTAGCAGGATTATCAAATTGGCCAAGTATTAGATATTTTTCTGGTGCTGATTGGCGAATTTCTTCTGCCTTCTCAATAGCACCTTTCATACCTTTAGCACCTTCTGTTAGCACTAAGTTAGCACCTAATGCCTTAAGCAGCTTACGACGTTCTAAGCTCATCGTGTTTGGCATAGTTAAGGTTAATTTGTAACCACGCGCTGCAGCAACATAAGCAAGTGCAATACCTGTGTTACCAGATGTAGGTTCAATTAACTCGATATCTTTAGTGAGTAGACCTTTTTTTTCAGCATCCCAAATCATGTTCGCGCCAATACGGCATTTGATACTGAAACTAGGATTACGTGATTCTACTTTTGCTAACACATTGCCATTGCTGACGCGGTTTAAACGAACTAGCGGTGTGTTGCCTAAAGTATATGAATTATCTTCGAAAATTTTGCTCATGGATTATTTGCTCCTATGGTTGCATTGTCTAATCATAATCTGCTTAGCAGGATTTAGAAGTGATAATTTGTTCTTCTTTATTCCTTTTAGTTATTAAGGTGTAAACCTTTATTCTAAAAAATCTCTATATGCTGCTATATTAGGCTTTTGGGGCGAATTATCATCATTCAATGGTCTGACCATCAGATAAATTTAATTTAGTATGCCAAGAATAAATCATAAAATACTAGAATGGCGTTAATCAGCAAAATGTTTCTATGTCGTGCTACCCAATTGACGAGCATGGTTTATTGATAAGGGAGAGTAAACCTTTCAATAAATTAGATCGATGAATTGATGTCGATCTCTCTGGCGCAGATGAACTTTCGCTAACTCATTCACTAAAAATGGTAGAGCAAAATGAATAAAGTTGTGATTTCAGGCAGTGGTTTATACACACCACCTTACAGTGTCTCTAACGACGAACTGGTTAACAGTTACAACAGCTATGTAGACCTATTTAATCAGCAAAATGCAGCAGATATCGAAGCCGGAGCCACGGTTGCAATGGCGTACTCTTCAAGTGAGTTTATCGAAAAGGCCTCTGGGATAAAAAGCCGTTATGTGATGGTGAAAGAGGGGATTCTCGATACCGATATCATGATGCCATTAATTGCTGATAAGTCTTCTGAATTATTATCTATGCAAGCTGAAATGGGGATTAACGCAGCCAAACAAGCCCTAGAGCAAGCAAACCTAACGGCTGAAGACATTGATTTAGTGATTGTTGCTTGTGCTTATACACAGCGCGCTTACCCGGCGATTGCGATTGAGATCCAGCAAGCTATGGGCACTAAAGGATTTGCTTATGACATGCTTGTGGCTTGTTCATCAGCGACTTTTGCGATTGTGAATGCGGTTAATGCGATTCGTGGCGGTACGGCAAACAGAGTATTGGTCATCAATCCTGAATTAACCTCACCACAAATCAATTTTCGTGATCGTGACAGTCATTTTATTTTCGGTGACGTTGCTACCGCAGTTGTGGTTGAGCGCGAAGAGTTATCGACCTCAAAACGTGCCTTTAGCGTATTGTCTATGCGTTGTTTAACTGATTACTCTAGTAATATTCGCAGTAATTTTGGCTTTGTAAATCGTTGCGATCCTGAAAATGCTACTACGGCTGATAAATTGTTTCATCAACAAGGTCGTAAAGTATTTAAAGAATTATTACCGATGATTTACCAGCATTTAGATGCCCAATTTACTGATGAGCAAATAAAACCTGAAGAATTTAAGCGTTTATGGTTGCATCAAGCTAACATTAATATGAATTTGTTTGTGGTGAAAAAGCTTCTTGGTGACAATGTTGAAGCAGATAAAGCACCAATAGTACTCGATGAGTATGCCAATACCGCTTCTGCGGGATCGGTTATTGCTTTCCATAAATTTAATCAAGATTTCAAAACCGGTGACTTAGGTTTATTGTGCTCATTTGGTGCGGGTTATTCTATTGGTAGTATTGTACTTGAAAAGTGCTAATTGGCTGATAGGCCGTCATTAAGATGCCTACCTTGCTAGCGCCGATTGATTCAATATAATAAAAGTAGCTCTTGTTCTATGGCTAAGTGAGCCGTTTGAGCCGATAAGATCTGTAATGAATAAGGCCGTTGATACTCAGTATCAACGGCCTTATTGCGTCTACAGCAACTTGCTTGGTGCTGGGAGTATTTCGTCATGGCAGAAATCTATCGCATTAGCTTACCCGTCACGGTTTTGTGATTAATGCTTACAGTAACCAAGCGTAGCTGACTTTCATAAAGTAGGTCTTTTCGTCTTGGGTTAATGAATCAATGTCATCATTAGCAATAAAGGCATCTGAGTAACCGAGATAGAATACGCTTTGTGGGTTGAGTTTATAGCCATACAGTAATTCATTACCCATATCTTGATAAAGTGAATCAGGGCGTTGGTAGCGGTATAAATCAGCATCGCGCTCTATACGCGTGTACACACTGCTAAGGCGGATAAAACTGTTTAGCGTCAGCTGCCAATTTAGGCGAACGTCACTGAGATTGGCTGTAAATAAACGTCCATCGTCAACGTCTAATACCTGGTAACGATGCGAGATATTCAGCACAAGAGATTCGGTTAGTTTCCATTCCACACCTGGATTGAACATGGTAATTGTTGCCGGACGATCGTTGGCAAAATCAATATCATCGCCATAGTTTACATCCAGCTCGAGTTTGAGTGAACCAATGGGAGTGAAGTTAGTGTAAAACCAGCCTAAGGTTTCTTCAAACATGGTGGTATTGCCATCAATGTTGATGATGCTTGGATTATGACGCCGACCCACTCGTTCACGTTGTACGATACCTGAGGCGATATAGCTTTGTAGACCACCTTCGAATTCAACAAGTATTTCTGTTTCTTGTTCCAAACGCTCATTATCTTGGCTATGGCTAATATCCCAGTCGCCACCGAATGTTATTTTGCTGAAGAAGTTATTTTCTGGGTACCAAATATAGCCGCCGCCAGCAACAAACTTGCTCACATCGACTTTATCAATGAATCCCAAATCGGCCCTAAAATCGCGGCCAATAGATTGGTATTGTGTGTTGGCATACCAATTACGGCGTTCATGCTTGTAAGTGATGCTGTACATAGCATCACTAAATTCACCGTCTTTACGAGTACGAAGCACGCGCTCATTTATCGCACAATCTCCTCGGTCACAATCAAGTTGGCTTTGGCTACAATTATCGCCGCCACAAAATTGATTAAATAGCGCATCAGGATAGGCGGTTTGTGAGTGGGCATATTGAGCCGTCAATGTATCTTGCTTTGTCGGTTGATACTTGATGTCGGCGCTAGCGACATAGTTATGGTATTCATTCGCCTGCTTCAACGTCACTAAACCACCGACTGAAAATTGCTTACTAGGATCGAAACGATATCGGGCTGCTACGTTATGGCTTGGCTCGTCGATAACGGCAATGTCTGAGCTTAAATTACCGGGCACTAAAAACTGACTTTGGACATCATTGGCTGCCAGTATTGCAAATGTATGGTCGTCGGTTTTACTCGTGAGTTTTAAGCCATAATCTGGCGAACTAATATTACGGGTGTGCAATAAATCCAGTTGAGTATCAAAGTAATCTTTATTATCGAGAAAAAAGGCTCGTTTTTCTGGAAAAAACAGCGCAAAGGTGTTGTTAACATCAAGCTGGCCAGCATCGGCTTCTACTTGAGAAAAGTCAGGGTTGAGGGTGGCATTTAACAATGTAGTCGGGGTGATTCCCCAACGTAAATCAACTCCAATATCAACGTTATTTTCATCATTCCAAGGTTGGGATTGAGTGACATCTCTTTGTTGACTTTGGTTAGCAACAATCGATGGTGTGAGCTGTAAATCTTTACCTTGAGTGGCACCTGCTAGGCCTGATGCCGTGCCTAATTGGCATAACTGACATGACACATTGCGGTCAATTTGGTGGGTGGATAAACGATGGGTTTCATTGCGAGGGTAAAAGCGGATCAGCTCAATGCCCCAGGTTTGGATAGGGTTAGTACCATCAAAATTAAATAATCTTAATGGCAGCTGCACTTCAACTTGAAAGCCGTTCGCGGTGAGCTTGCCTTCACTATACCAAATACCGTCCCAGGCATCACTTTCTTGGCCTGTGAGTTCATTTTCAATGGAATCACTTTGGACGCCATAAGGATTAATAAAAAATTGATACGCTAAACGAGCATTGTTGAAGGTATCCAGTTTAATCCCCACCATGTCATCGCCCCAGGATTTATCGCGGTCACGTAAGTTGACTCGAATATTATCGGGATTAGGGTCTTGGGCAGTAAATGCAAAATATAGGCTGGTGTTTGAAGCATATACCTTGACCTTAGTACTGACTGGCGCGGCAGTGTTTTCTCCAGGAGAAGTTTCGTAATTAAGCATCACTTCAGTGGCTTGTTGCCATGCTGCTTCATTAAAGTCGCCATCAAGTACTATATCTTCATTGATGGTCGGAATGTCGAGGTGAAATTGTTGGCTGGAACCTGCAAGTGCAGTGAAGGATAGAAAGCTGCTCAACATTAACCCGCAAGCAAGGTTATTCATTTGGCTTAAACGGTTGATTGGACGCGGGCTCTTAGCTGAGGTTAACAAGTTGGTCACAGGTACTCTTTGATATTTTTGTTATTTGCACCATTATCTCAAAAAACCTATTAAAGCGGAGGTTTGACCCGTGTTAAAATTACCGATAAATTGTTACCAAGTGTTAAATCTTGATGGTAAATATAATAAAAAGCCCGCTGCTAAGCATCGGGCTGAGGGAGTATCAAGTCGATCTATTCTCCAATGACGCCTTACTCATAAATCATCTCTGAAGGTATGCCATTAGACTGTTAGATTAGTATTTATTCATCGAGGCCAATAACAGCCGATTAATCCGGAGCGATAATATTGTTTTTGTAGACTTGACGATATTTATCTACCCACATCGCGGTTGCGCCGCAAATGGCTACAGGCATAACGATAAAGTTAACAATAGGGATCATCGAAAATAAGGTCACCGATGCCCCGAAACTGTAGCTTGAACCTTTAGTGTTCTTAAGGGCAAACTTCATATCATCAAAACTGACTTTGTGGTTGTCAAAAGGATAGTCACAATATTGAATCGCCATCATCCAAGCGGTAAATAAAAACCATAAAATAGGTGCAGCTGTTTGACCAATGACCGGCACCCAAAACAACACTAAAAATAATAATGCTCTGGGTAAATAGTATTTCAGTTTGATCCATTCTCGGCCTAACACACGGGGCAAATCTTTCACCATATCGACAGATGTGCCGGTATTTAAATTTTTACCCGTTAAGTGTTGTTCAACCTTTTCGGCCAATAAGCCATTAAAGGGAGCTGCCAGCCAGTTCATCACTGAGCTGAATATAAATGACATGACCACTAACATGGTTAACAAGGCTAATGGCCACAAGAAAAAATGTAACCAACTTAAGTAGTCAGGGAGTTGGCCATTCATCCAATCGAATAGCTCAGTCAATTGGCCCAAGGCAAAATACATTGCCCCAGCAAACAGCAGTAAATTTATCATTAACGGGATAAACACAAACGAGCGTAACCCCGGCTGTTTAATTAATTGAAAGCCTTGCATAAAATAATTTACACCGCTCTTTTTAACGGTCTGAGTGTTGTTTACCATTTAACGCGCCTTTTTTATGACTCATAACATTGATTTTGACCAGCCAGAGACAATAAAACAAGTGATAAACAGGATCAATAGGATAAAAATCGTTACAAAATGCGGCTCAATTGCTAAAGTGAACTGCTTTTTCCTTTTAATGCGTACCTGAACTGGCAACATGAGATTAAAACAAATAAAACTTGCTGGATTTAAGTCGTTTGTAGACCCAACAAAAATCCCATTTGATAATGCCTTATCGGCCATTATTGGCCCTAACGGCTGCGGCAAATCCAATGTGATTGATGCTGTACGCTGGGTGCTGGGGGAAAGTAGTGCCAAGCATTTACGTGGCGATTCGATGACCGATGTTATTTTTAACGGTTCATCTTCGCGCAAGCCTATTTCAGTGGCTGGGGTAGAGCTTGTATTTGAAAATACCCAAGGACGACTTACTGGTCAGTACGCCAGTTATCAAGAAATATCGGTTAAGCGCCAAGTCAACCGCGATAGTGAATCAAGTTACTTTTTAAATGGTCAAAAGTGTCGTCGCAAAGACATTACCGACTTATTTATGGGGACCGGTCTTGGGCCACGAAGCTACGCAATTATCGAACAGGGGACGATTTCACGTTTAATTGAATCTAAACCTCAAGAGTTGAGAGTATTTATTGAAGAAGCCGCCGGTATTTCGCGTTATAAAGAACGCCGCCGTGAAACTGAAAATCGGATTCGTCATACCCGTGAAAACCTTGAACGTTTAAATGATATTCGGGTTGAGCTCGGCGCTCAGTTAGATAAATTATCGCAACAAGCTAAAGCGGCGTTGCGCTATCGCGAATTAAAACACAGCGAACGCCAGTTACATAGCCAGCTCCTCGTTATGCGCTATCAACAACTATTACAGCAAACCGACAAGCTCGACACCGAAACGGCTGCAGGTGAACTGAGAGCTGAGGCGTTAGCTAAAAATGCCCAGCAGGGCGATACCAGTGTTATTCAGCTGAAACAGCAATTGGCTGAACTCAGTGATGCCGAACATAAACTGGTTGAACAGTATTACCAAGCTGGCAATACCACCACCAAGCTTGAGCAACAGCTTGCGCATCAACAGCAACAAGATAACCAGCTGCAACAACAAATTCAGTCGTTACAACAGCAAGTTGAGCAAGCTGAGGAACATATTGTCAGGATGACTGACGTTCACCAGCAGTTAGTTGAACAAGTGAATACTCATCAACCCGCTTATGATCAGGCAAACCAGGCGCTTGAGCAGATCGATGAGCAGGTGTTTGCTATTGAAGAAGCTTGTGATGATCAGCAACGCCAGCTAACCCAGTATGCCGAAACCTTGGCGAGCAATAAAATGCAGTTGGCACTGAGTCAATCAACCCTCAGTCATCAACAGCAAAGTGTTCGGCAAGACGAGCAGCGTTTATCTCAATCTCAAAGCGAATTCGCTGCTTTGGCACAACAGAATAACCATCAAGAATTGCAACTCAGTGAGACCGAATTAGCCAAAGTTGATCAACAACTTACTGATAAACAGCTGCAACACAGTCAACTTAAATTGACCTTAGTTGAACGGCAGCAAGCTGTGACTGAAGCAAGCGAAACCTATCAAAAACTCAAGCAATCGGTGACTCATCATCATTCGCGCTTGCAGTTTATTGACGAGCTATTGGCTGAGCACACTCAAGATGAGGGTCAACAATTATGGCAAGTGATTGAGGTGATGCCCGGCTGGGACAAAGCGGTCGATAAAGTCTTACAAGGGTTAAGTCAGTTACCTATTTTAGCTGAGGACATAACGTCCTTGGTGGATGAAACCAGTCCAATCGTGGGGTTTGAACAGCAAGAAACCGTGGTTTATCCTGCTTTGACCACGCCGGTGAATTTAGCGCCTTGGTTACAACACGTGGTGTGGGCGACGAGTATGGCTGAAGCCAAAGTGTTATTGCCGACATTAGCCCCCGAACAATATATTGCCACCCAAGAAGGTTTTTTGATTGGCCATGGTTTTGTGCTTAATCATACTCAGTCGGGGCAATCAGCTATTGTGCTCAGCCAAGAGCGCTTAAGTTTAAGTCAGCAGCTAGCAGAACTTGAGCAACAGCAGGTATCGTCTCAGCAATCACTGACATCATTAACTCAACGGGCCGCAACTACTCAGCTAGAACTGAATCAATGCCAACAAGCCTGTCATCAGTTACAAATAGAGCAGACAAAACTGCACTCTTTGGTCACGAGTTTAACTCAGCAAGTCGCTGATAAACGTCAAAAGCAACAACAATATAGTCAGACTATAAGCAAACTTACTCAGCAAATAGACGATAAACACATACAAGTTGATGCGTTTGAAGAGCAGATCCTTATTCAAGAAGAAGCATTGTTACAGGCAATGAATCAACACGAGCTGGCCCAACAAGCTTGGCAAACGAGTCAAGCTAAGCTTCGAGAAACCAAAGCTATTCGCTCTGATGCTGCTAATCGTGTTAAGCACCAGCAAGCACAAGTGCAACAGCATGTCACTGAACAAGCATTGAGCGAGCAAAAATTAAAGCAAAAGCATCAAAAAAAGACTGAATTAATCAACCAATTGACTCAGTTACAACAAATGTTACTCGACAATCAGCAGCAACGCGGTCAACATGATTTGAGCCAACTTTCAACTCAGTTAGCTCAAGTACTCGAGCAGCAGCAAGCTCTGCAGCAGCAATTACAGCATAATCGTTCTCAACAAGCAGAGCTGCAAACCAGCTTAGACAGTTTAGTATTGATGCAAAAACAACAGCTTGTAGTGCTACAGGACTTGACTCAAAAGATAAGCGCGTTAAAGTTACGTCGTGAAGGTTTAAAAGGGCAGGCCAATGGTCAGCTGCAATTACTCCAAGAACAGCAAATCCAGCTGCAACAAGTGATTGCCGACATGCCAGAGCAGGCATCTATTGACGCTTGGTCGCAACAGCTTGAAAAAGTGAAACAGAACATTTTACGTCTTGGTGCCATCAACCTTGCAGCCATTGAAGAATTTGAATCGCAACGAGAGAGAAAAGCGTATTTAGACAGTCAGGATGACGACTTAAATAAAGGATTAGCGATATTAGAAGACGCTATCCGTAAGATAGATAAAGAAACCCGCAGTCGTTTTAAAGCAACATTTGAAACGGTAAATCATGATTTAGGTCTGCTATTTCCTAAAGTCTTTGGTGGCGGAAAAGCGTACTTGGCATTAACGGGTGATGACCTTCTCGAAACGGGGGTTACCATCATGGCGCAGCCGCCAGGTAAGAAGAATAGCACCATACATTTACTTAGTGGTGGAGAAAAAGCGTTAACCGCTTTATCATTAGTCTTTGCCATTTTTAGACTGAATCCAGCACCTTTTTGTATGCTAGATGAAGTTGATGCACCTTTGGATGACGCCAACGTCGAACGTTTTTGTCGGTTACTGAAAGAAATGTCACAAAGTGTGCAATTTATTTATATCAGTCATAATAAAATAACAATGGAAATGGCTGATCAACTTATTGGCGTTACTATGCATGAACCTGGCGTTTCAAGAATAGTCGCAGTGGACATTGAAGCCGCAGTCGCCATGGCTGACGCGGTATAAATTAGGAAGACAGGGAATCTATGAAAGATCTACAACTGGTGTTATTCGTATTAGGCGCAATCGCAATCATTGCGGTGTTAGTGCACGGTTTTTGGTCGATTCGTAAGCAACAACCTAAGTCAATGAAACAAAGTCCTATGGCTGGGTTTTATAAAGAACAAGCTAAACGTATCGACTCTGACGGTTTTGACGCCGATGGCATTGGCCCGGTGCGCGTGCGTAAACCTGGCGAGGTTGAAGAGACGGTCATTAAGCCGATATTAAAAACTAATTTAAGCCAAAAGCCTCATTCAAGTGATGCAAAGCTTTCCAACACACCCTTGCAAGACTCGCTCCGTCAGCCCGCGATTAAGCCATCTGAGCCTAGCCATGCTGAAGCTAAAACTGCGCAACCAACACAACAGACATTGTTTGTTGAAGATGATCTTCAAGCTGCTGTGACGTCAAGCGTATCAATGAATACGCCTAAAAAGATATTTAATCCTTCAACCAGTACAGCCAAGTTAGAAAGCTATACCGGTAAGCCTCTGGCAGCCAAAGCCGAACCCCATAAAGCAACGCAAATGGCAGAGCCAACACCTGCCGCTGAGATTAACCCTGAGGTTAAGTTAGACAATAACGCTAATTCAACTCAGGCAGCTGATGCCCCGGCTGATGAACCGCTAGAGCCGACCGATGTCTTAGTACTGCATATCGTGGCAAAAGAAGGTGAACAAATTCAGGGCGCTGAATTATTACCAAGTTTATTATCGCTTAATTTTAAATTTGGAGACATGGATATTTTTCATCGTCACATCGATAATGCTGGTACAGGTAAAGTACTGTTTTCTCTTGCCAACATGTTAAAGCCAGGCGTATTTGATCCAGATGAAATGGAGCAGTTTGTGACTCAAGGTGTGGTGTTATTTATGACCTTACCTGGATACGGCGATCCAATGATGAACTTTACCATTATGTTGAACTCGGCTTATCAAATTGCCGACGATCTCAATGCACAATTACTAGATGGACAACGTCAACCTTGGACCGATGGGACCAAAAAAGAGTATTTACGACGACTCAATGCGGCGTAGGTTGATGTTTTTATTAAGGCCGCAGCAGCGGCCTTAATTGTTTTATACCTGTTCATTTTTATAAGAAAATCACGGTTACAACTCGTATTACGGATACCACAATGCACGCTATTCAAACTGAAATGGATCAACTCACTCATACTATTAATCAGCATAATATTCGTTATTACGTTGATGATGCTCCGTCAATTCCCGATGCTGAATACGATAGATTAATTAAGCGCTTAACTGATCTAGAGCAAGAGTATCCGCAATTTAAGTCAGTTGACTCACCGACACAGCGAGTCGGTGGTATGGCCCTGCAAAAGTTTGCTCAAATTACCCACCTTAAACCAATGCTAAGCCTTGATAATGCTTTTGAACAAGCCGACTTTGCTGCCTTTAACAAGCGTATCACTGATAAAGTCGATAGCGTTGATTATGTCTGCGAACCCAAACTCGATGGTCTCGCGGTGAGTATTACTTATCGTTTGGGTCTGTTTGAGCGAGCAGCAACACGGGGTGACGGCAGTGTCGGTGAAGACATTACTGAAAATGTGCGCACTATCCGTTCCATTCCTCTTAAATTACGTGGTGAAGGATTTCCCGATCTTGTTGAGGTGCGTGGCGAAGTGTTTATGCCTAAAGCAGCGTTTGAGGCATTAAACCAACGTCAAATCAGCAAAGGTGACAAAGTGTTTGTGAATCCGCGTAATGCGGCTGCAGGGAGTTTACGCCAGTTAGACAGTAAAATTACCGCTGCACGCGCACTAGGGTTTTATGCTTATGCACTCGGTGTGGTTGAAGGTGAATCACAACCGATGCAAACCACTCATTTTGGTCAGTTAACACAGCTAAAACAATGGGGGATACCGGTTAGCAATGAAGTGAAAGTGACTGAGTCATTGGAGCAAGTGTACGCCTATTATGCTGACATTATGGCCAGACGCACTGCACTTGAATATGAAATCGATGGCGTAGTCATCAAGGTTAACGACATTGCTAAGCAGCAAACTCTTGGGTTTGTCGCTAAAGCCCCTCGATGGGCCATAGCCTATAAATTTCCTGCTCAAGAAGAAATGACTTTGCTGGAGTCGGTCGACTTTCAGGTCGGCAGAACTGGCGCCGTGACCCCGGTAGCCCGTCTAAAACCAATATTTGTTGGTGGCGTGACGGTATCAAATGCTACCTTGCATAATGCAGATGAAATCGCTCGCCTTGGGGTTAAGATTGGCGACACTGTGATCATTCGCCGCGCTGGCGACGTTATCCCACAAATTGTTGCGATAGTCCCAGAGCAGCGCCCTGATGATGCCCGAGATATTGTGTTTCCACTGCATTGTCCTGTTTGCCAAAGTATTGTTGAGCGTTTAGAGGGCGAAGCCGTTGCGCGTTGCAGTGGTGGTTTATTTTGTGAAGCGCAACGTAAAGAAGCGATCAAGCATTTTGCCTCACGTAAAGCGTTAAATATTGATGGTATGGGCGATAAAATTGTCGAGCAACTTATTGATAAAGAATTAGTTAAAACCCCTGCCGATTTATTTACCCTAACGGCTTCTGCGGTGACCATGTTAGATCGCATGGCAATGAAGTCGGCGACCAATATCGTGGCTGCAATTAAAGATGCTAAAACCACTACCTTGGCGCGTTTTTTATATAGCCTAGGTATTCGAGAAGTCGGTGAAGCAACCGCAGCTAATTTGGCACAACACTTCGCTGATTTTGAACTAATCCGCAGTGCCAGTGTGGAACAGTTACTTGAGGTGGCAGATGTTGGTGACATTGTTGCAAAGCACATTCGTCAATTTTTTGCTCAGCCACACAATATCGAAGTAATACAACAATTGCTTGCTGCGGGTATTACTTGGCCGGTTATAGAACAAGCCGATGAGTCACAATTAAGCCTAAAAGGTCAAACATGGGTATTAACTGGCACATTGACTCAACTTAATCGTAATGATGCTAAAGCCCAATTACAGGCCTTAGGTGCAAAAGTGGCCGGCAGTGTGTCTAAGAATACCGATTGTGTTGTTGCTGGTGAAGCTGCTGGCTCTAAGCTTGCTAAAGCACAGGAGTTGGGGGTTAAGGTCATCGACGAGCAAGGTTTGCTGGATTTACTCAATGGATCAAACTAACCGAACTGATATTGATATTATTAAAGATGTTTTATTTATACTTGTGACAGCCGATAAGAGGCTATTGTGAATTTTAGTAATATTACTTGGCTTGATGATCGCGGTCATATTAAACCACCGTTGTTTTTGTATTTAATCTTAGTTTTTTTAGCCCGCGGTTGGTGTATTTTTATCGCCTCACTCACTCAGTTTAATGACCGCGCGGGTTTAGTTCGGTTGTTTTATCCTGAAAAAAGCGACTTTGTCTTAGCATTAATTGCTGGCGTTGGCGCCGTGTTGCTTTATGGACTTATTATTGCCGAACGAAAACGCAGTTGGCCGATACTCATTCCACTGTTTAAGAACAGTGGTTGGTTTTTATGGGCATTGCTTATCCTTGATGGCATATTTTTATTCCAGCGGATGATGCACGATGACTTTTTGTTTAAAATTGGCTATTCAATTGACGCACTTTTTCTTTTTTGGTCAGTGATTTATGTATTAAAGTCAAAACGATTATACTACTACTTTGCCGATTGGACTGAAGATGAGACCGAGGCGCAAGTTGCAACGTCATCAATAGATGAGAGTAAACAAGATACGAAATAATGTACGCCTAGGCATAAATGCACTATATTTGATCATCACCAAAGGTAAAGATGTAAGACCTTGATACACATAAGTCTATTTGTGAAAATGTCAGTGTAACAATGGCACTTTCATTACCGCCATCATTCGGCGAATGTGAAAAGGATCGATATTTTGGCTAAAGCAGAATTACTAAAAATACCTGTTTCGCAAATGGTGCTCGGGTTAACCGTTAAGCTGCCTTTATCTTGGACTAGCCATCCTTTTTTCCGCAGTAAAGTTAAGCTTGAAAAACAAATCCAAATTGAGATGATAAAAGGTCTCGATTTGTCATACGTTTATGTGATTGAAGGTCATGATTTATTGCCGCAAATTGCAGAGCCTGAAGACATCGAATTACCTGAAGAAGTGGTTGATGAAGAAATCGATTATCGGCCATTAGCAAAAAAGAGTATGCGCGTTAGCCAACAACATTTTCTTAAATCAGTTAATGATAGTCGAACCGTGTTTGGCAAAATCGTTAGCGATCCTGAAGGTGCTTATCGGGAAGCGGCCACTTTAGTCGAAGATTTAGTTGATCATTTGTATGAAAGCGAAACCCCTCATTTAACCTTAGTGGGCAGCGGTGAAACCGATATCAGCGTCACACAGCACGGTATTTCAGTGGCGGTTATTTCTATGCTGATTGCTCATACTTTATTACTGACTAAAAGTGAGGTGCGTGACATTGCATTAGGCAGTTTGTTTCATGATATCGGTAAACTCAAAGTGCCTGAAACCATTAGGCGCAAGCGGGGTGAATTAACCGATCACGAAAGTAACTTTTTGAAAATGCATCCTAACTTTGGTTATGACATTCTTAATCGAACCGGATTGTTTCCTGAAGCCATGCTGGATATTGTGCTGCATCATCACGAGTTTATTGATGGCAGTGGATTTCCTAATCATTTAACCGAAGCAAAAATTTTACAGACAACCCAAATAGTGTCTTTGGCCAATAGTTATGAAATCCTTTTACATCAACATCAGAGTCCACAAATTGCATTGGGCATATTATTTAAAACTCAAAGCAGTAAGCATAGTAACAATTTGATTTCGGTGTTAGTTAAAATATTAGGTATTTATCCACCAGGCACAATAGTGCGCTTAACCGACGATAATATTGCCAAGGTGATGATGACGACTACCGATGTCAAACAACCTCATGTATGGTCCTGCCATGACAGCGGTTCAGAGCCAAGCTTTCGATTTTTAATTGATGAAGATGTGCAAATAAAAGAAGTCATTAAGCTAGAAGACTTATCAGAAGGCGCGATTAAAACATTACAAGCTAACAGCCCAATCAGCTTTTATTTTAACCACTTTAATCACTAATACATCACCTAGTTACACTGAGAACACATGAATACAATTACCATTATCGGATGTGGTTGGTTTGGTTTCCCACTAGCCACACAGTTAGTTAAACAAGGTTTCAAGGTAAAAGCTTCAAAGCGTGATCCTGATGATTTAGCTCAGTTACAGCAAGCGGGTATCGAGGCTTATCAACTCGATTTGGCCCATATTATTGCTGATGCAAAACACTCATCTTTATTCGATGCCGATGCTATCGTGATTAATATACCGCCTGGACTAAGGCGCGGTGATACTGACTATCTTGCTTATTTAACTCAATTGAAAAACTTTATCGGTGAACGCCAATACCAAAAAGTGATTTTTATTAGTACGACAGGGGTTTATCCGTCGCTAGATCAAACCGTCACCGAACATGATGCGGCGGTATTTAATGATAGCAGTGATATTTTATTACAAGCAGAAGCGATATTTTCTGCAATGCAAAACAGCTGTATTGTGCGATTTTCAGGCTTAGTTGGACCTAAACGTCATCCTGGACGTTTTTTTGCGGGTAAAACCGATGTGAGTGGTGCCAATGTTGCGGTAAATTTAGTGCATTTAGATGACTGTATTGCTGCCGTTAGCTTGATTTTGTCACGTAAAGATACCTCAGCTATTTATAATCTTACTGCAAATGAGCATCCTACTCGCGGTGAATTTTATGTTGCTGCGACCGAGCATCTGGGATTAATTGCGCCGCAGTTTAATCAACAGGAACAACCCAGTAAAATTATCGACGGTCAATTAATCAGCCATCAGTTAGGCTTTGAATATGCCTTTAGTAGTCCATTTAAAATGCTTGATGCTTGCTAAACTGGCATAGGCTATAATAACCGATATATTTTGATAAAAAGGCGATTATTGTGACGACTCAAACTCAAGCGTTTGCATTACTTCAAGGTGATGAATTCGTAGAACTGTACAAAGTACTCAAAGTACTTGGTTTAGTTAACGGTGGTGGTGAAGCAAAGCATGTCATTACCGAAGGTCAGGTTACCGTTAATGGTGAAGTTGATACGCGTAAACGTAAAAAGTGTGTTGTTGGCGATATGGTGTCGTTCAATGGTACAACAATTGAAATTGTTCCAGCAGAGTAAGGATTGATAAATGCAATTCCCAGAAGATGATAATGGCCAAATGTTGGCAGCAATGGCGGATGCCGGTATTGATCTTACTAAGTCAATAGAAGTCGATTTCTTCTTAGTGTTTGATGACCAACGTGATGCAGAGTCAGCGTTAGAGGCATTAAGCCAAACCGATATGCAAGGCGAGCTTGAGCTAAATTTTGATGAAGAAAACACTAAGTGGGAAGTGATTGTTTGCTTGCAAATGGTGCCAGAATACGCGGCACTGGTTGGTAAAGAGACCGAGTTAAATAGCTTTGCGCAAGAATTTGACGGTATTTCTGATGGTTGGGGCGTAATGCAAAATCAAGGTGGCGATGATGAATTTGCAGATGACGACCATGTACACGGTGAGCATTGTAAACACTAATATCGCCATTTAGTCATGATTAAAAATTGAATTGTCCAATTCAAAAAAAGCCGTTAATGCCCCGCATTAACGGCTTTTTCTTAGTTTATACAACGGAATTTAGTCATCTTCTTTTATGTCATTAATGACTTCTTTAGTTTCGTGACCAATGGCCTTTACGGCATCGCGCGTACCGTGACCGATTGCTGTGGTCACTTTTTTTGTGGTGTGACCGATTTCTTTGCCAGTGTGTTTTAATTCAGCGCAAGCTGACAAGCCAAGAAGCAGGTTGATCGACACCAGTATTACGACGACTTTTTTACACATTGTGGTGGCCTTATCAATAATCTAATATTAAATGTATCATCAGTTAACGATATTGCTATTTCAGCATAACGGGCTTGATGATTAAAGGGTAAAATCATGAATTTAAATGCCACATTGATTGGCCAAATTATTTTCGTTCTAACCTTGGTTGTGGTGTTTTTCACCTTAAAGTTTGCCAAAGGTAAAACCACTAATTTACCGCTTGTCGGATTTTATGCCTTAGTGTTAAACATTGTTTTTGCTCCAGCAGGTTGGATATATTGCTGGTATTGGTCAACAAAGCCAACTCTTTAATCAACAAACGGCTTGTTAACTACGATTAAGGGTAATGTCCGACACATAACCATGCTCAGTAGCGATTAAAGCTTGCTTAAGCATTGTGGCTGCTTCTGCTGCAGTCATAAAGCTTGAGGTATCGATGTCTTTGCCACTGGTTTGCCAAAAGTCGGTTGCCATGCCTCCGGGATAAACGGCAACTAATTTCATGGGACTGTCTTTTAATTCTAGTCGCAAGGATTCAAGCAACCCTTTTACCGCCCACTTAACCGCACAATAGGTTGACTCATTTGCTTTGCCAGCCTGCGCTGCCGTCGACATGACTACAACAACCGTCACCTTGTGATGACGATAACGACTTACGAGCTCTCGTAACAGTAAAATGCTTGAGGTGAGGTTATTGTTAATTAGTTGATTAATCGCGTGCGGAGATTGTTGTTCAATTGGGCCAAAGTAACCACTACCTGCACAATGAATTACCCGACTGGGCGGCGTCGATAAACGCGAAAATAAATCACTAACATCCTGCGCTACACATAAGTCTGCTGCGTGAGCGGTTACATTAGCTTGCTCAAGTGGGGCTAAGTCTGCCATGACATTAGCCAATTTTTGCTGGCTGCGACCAGTGATCAACAGACTGTGCTTTTCTGCAGCGTAAAGATGGGTCAATGCGGCACCTAAGCCGCTGCTCGCGCCGGTAATAACAATCATAATAAAGCCTTCAGCTAGTGTTCATTAGGTCGGCTACTATATCAATGCACAACTGAAGCGCAAAGTGCCAGTGTCCTAAAACGATAATCAATGCAAACATTGAGCTGTTTGATAATCATTTATTTATGCGAGTAGCGATTAGTTAAGTTAAATCGAATAAATAACTCGGAACGCTTTGTATTTTGACGTTAAAGATTGTCTAATAACGCCTTATTATTGTCTTACTGACTTCACATTTGTTGCCATTATAGAGAACTTTCATGTTTGAACTCACGCTCCAACTCGGCGTTATTTTGTTTGCTGTTGCTTTAATTGCAGGTTTTATTGACGCAATAGCTGGTGGGGGCGGTTTACTCACCATTCCGGCATTGATGTGGGCTGGGCTGCCGCCAGCAGCGGCTTTAGGCACCAATAAGTTACAAGCCTGTGGTGGGAGTTTTTTTGCAAGTCTATATTTTGTCCGTAAAGGCTTGGTCGATTTACGCAGTATAAAACTGTCGTTGATTTGCGCTTTTATCGGTGCCTCAATTGGCACCATATTAGTACAAATGATCGACGCGAAACTGTTAGAGGTAGTGTTACCTTTTTTGATTTTAGCCATTGGTTGTTATTTTTTATTGTCTAAAAAAATCAGTGAGCAAGACCGCCAACAAATTCTCACGCCAAGCGTATTTGCATTTACTGCTGCATTAGGCGTTGGCTTCTATGATGGTTTTTTTGGCCCAGGTACTGGGAGCTTTTTTGCTTTGGCATTTGTCTCATTAGCCGGTTTTGGTTTAGCTAAAGCCACTGCGCATGCAAAACTGCTCAATTTTGCCACGAACATTGCTTCGCTCATTTTCTTCTTAATTGGTGGTCAAGTGGCGGTGATATTAGGATTAATTATGCTGGTAGGCCAGGCCATTGGTGCCACATTAGGCTCACGCCTTGTGGTCACTAAAGGAGTTAAAATTATTAAACCTTTGGTGGTGATCATGTCATTGGGAATGAGCGGTAAATTATTGTGGTCGCAATATATGTGATCGTAATAGCGGCAATTCGGGTTTACTCACGCCATTATTAAGCGTTTTTGATTAAAAGGGATGTTATGCGCATTATTCACACATCAGATTGGCACCTCGGCCAATATTTTTATGGCAAAAGCCGCGCAGCCGAGCATCAAGCTTTTATGGCATGGTTACTTGAGCAAATCGACCTTCATCAAGTTGATGCCGTTATTGTTGCGGGCGATATTTTCGATACTGGCACGCCGCCAAGCTATGCCCGCGCCTTATATAATCAATTCATTGTTCAAATTCAACAAACAGGTTGTCAGCTAATTTTACTGGGTGGTAATCACGATTCAGTATCAACCTTAAATGAATCTAAAAATCTGTTAGCCTGCCTTAATACCGTGGTTATCCCAGGGGCTCTTGAACGTGTTGAAGAGCATGTCTTTACTCTCAATAATCGCATGGGTGAAGTAGGAGCTATTTTATGTGCGTTACCTTTTTTACGCCCACGAGATGTGGTGTTAAGTGAATCTGGTGAATCTTCAATCGATAAACAACGCAAATTAGGTGATGCCATTAGTGAGCTCTATCAAAGTTGTTTTGAGCAAGCAAAGCTTGTTAATACAAGGCTGGCAACACCAGTGCCTATTATTGCGACCGGCCATTTAACCACTGTTGGTGCAAGTACTTCTGAATCCGTACGTGATATTTATATTGGCAGTTTAGATGCTTTTAACGCGGCACTTTTTCCGGCAGCAGATTACATTGCCTTAGGCCACATTCATCGGCCACAAGTGGTGGCGAAATCTGCCCATATTCGTTATAGCGGCTCACCTATTGCACTCAGTTTCGATGAGCTATCAAGCGACAATACGCCAAATAAATCGGTATTTCTGGTTGAGTTTAACCATGCCGCACTCAGCCAGGTTACGCCGTTGCTTGTACCCATTTTTCAGCCGATGCAGGTGCTCAAAGGCGACTTAGACAGTATTGAACAACAGATAAGTGCATTTGCTGTGCAAGCCGATGCCACAACCATGACTTGGTTAAGCATTGAAGTCTCGCAGCAAGATTACCTCTCAGATCTGCAATCGCGTATCGCCGACATGACTCAAGGTCAAGCGGTTGAGGTATTGCAATTAAAACGTGCCCGTAGCCAACGTCAACAACATATTAAACAGTTAGATAATGAAACCTTATCTGAGTTAAGTGTTGATGAGGTCTTTGCTCGACGTTTAGCCCAAGAAACATTTGACAGTGAGTTGCAGCAGGCGCAGTTAGGTCGCATTAAGCAGCGCTTTAGCCAAGTGGTTGCTGAGGTTGAGTCTGAGCGACATACTCAAGAAACCGCTGCAAGTCATGTGTTGCAAGAGACTATGTCTCATCAGGTTAACACTGAGGTTGTTACACAAAGTGCGACAGACGGTGAACAGTCATGAAAATTTTAAGCCTTCGTTTTAAAAATATTAACTCGCTTAAAAATGAGTGGAAAATCGACTTTACCCAATCACCTTTTGCTGAAAACGGTTTATTTGCCATTACTGGGCCCACAGGTTCGGGTAAAACCACCATACTGGATGCTATTTGCTTAGCGCTTTACCATCGCACGCCACGGTTAAATAATATCTCTAAAACCACTAATGAGTTAATGACGCGCGGCACCGCTGAATGTTTAGCCGAAGTTGAGTTTGAAGTTAAAGGCGTTGCTTATCGTGCTTTTTGGAGTCAAAGGCGCTCGCGTGATAAAGCCGATGGTAATCTGCAAGATGCACAAGTGGAGCTGGCACAGCTAAGTGACGGTAAAATTCTTGCTAGCCAAATAAAGCGTAAAACAGAATTAATTGAACAAATTACTGGGCTCGACTTTGCTCGTTTTACCAAATCAATGATGTTGTCTCAAGGGCAGTTTGCGGCTTTTTTGAATGCCGATGCCAATGATCGTGCTGAATTGTTAGAAGAGCTCACCGGCACCGAAATTTATGGACTGATCTCAGAACGAGTTCACCAGCATTTTAGCGAAGCCAAAACCAATTTGAAATTGCTCGAGGCAAAACTTGGCAGTGTCGAGTTGTTTGATCAACAGCAAATACAGCAACACAAAGACCAGATTGAACAATATAGCCAAACCTTGCAGCAGCAACAATTACAGCTGACTCAATTAAGTCAGTTTATTACCTGGGCCAATAGTTCTGAGCAAGCCCAGCAGTCATTAGCTAAGCTTGAGGCTGAGCAGCAACAGGCGCTAACGAATCAGCAACAACACAGTGACGCGTTAATGCAATTACAGCGCAGTGAACCTGCGCAGCAGATTTTGCCATTATTTGAACAACAGCAGAAAACGCACGAAAAAGCGCAACTATTAACGGCGCAGTTGAGTGAATTAAACCAACAAACCGAGCAAGCTGAAACGCTACTGCAAGAGCATAAACATAAGCAGACTCAAAGCCTACTACAGCTTGAAAATGTTAATCAGGCACATAACGTTTTACTGGCATTAATTGATGAGCAAGTGTTGCCGTTGGATCAGCAGATCCATCAACACAATTATCAATTAAACCACATTAAATTAACTCATCAACAAACCCATGAGCAGCAACAAAAGACGCGCGAGCAACAACAAGATTTATTAGTGCAGCAACAGACATTGACCGCCGCAAAGCAACACATTCAGCAACAGCTCGAGAGTTTGCCACAAGGCCAGGAAGTGGCTAAAAAGTTTGCCGCTTGGCAAAACCAGTACACACAAGTTGTGCAACTTAGCGAGCAGCTGAGCCAGATTAATAGCCTATGTAAGCAGCAACAAGATGCGATTAAGCACAATCAGGTGAAGCTAGGGGCGTTCACGCCACAAATACAACAAGCTCAAACTGAGCTTGCTCAAGCAAGATCACAGCAAGAAGACAGCCAAAAAGCATTAGCAGCATTATTGGCCGGCCAAGATGAAGCACAAATTAATGCTGATTATCAGCAACTGATTGAGCAGCAAGCGGGACGCTATCAATTAACCCAGTTGTTGAGCCAATTTATCCGCCAGCAACAGCAATGCCAGCAGTTAACTGCTGATTCGGTGCAATTTG
This sequence comes from Shewanella sp. SR43-8, assembly GCF_014163775.1. Classification (NCBI taxonomy): domain Bacteria; kingdom Pseudomonadati; phylum Pseudomonadota; class Gammaproteobacteria; order Alteromonadales; family Shewanellaceae; genus Shewanella; species Shewanella sp. SR43-8. The sequence goes on along the minus strand of NZ_JACJDX010000012.1, from coordinate 83,513 downwards.
AGACTGAGTTGCAAGCTCTGGTGCAGTCTCTTTCTGGGGTAAGAAGCCAGTGGAGTGATAAAAATCAGCAAGTTAAAGATGTGCAAATGTTATTGCACCAAGAACAGCAAATTGCCAGTTTAACCATAGAGCGTGCCAAACTTAAAGCCGGTGAGCCTTGTGCTTTATGCGGTTCAACCGAGCATCCGTTAGTTGAGCGCTACCAAACACTCAATGTGTCAGCGACAGAACAAAGAGCACAACAGTTGCAGGCTGAGCTTGACGCTATTAAACAACAAGGTGAGCAACTTAAACATCAACAAACGGCGCTGCAAATTAATTATGACAATACGCAACAACAGTTAACTCAAACTCAAGCAGACATCCAAGCCATAGTTCATCAGTGGCAGCAGCAAACAGAGGCTTTATCAATATCTCTTGAATTGGATTTGCAGCAGCAGTCCGCATTAAGCGATTACATCGACCAAACTGAAACCAAGCAACAGCAATTAGCGCTCACAATCTCTCAGCTTAGCCAATGTCAAAAAACCTTACACAAGCATCAGCAGTATGTGGTGCAAGCTCAACAAGCGCTTACTGAGTTGATTAATCAGCAAGCGCTGTTACAACAACAGCTTGATAACTTGCAGCAAGGTTTACTCACTCATCAGCAGCAAGTGGAGACGGTGACTGCGCAGCAAACGTCATTACTCAACGGGCTTGAAAAACAGATTATCGCCACAGGGTTAGCGGCGCCGACAATAGCCGATGCCGTAGATTGGCTAAACCAGTTACAACAGCAACTCGAGCTTTGGACTCAAGCGCAGCAGCAGGCAAATGATAATCAGCAGCAATTGAGTATTACGGCTGAAAAGCTCATGGCCAATAATCTGCAAGCGGACGATTTGAGTACAAGGTTAAGTGCAGTGACAGAGCAATTCGATAATGCACAACAGCAGCTTCGCAACCTACAGGCACAACGTAAGCTTATTTTTGCAGATAAAGTGATTGAGGATGAAAAACAACTAAGCCAAACAGCATTAGAGCAAGCTCAGCAACAATTAGCGACAGTACAGCAGCAATTACAAGCAGCGGATAAACATCTTGCTAGCTTAAGTGCGCAGCAAAGCGCCACACAAACTCAGACAACACAAGTTAATCAAGAATGGCAGCAATTACACCGCCAATGGATGAGTGCCTTACAAGCTAGTCCATTTGATGATCAACATGCTTTTGAGCAAGCGTTACTTAGCGCCGATGAACGTTATCGATTGCAACAACTTAAACAACAATTAGACAATGAAATTGTTAAAGCCAAAACCTTGGTTGAGCAGGCCGTTGCGCGCCAAACTGAGTTGATGCAGCTTGGGCAACAACATCGTTATGATTTAGCCCAACAAGGTGAAATATTACAGCAGCATCAGACGCTCGATTCAGAGCATCAACAATTAACCCAAACTTTGTGGCGCTTAACGCACGAGCTAGAACTTGATGCCAGTAGGCGAGAAGGGCAGCAGCAACTGTTAAAACAGCAGGCACAATCACAGCAAGTTTATGACGATCTTGCCTATTTGCATGCTCTCATCGGCTCACAAAAAGGCGATAAGTTCCGCAAATTTGCTCAAGGGCTTACTTTAGATCATTTAGTGGCGTTAGCTAATCGACAGCTTGAACGTCTCCAGGGCCGTTACTTATTAGAGCGCAAAGAGTCGGATGCATTAGAGTTACAAGTGCTCGATACCTGGCAAGGTGATGCAGTTCGCGATACCCGAACCTTGTCCGGCGGTGAAAGCTTTTTGGTTAGCCTAGCGCTTGCGTTAGCGCTATCTGACTTGGTAAGTCATAAAACGAGCATTGACTCACTGTTTTTAGATGAAGGCTTTGGTACCTTAGACAGCCAAACTCTAGATACCGCACTCGATGCATTAGATAATTTAAATGCATCGGGCAAAATGATAGGCGTGATTAGCCATATTGAAGCGATGAAAGAGCGGATCGACGTGCAGATAAAAGTGAATAAAATGAATGGTCTTGGCATAAGTAAATTACAGCATGAATTTGCGATTAACGGCAGTTGATCTACCTCAAACTCCCGTAATGACTGCCATTGAGTTCAAAATTAATATTAATTAAATAACATTTTATATTTGTAATATGATTTTTTTTTGATATAAAAGAGCGTTGAAATGCAATTTGAGTACAGAAGCCCGCGTTTTAAGCTGTTTTTACCGGACTGCGAAGTATCAAATATTAGGCCATATTGATGATAAAAATGACCTAAACGTAACGTGTTAGCTCATTTTATTCTCAGTATCGCAATAACAGTTTGCAGTAAAAGAAAAAACAATAAATATAAAACGTCATCTTTTAGGGTGGATTAGACATTGCTAATGAGTAAAATAATGGCCTTCCAACGGCCATCGGTAAGTCAATTAAACTTACCAAACTTGCACAAGAAATTCTTGCTAGCAAGCGTGTTTGTTGTCGGTGCCGCCTTATTATGGCCAACACAACAAGAGTTTTCATCTCAACGAATTCCCGTGGCTATTGATATCGATTCACTATTGCCACATATAGCTCAGCAAGACAGTACCTTGAAAATTGTTAAGCCGACATCGCCAATTTTAGACCGCGTGATCCAAAGTGGTGATACTTTAAGTCAGTTATTTGAGTTAGCCGGTATCGACCAACGAACCATGTACAAAGTCCTTGAGGCTGATTTAGAAGTGTTAGCGTTAGATACTTTGTTACCCGGTAACCGTATCCAGTTCTGGGATAACGCGAACGGCGAACTTGATAAGTTAGAGTTATATTTTAATCCTGCTCATCAAGTGGTTTTCACTCGTTTTGAAGATGGAACTTACGCTGTAAATGACATTAATATTGATGGTATTTGGCAAAATCGTATCGTCGGCGGCGAAATAAATGGTTCTTTTTATGTGTCAGCTAAAAAAGCCGGTTTAAGTGCTGCTGAAATTCAAAAAGTGGAGTCATTACTAAAGTCGAAATTAAACTTTTCACGCGAGTTACATGCAGGTGACACCTTTTCGGTTTTGGTAAATGATCAGTTCGTTGAAGGTGAACTAACGGGGATGACAACGATTGAAGGTATTAGGATTAATACCAGTCGTCGCGATATAACCGCATTTCAAAATACTGATGGCAACTATTACGACATCCAAGGCCAAAGTTTAACCCCAGCTTTTCAACGTGTACCGCTTAATAGACAATACCGTTTGAGTTCTCGCTTTAACCCTAATCGCAAACATCCTATTACAGGCCGCGTGCGTCCTCACAATGGTACCGACTTTGCAACTCCAATTGGTACTCCTGTTGTGGCTCCCGGTGATGGTGTGGTGACCTTGGTGACTAAGCATCCTTTTGCGGGTAACTATGTTGTGATTCAACACGATAATAAAGTCAGCACTCGCTACCTACATTTGTCGAAGTTTTTGGTTAAAAAAGGACAACGAGTGACTCGTGGTCAAGTGATTGCCCTATCGGGTAATACCGGTGCTTCAACAGGCCCTCATTTACATTATGAATTCATTGTAAATGGTCGTCCTATTGACGCGATGAAAGCTAATATCGCAGAAGCCAAAGTATTACCTAAAAAGCAATTGCAAGCCTTTCAAGCTTTGGTTAAAAGCCGAAGCATGATGATGGATTTAGGCTAATTAACCTCGATTAATCCACGCTATTTATCTCAATTGCTTAGCGTTAGTACAAAATAAAAATGCAGCCTGATGGCTGCATTTTGTTTTATTTCTTAAGTTTAATCATACACCGTATTTAGTTACGCTGATGTCATTATGCATGGGCATGTATTTCCTGGCCATTAGCAAATAGCCATTACAATATTGCCGCTAAACTGGCATTTTTTATGTTTGGTTGAGTCGTGTTCAGCTGAGTGGGTATTAGTTAAATGGGTTTGAAGCTTGTACCTTTATTACAGTCAATCACCTGCAGTGGGCTTATGTGCAGCTACTGCTTTAGGACGATTTGCACCATCCATGGCCGCTTATCGAAAACGTCCCTGTTTTCGATACCCTCAGCATCTACACTGGTTCATGCTATCTCTTCGATTTAGCTTCATTTGGTACGAATGTTAAGTTAACAGCTAACTTGGTTTTGCCTCGTTCCAAGTTAGGAATAACGTTCTATTTCATTTATGGGTCATCATTTCTCTTTAATAAAAAAGATCATAATTCCTCTGTAGCAAAGACCATTTATTGTTAATTTAATGAACATATTGGTTAACTGTTTTTATATACAGTTATAATAAGTTTTTAGGGCAAATTGAATGAGAATGATGAATAAGCAAACGAAAGTAGTATGGTGGAATAATCTCGTTACCCCTAAGTTGTTGATAGTTAGTTATTTAAAATAATTATCATTTTTTAGCCACTTTTATCGTGCAACCTCGATTTTTTTTATAGTTCAATAATAACTTATCGTTTTACATCAATAAGATAAAAAATGTAGGATGTTATTAATCAATAACTTGAACAGCCGACTTTATCGGGCGTGCCGTTCAATAAGCTGTTAGCCAAATGTCGTAATGGAGATACTGTGCAAGCCAACTTAGAAAAATTCAAAAAAGATTTGAAAGCCCTTTCTAAAAGGGGGGAGCTTTTGTTGCTGTCCATGCAGTATGACTGCCATCCGGAGGCGGTTGAGAAGGCCTATGGAAAGGATTTCGCCGATCTTAAAAAGGTGTTGCCGAAATTTGGCACTGACTATCAATCTTGGTATTCGGAATCGAAGGCTTTAATAAAGCAGCTTCTTCCCGACAGACTTGCTGATTTTTCTCGCCATTATGAGAAGCCCAAGCCACGAAAAGATATAAGTTACGAGAACTACCGAATTGAAGACTATCTTCAAGGTTTGAGAGTTACACGAGGCTGGGAGAAAGAGAAAGTAGTGGGACCTGATGCAGCTATTCCCCACTTAGAGCAGCAACTAGCTATCGTTAAAGCAGTGTCATCTCGGTTTGAGAGCTCACTGTTCGATATCCGCCAACTTGTACAGGCAGATTTGTTTGATTCAGAAATTGCAGCGTCTCAAGAGTTACTAAAGAGCGGTTTTTCCCGAGGTGCAGGTGCGGTAGCCGGAGTAGTATTAGAAAAGCACCTTGGTCAGGTGGCAGAAAACCACAACATCACCACTAGAAAGAAAAATCCAACGATTAGCGACTTTAATGACCTTTTGAAAGGCGCAGAAGTGCTAGATACGCCAGCGTGGCGCCAAATTCAGCGGCTTGGCGACATTCGAAATTTATGTGATCACAGTAAAGATCGCGAGCCAACCAAAGACGAGGTTCAGGAGCTCATAAGTGGTGTTGAAAAATTTACCAAAACACTTTTTTAAAAAGGCTAACAAGGCCATCAAATTTGCTCCCTTCGGTCGCCGGACGCTCGCGCCGTTTATGGCGGCGTTATTTGTGAATGACTATGGATTGGCGTCAAATGGAAGTCTTTAAAGGTATCGATCTCAATGATTCTTTCGTTTTAGATTGGGGTTTTGAGAATAACTGTCTGTGCTTTGAGCTGGAGGCCAGCATTTGGCCAGAGTCCAAATATTATGTTGAGCCAAAGCTAAATGAATATACGTGTTACCGAAAAGCAATACTTCAATTCACTAATGCAGTTTCTGTATCTGGTTTAAAGCCCAAATCAGCTGTAATGTCATCAACTGATCCAGACGGTTCAATTGATTATGGCAACATTGATACATTGCAGGTAGCCGACGGTGGATTTGAGCTTACCGGTAATTTTGGCAATATAAAAATATCTGGCGGGGAGCTTCGATTTGAAATTCACACATAACAATCTGCGTCATTCGGCCCCTGCGACGCTCACAAGTTCGCGCGCATGCGCGGGGCGTTATGTGTTACTGGAGGTTTTGTGACAATAATTTTTGACCTTAAGTCAGAACCTTGTGAGTGGGCAACAGATATAAATGAAGAAATTGCTGCTGCCTTTCCCAGTTTTTTCGATCAAAACCCTCTTGTAGGTTCAGATGAGTGGTGGGAGTCTTCTGAATTTGAAATTACAAACGGGAAGATTAGCCATGCAGGTCCCTTGCTTGAAAATGGTGAATTGGTTGATGTTATTTCCATCGAAATATTAGATAACGACTACCACAGTGCCGGTGGATATCCAGAACAACTTATTGATCGTGAAGACTTTTGGTTGCATGAAGCTGTAGCGGTCGATAAATTAGTTGAAACCAAGTCAATTACAATTATGCCATCTGGAGAGTTGGACGAAACCTCCATTTATTTAGAAACAAAGGTCCGAGTTTGGTAACACATAACAAACCAAGTTATCGGACAATCAGTCACTGGCTGCGCCACAGCGTTCTCGCTTTCCGCTGCTTGGGTTGTTATGAGTAAATCTTGTATTAAGGAGCTTCATCAAGTGTCAGAAAAATCAAAAATGCTAGCAGGGGAATTGTATGATCCTAGCAATAAAGAACTTGTTGAGATGAGATTAAGTGCTCGCCTAACGACAGAGAAGTTAAATCAAACCTCTGTAGCAGATTTACAGGTAAGAACTAAATTATTAAAGTCTCTGTTCGGTAGTACGGGTAAAAATATACATATTGAGTCAATATTTAACTGTGATTACGGTTCTAACATTCACGTTGGAGAAAATTTTTACGTTAACTTTGGGTGTGTTATTTTAGATGTAGCAGAGGTTCGAATTGGCGACAATTGTATGATTGCACCACAAGTAGGCATTTATACTGCAACCCACCCCTTAGACCCAATTGAGAGAAATAGCGGACTAGAACTTGCCAAACCAATTACTATCGGAGATAACTGCTGGATTGGGGGGCACGCAACAATTAATCCTGGAGTGACTTTAGGTGATAACGTAGTTGTTGCTTCAGGGGCAGTAGTTACAAAGAGCTTTGGTAGCAATGTTGTCATCGGTGGTAATCCTGCGAAAGTAATTAAACAGATTACAACTACGGTGTAACTTACTCATAATAAGTCGTTTAAAAGGACAAAAAACCGTTGGCTTTTGCTCCTTCGTCGCTAATTTTAGTCAATAATTTTTTTCCTTTTAACTATTCGTTACACATAGAAAATTTAACCTGAAACTCACGAATTAACATTAATGTTCCAACTCGGAAATGTCCAAAAGTGAGTTTGAAAGTGATCAAACTTTATAATCAAAAAATGATATTCGGTTGTCTAATCTTTGTTGATATAAGTTATCCAATAGCCAGTTTGGTTGATGGATAACGCAGCTTGGTAGTCCGAGGGCTCGCGAGGAAATAGGCCAATGTTAATGGTCCTAAGCGTCCCATAAACATCAGGAAGATAATGATAAGTTCGCCAGCGCTAGACAGATTGGCAGTTAAACCTCTTGATAAGCCAACTGTACCTAGGGCCGAGATTGCCTCAAAAATGATATCCAACATAGGGGCTTTCTCACTGAGTAACAGAGAAAATATGGCTAAACAACTGACTCCGATAGACATGATGGTTAACGCAAACGCTTTGCTGACGGTTTCTTTTGGAATTTCACGTTTAAACACGTAAACCGCTTCATCACGTCTAAAATAGGAGTAAGTGGCTAATATTAAAATCATAAATGTCACCACTTTTATGCCACTTGCGGTACTCATCGAGCCGCCACCGATAAACATTAACATCAACATGACTGCTGTAGTTGCATCTTCAAGTTGATCAATCGCCAGTGTATTAAAGCCCGCAGTTCTGGGGGTTAATGCTTGAAACCAAGACGCTAACCATTTTCCAGACTCGCTCAGTGGCGCTAATGTATTTGGGTTATCATATTCAATAAGGTAAATCAGGATAACAGCGATTGCATTAATGAAGATGGTTCCCAAGATCATCATTCTGCTATAGACAGTTAAACGCGCCCATTTTCGATTTCGATTAAGATCAATCCAAACAGAAAATCCTAGTCCGCCAATAACAAACAGCGACGTAATCGTTATATTCACCACTACATCATCAACGTAAGGCATCAAGCTGTCCGCACTGAGTGCAAAACCAGCATTGTTAAATGCACTTATAGTATAAAAAAAGCCATGAAATAGGCTTTTTTCCCAACCTAATTCATTACGCCAATACAGGGTCAAAATTAGCATACCAATGCACTCAACAATGAGCGCAAAAATGATCACTGATTTCGCTGTTGAAACTAAGGTTGACGAGTCGGTTTGATTAAATGCTTCTCGAGCGACAGTACTTTGTAAAAAGCCAATCTTACCCCCTAATGCGATTAAGGTCACAATGGCAAAAGTCATCAAACCCAAACCACCACATTGAATTAATATGGCAATAACAATCTGACCAAAAGGCGTGAAAGCCGTACCAGTATCAACAACGACTAATCCTGTTACCGTTACCGCTGAGGTGGCAGTGAAGATACTTTGAAGCCAGTTTATTGGGACATAAGTGGCTATCGGTAATTTTAATAACACTGACCCGAGTAAGATTAATACGACAAAGCTGCCACATAAGATAAGCGGCGGTGCTGCAAATAATTTCTTACCCGCTTTGGGTTTTCGCTCAATAGGCGTGATAGAGGGATGCCATAAAATCATGTTATACCAGCCTTGGCGCAACGTATTTTAATTGAGCACGCGTGCCACACAGCAGCAAAATGTCGTTAGCCTGTAATACAAATAAAGGCTCGAGCTGAGAGAAAATAGTTTCCTCCCGTTTAACCATTATTGGCTTAATGGTGTTTTTTACGTCGCCTAATACTTGCGATAATGTCTGACCGTTGAGGATCTGTTTTATATGGATCTCCACAACATAAATGCCATGACCAATGGCAAGATAATTATTCACCATAGGATAATTGAGTGACTGAGCCACTCGAATGCCCATTTCATCTTCGGGATGAATGATCCTTTGTACCCCGAGTTTAGACACAATAGTATGATGGGCTTTGGTACTGGCTTTTACCCATATATTTTTAACACCAATATTTTTAAGGGCCAGAGTACAGAGCAAACTTGATTGCATGTCCTCTCCAATTGCCACCAACACCGCCTCACTCGTGCACAGATTAAGCTCCCTCAAAACGCTTTCATCAGAAGAGTCGCATATAACCGACTCGGTTAGATCTTCTGCGTATTTCTCGACAATTTTAGGGTCAAGATCCACGCCTGTTACCGTGTGCCCTAAATGGATCAGCTCTAAAGAAGCTGACACTCCAAAACGGCCTAAGCCAATTACTGTAAAATGTGCCATTTATGACCTGTATTTTTGTTGATAAAAAGAAAACGAAATAGCCTGATCGATAACTTGATATACCGAGCGATCACTGATCATCAGGATCCGCCGCTATATTTAATCGATAACCTAATCCGGCTTCGGTTTTGATAAATGGTTGCTCAGCAGTGTTATTGAGTTTTTTACGTAATTGGCTAACCATAATTCTCAGATAATGAGTGTCCTCCTGATGACTCGGTCCCCAAATCCGTTTGAGCAGGACTTCTTGCTTAACCAGATTTCCCGGCTGAGCCAGTAAAAGCTCAATAAAGGCGAACTCTTTTTTTGTTAGCGCTAATTCATTACCATTAATCCAGAACTGATGAGTACTTTTTTGTAAGCTTAATGCCCCATGTTTGATTACATCTGTGACAGGCTCATTGACGACTAAATCTCTCACTAATACCTTAATACGTGCGATTAACTCTCTTACACCAAAGGGTTTGATCAGATAATCGTTTGCTCCTGCCTCTAATAGGCGGATTTTTTCGTCTTCCTGATCTCTTGCTGTCAAAATAAGCACAGGTGTTTTGCTGCTGTGGCGAACATAGTTAAGGAAATCTATGCCATCTCCATCAGGTAAACCTAAGTCTAAAATAATCACTTCAGGACGCTGTTGATTGAATATAGTTTTAGCTTCTTCAATAGACTGCGCACCAACATAGCAATAACCTTCAGCCGTTAACGAAATACGAATAAAGGTATGAATTTGCGGTTCATCATCAACGACCAGTATTTTATAAGTCATTTATGCCTCAGGTTTACTTATGGGGAGCGCAATGCGGATTAAACAGCCTTGCTCAACAGGAATGAATGAAATATGGCCTTGATGCGCGGCAATTATCCCTTTTGAAACGGCAAGTCCAATACCCGATCCACTGCCAGAGTCACTAGGTTGGTGATCGTGGCTTGAATAAAAAAGCTCAAATATATTGTCTGCGTATTTGGGATCAATGCCTTGGCCATGATCTTGGACATCAATATGAACATAATCTTGGGCGCAATAAAGGCTGATACTGACAGATTTATTTTTCGGGGAATATCGGAGGGCATTATCAACAACATTAAATATCGCCTGCTCAATCAATGAGCTACTAATGTATAACTGCGAAACCTTTTCCGTGTTCAAGGCAATTCGGTTCGAGCCATCGCTAAAACGTTCAACAACACGATCAATCACACTAACAATAGACACAGGCAGTTTTTTAAACGTTAATGTTCCATGCTGCATCCTGGTTGCTTGCAGTAAGTTTTCAATGTATTGATGTAATCGATGACTTTCAGCTGTTGCACTATCGAGCAACTCCTGCTTTTCAAACTCGCTAAGTTTAGCCATGTATTCTTTGAGTGTCGTTAATGTGCCAATAATGGTCGCCAGTGGCGTTCTCAGATCGTGAGACACAGACAACAAGATACTATTTCTAAGTTGTGCCTGCTTTAATTCATGCTGTTGACGACGGTAATGTTGCGCCAGTTTGCTGGTAGCAAATGCCACAAAAATAAACACCAGTAAATTCATGATGTCGTTAATGTTGAACATTTGTAGTGAATAACGCGGCGTGGTGAACAAAAAATTGAAGCTTAATGCTTCAATGATGGCAGAAAAATAGGCAAGCTTGATGCTACATTGCAACGCGATAACCACGATGGCCAATTGTAATAGCAATAATATTACAGCTGGTGAACCCCACACATAATCGATAATCCAGGTACTTGTTAATACCAAAAATAGCACTACAAAACTAAAAATATAGCGAGTTGAAATTAAATTTGCCCACATAATGCTGTTTATCACTTAAAATTCAGTGAAGTAACAATATCAAATGACAAGCAGTATATCGCGTAAAAAAACCGTAAAATTATCAATTGTACTGAATACAATAGAGCAGTAGGCTACACTGCAAAATAGCGTTTAACGGCTATTTTTATCGTGGTGATAACCTAAGTCGCGTTGAATAAGTTAGAAACCACAATGAGGTAGTACGATCTTAGATGGATAAATTACTGGCGTTGAAAATGTTTGTTGAGACAGTTGATGCGAAGGGATTTTCATCGGCGGCACGCAATCTTTCGGTGGCTACGTCATCGGTAACCCGCATGGTCGATTCGCTTGAATCTGAGCTCGGTACCGTGCTGTTAAACCGTTCAACTCGTCAAATTACTGTGTCTGATGCGGGCATGGCTTATTACATGAGTGCGAGGAAAATTCTCGACAGCGTGTTAGATGCCGATGAACAAATAAAAGACAGCCAAGATGAGGTATCAGGTCCACTGCGCGTGACAGTGCCAACAACATTTGGCGGTTTTGTTATTGCACCACACATTGGCCGTTTTTTGCATCAATACCCCAAATTAGATTTGGATTTGCAGCTCAGTGATGACATTACTGATTTATTTACCCAGCGCATCGATCTCTCCATCAGGTTGGGCTCTGCTGCACCGACCGAAGAGTTAATCAGTCGACCCCTAGGTCAGTTTCGACGGCTAGTGGTTGCCAGTCCAGAGTATATAAAACAATATGGCCTGCCACAGCAACCAGCAGATTTGTTACATCACCAATGTTTGCGCTTTAGTAGTCAGCTGGTCTGGACGTTTTTGTCTGAAGACGAAGAGCAACGGATCCCTATTAAAGGTAAGCTAAAGACCAATAATGTCGAAGTGATCAGAGAAGTGGTGTTATCAGGCCATGGTATTGCTTTATTACCAGATTGGTTAATTCAACAAGACATTAATAGTGGTCAAATGATCAGTTTACTGACGTCATATCAAGTTAATCCCAACAGTTCCAGTGCAGCAATTTCGGCCTTATATTTACCTAATCATCGTGGTTCGAGAAGGGTTAATGCGTTTATCGATTTTATTAGAGAGATAGTTACATAATCAGTGATTAACTCACAGGTTCATAAACTGATATACGTTACGGGTGAGTGTTGCAAAATAAGCAATAGTGTTTTGCGTCCAGTCGATATTCTGCTGTGATAGTTATTCCTTTATCATGTCTGATTAAAATCATCACTACGCTTGAGCTCTCGTCTCTGGGTAATAATCTCTTCGTTAGCGTGATTATTACCAGCTAAGCTATGGCACAATTTTACGTATCTACCTAAGCCACTTGAAACAATTTTATCAACGGGTTAACAGTATTTAGCTGATTGTTGATAAATAGGCTAATGGTGTAGTGAGGAAAAATAAGACTAAACCTAAGTCGTTTAGATCTATTGTTACCACGAATATATATTTACTACTGACGCCGATCCATGAGTCACCTGTGTCACCTTATACCAACAAGGAAACCTTTTTATGAGTCATTTGTTTGAATCCCTGAAAATGGGTCAGTTAACTTTGGAAAACCGGGTCATTATTGCGCCAATGTGTCAGTATTCAGCAGATGAAGGCGCCGCAACGGATTGGCATACTTTGCATTGGGGACGATTTGCATTATCTGGTGCAGGATTGTTCATTCTTGAAGCCACGGCGGTCAATCCGACTGGGCGTATTACCTATGCCGATTTGGGATTATGGGACGATAGAACAGAGCAGGCAATCGCTAAATCATTGGCTGTTGCTCGCCGTTATTCCACTATGCCCATTGCCATTCAGTTGTCACATGCTGGCCGTAAGGCATCAACTCAAAAACCATGGGATGGTGGCAATATTATCGCTGCTGATCAACCGAACGGATGGCGACCCGTTGCCCCCTCACCAATACCGTTTACCCTTGATGGACCGCGACCAGAAGCCGCCAGCATTATCGATATTGGTCATATTGTGGCAGATTTTGCCGCCGCGGCTAAACGTGCAGAGCGATTAGGCATTGATGCCATCGAAGTGCATGCTGCCCATGGATATTTAATCCATCAATTTTTATCTCCATTGTCGAATCAGCGTGATGACCAATACGGTGGAAGCATTGAGAACCGTATGCGTTTATTGCTCGAGATCATTGATGCCATCCGCGCTGCAGTATCCGATAAGATCACGCTTGGAGTGCGTATTTCAGCTACCGATTGGGTCGATGGTGGCTGGGATCTTGAGCAAAGTATTATATTAGCCAAAGCCCTTAGCGTTAAGGGTTGTCAGTTTATTCATGTCAGCACAGCAGGATTAAGTCCTCAACAACAGATCCCCGTTGCACCAGAGTTTCAGGTGCCATTTGCTGATGCCATAAAACACGCTGTTGATATCCCGGTTATTGCGGTGGGCCTAATAGACAAGCCAAAGGCGGCCGATGAGATCATCGCCACTGGCAAGGCCGATGCCGTGGCATTAGCTCGAGGGATCCTTTACAACCCACATTGGGTTTGGCATGCGGCCGCTGAATTAGGGGCACAAGTGACTGCACCACCGCAGTATCTTCGCTCGTCACCTCATGGTATGCCTTCGCCCATTAAGTAGTGCCATTTAAGCGCTATCCCTTATTACGCCAGCGTGCTTTGTATCAAGGGTTAATGTTTGCATCATTCAGCTTGTTTTGGACCGCTGCGCCATTACTGTTGTCATATGTCTACGGGTTAAGCCAAACGCAAATTGCTTTGTTTGCATTAGTTGGTGCAATAGGTGCTGTTGCTGCGCCTATTGCGGGACGAATGGCGGATGCGGGGCACACCGAAAAATCTCAAAGTTTGCCATGGTGCTAGCCGTGATTAGTTTTGTTCCGGGTTTTTTTAACCTGCCGTATGGTGTGATATTTCTGGCGCTAACCGGCGTATTACTCGACTTTGCCGTGCAAATGAATATGGTGCTAGGTCAGCGAGCCGTCTACACACTTGATCCACACAGTCGTGGTCATTTGAATGCACTATATATGACGAGTATTTTTATTGGTGGCGCCCTTGGTTCTATATTGGCCAGTGTTGTGTATGCCCATGGTGGTTGGATTTACGTCGCGGCAATTGGCAGTGCTTTGCCATTGTTGGCACTCATTCTATTTATGAGAATATCAGCGCTAAGTACTTCAAATAGTCAAAAACAGGTGCATGTCTAAGTTCATATAACCGAGAGGGGGGGGATACACCAACAGTTTGCCCTCAAACTCAGACATCTTTGCCACCTCTGTGTTATGTCTCAAAGCTTGTTTAGAGCATCAATTAAATACAATCAATTGCCTTCGGCAGGGGGTAATAAATATATAAGTATTTATGATGTTGAGATGAATTTAATGGGAGACTCCGGAATAGTTGCTGTTTTCGACCGCCTCAGAGATATGCCCTCAATCACTTAGCTCTGTAGCTTTTATCCGTTTTCGGTACTCACAACCTTAAGAAAAAAATCGCAAACGGTGTTCAATTTATTTGACCGCTAAAAGTACAAGCTAAGCACTTTTAAAAATAAACCGCCTCACCGTTTCACGCACAAACTTAGACGCTTTTTATCAACAAACAAAGGTCTGCGTTAATAAAGTCACTCATATTTAGGCCAAAGGTAGGTTTAATGGATAAATTACTGTCCCGCAGTGATTGAGTTGACATACTTGTCTGATTAATTCGTCTACAATCAATGCATGCATAATAAAAAGCTCACCCAATGAAAAACCAAAGTAAAACATTGACTAAGCCACTTAAGGATTACAGTAGGTTGGCTGTGGTGAATACACCTATCATTGTGGGTATTGGTGCTTCAGCTGGTGGCTTGGAAGCATTGGCAGATTTTTTTTCCCATGTATTAACTCCCAGCAGCATTGCATTTGTTGTTATTCAACACCTTGACCCAACTCGCAAAAGCATTATGCCTGAGCTTTTGCAACGCACGACCTTAATGAAAGTCACCCAAGCCAGCAATGGGATGGAAGTTAAGCCGAACTGTGTATATGTGATACCACCTAATAAAGATTTATCTATGCTTCACGGATCGCTATTTCTACTTGATCCAACCGCCAGTCGCGGATTGCGTTTACCGATTGATTTCTTTTTTCGGGCCTTGGCTAATGATCAGAATGAGCGGGCTGTAGGGGTTATTTTGTCTGGTATGGGGTCTGATGGCACCCTAGGTTTACGCGCCATTAAAGAAAATGCTGGGGTGTCTGTGGTGCAGTCACCTGAGTTTGCCAAATTTGATTCAATGCCTTATAGCGCGATTAATACTGGACTGGCTGACATCGTTGCTCCTGCTGAAGCTTTACCAGAACAGATTATCGCTTTTCTCAAACATAGCCCTCGCGGTGTGCCAAACGATTTTGAGTCGAGTGCGGAGCTCATGTCAACAAGCGCGCTTGAGCGGATCATTATTATCTTACGTGGACGCAGTGGTAATGACTTTTCACTGTACAAGAAAAATACTATCTATCGTCGTATAGAAAGACGTATAGATTTGCATCAGCTTAAAAACATTGAACTTTACGCGCACTATTTGCGTGATAATCCGCAAGAGCAAGACCTGCTGTTCAAAGAAATATTGATAGGCGTTACTCATTTTTTTCGAGACCAAAAAGTGTGGGCGCAGCTTAAGCGCGTCTCACTTCCTGCACTGTTAGCCCATTATCCACAAGGTAAACAACTTCGAGCATGGGTAACGGCTTGTTCTACCGGCGAGGAGGCTTACTCGCTTGCGATGACGATTATGGATGTATTGGATGACGTTAAGCCAAAAGGGCATTTCACACTACAGGTATTTGCAACTGATCTTGGTGAGGATGCCATCAATGTTGCACGAAAAGGTTATTACCCAGCAAGTATTGAGGCTGATGTCTCGCCAGAGCAATTGAATCGATACTTCATTAAAGATGGAAGTGGTTATCGCATCAATAAGCGCATTCGAGACATGGTCATTTTTGCGCCACAAAATATCATCATGGATCCACCGTTCACTAAGTTAGATATTGTTACCTGTCGTAATCTGCTGATTTATTTGGGACCGGAATTACAAAAAAAGTTAATCCCCTTGTTCCACTACTCATTAACTTCTCAAGGTATGTTAATTTTGGGAAGTGCTGAAACCATTGGTCATTACACTTCGTTGTTCTCAGAGCTCAAAGAAAATACACGCATATACACCCGCATTGATGGCCCTGCACCGCAGACGGAAGTCGACTTTTTACCCAGGATATTTCCGATTATATCTTTGGTAGAAAGTGAACCTGAGAGAACCAGTAAGATGACTACAACGATTACTAATCTACAAATGCAGGCAGATCAACTTCTCCTACAGCACTTTTCTCCAGCAGCGGTTTTGGTTAATGCGGCAGGTGACATTATTTATATTAATGGCCGCACTGGAAAATATTTAGAACCCGCGGCAGGAAAAGCCAACTGGAATATTCATGTGATGGTGCGTGAAGAACTGCAATATCAACTTGACCTGGCTATGAAGAATGCCCAGATGCAAGTCGATCCCGTAATCATTAAAAATCTAAGCATAGACACATGTACGATCAATTTGACCGTACAAGCTATTTCTAAACCAAAAGCTTTGCTCGGCTTGATGATGGTGGTCTTTACTGAGGTGGCGACACCGCCCCCATATCCGCGTAGAAAAAGCGATTCACTAGCCAAAGAAACTCAGGCCGAACTGCAACAGGCCTATGACGAAATACAATCACTTCGCGAACAAATGCAATCTTCTCAAGAAGAGCTAAGGGCTGCCAATGAAGAGCTACAATCTGCCAATGAGGAATTGCAATCTACCAATGAAGAATTGACCACATCCAAAGAAGAGATGCAGTCAATGAATGAAGAATTGCAAACCGTCAATAATGAGCTGCAATCAAAAGTGGATGATTTGTCATGGGTCAATAACGACATGAAAAATCTGCTTAATAGTACCCAAATTGCCACCATTTTTCTGGATAATGAACTGCATGTTCGCCGCTTCACTAACTATGCGACGCATTTATTTAAGCTTATCCAAAGTGATGTGGGCCGTGCGTTGTCTGATATCGTTACGGAATTAGATTATGTCCTGCTACAAGAGGATTCAAAGGAAGTATTGAAGACGCTTATCTTCATCGAAAAAGAAATAACCGCTAAAAACCAACGCTGGTTCAAAGTCCGTATCATGCCTTACCGTACCCAAGATGATGTAATTGATGGTGTGGTGATCACCTTTACCGATATCAGTGAAGCCAAGCTGCTTGAATCAGAGTTACGTAAGATCAGGCCTAGCTTATGAAGACTACTCCTAAGTCAGCCAAGCAGTCTACCAAAGTGCTACGTGAGCGTGCGGAAGCTAAACTGAAAAAACAAACTAGTGATACTCAATCTCCTTCTAGTGACTATGAAGCCAAAAAGATGCTCCATGAGTTGCAGGTTCATCAGATTGAATTGGAAATGCAAAATGAGGAGTTAAAGCAAGCTCGGATAACAGAACGGTTATATTATCGTTACACCGAGTTATTTGAATTTGCTCCGATTGCTTACTTTGTATTTGATCTCAATGGCATGATTAGTCAAGTCAATTTACGAGGTGCCAGCCTATTGGGTATTGATCGCGATCACTTAGTCGGCAAACCGTTTTCGCACTATGTCACAGCACAATATCGGGAAATTTTTAAACGTTGCTTAGGAAAAGCTTTTAGCGGTAGTGGTATTCAATCTTGCGAAGTATTAGGCCAAGTGAGTAATAATACGCTTTGGCTCGATATTGAGGCTAATCTCGGTATCACTGGCACAGACTGTCTTGCTGCTATGATTGACATCAGTGATAGAAAACAAGCTGAAGATAGTCAAAACCGAGCTAACAAAGAGCTCGCCTTTCAAAACCAAGAGAAAGATAAGCGGGCAGACGAGTTGGTTCTGGCCAACGCAGACAAAGAACAGCGCGCCAACGAATTAGCCCTTGCTAACATAGAGCTGGCCTTTCAAAACCAAGAGAAAGATAAGCGGGCAGACGAGTTGGTTCTGGCCAACGCAGACAAAGAACAGCGCGCCAACGAATTAGCCCTTGCTAACATAGAGCTGGCTTTTCAAAACCAAGAGAAAGATAAGCGGGCAGATGAGTTGGTTCTGGCCAATGCAGACAAAGAGCTGCGTGCTAATGAATTAGCCCTTGCTAACATAGAACTGGCTTTTCAAAACCAAGAGAAAGATAAGCGGGCAGACGAGTTGGTTCTGGCCAATGCAGACAAAGAGCAACGTGCTAATGAATTAGCCCTTGCTAACACAGAGCTGGCTTTTCAAAACCAAGAGAAAGATAAGCGGGCAGACGAGTTAGTTCTGGCCAACGCAGAGAAAGAGCAGCGCGTAAAACAATTAGCCCTTGCCGCCAAGGTATTCACTCATGCTCGTGAAAGCATTATGATCACGGATGCTGAAGGTCTTATTATCGAAGTCAATAAGACCTTCAGTGACATCACAGGTTACAGCCGTGAAGAGGCCATAGGGAAAACCCCTCGTATTCTCAAGTCAGAACGTCAATCACCAGAGTTCTATGTTGATATGTGGCAAGCCATCGTCAACGAAGGATACTGGTATGGCGAAATTTGGAATCACCGTAAAAATAATGAAGTGTATGCAGTAATGCAGACCATCAGTGCAGTTCGTGATGTAAACGGTATAACGACCCATTATGTCTCTTTAGCGAGCGACATTACGCCGATGAAGCAGCATCAAGAACAATTAGAACGTATTGCTCATTATGATGTACTGACCAATTTGCCCAATCGGGTATTGCTGGCAGACAGATTATCCCAAGCCATGCTGCAGTGCAGTCGGCACGGGCAGTCCTTAGCGGTGGTATTTCTAGATTTAGATGGTTTTAAAACGGTCAACGATGCCTATGGGCATGATATCGGTGATGAACTGCTTATTGCACTATCGATCCGGATGAAAGAGGCGCTTCGTGAAGGTGACAGCTTAAGCCGCATTGGCGGTGATGAATTTGTCGCTGTGTTGGCCGATTTAGCCAAAGTTGAAGATTGTGAGCCAGTATTGGAGCGGCTATTATTGGCCGCGTCAGAGCCTGTAACCGTTAGTGGTGTGGTACTCAATATATCGGCTAGTATTGGTGTTACGCTTTATCCGCGAGATAATGTAGATGCTGATTTACTGATGAGGCATGCCGACCAAGCTATGTATATGGCTAAAGAATCCGGCAAGAATCGTTATCATTTATTTGATACCGCGCAAGATGATGCCGTTAAAATACAACGAGAAAGTCTAGAGGCTATTCGCTATGCTTTAGATCATCATCAGTTTGTCCTCTATTACCAACCTAAAGTTAATATGAAGATAGGTACAGTGGTGGGCGTTGAGGCGCTTATTCGTTGGCAACATCCAGAGCGCGGATTATTAAGTCCAATCGAGTTTTTACCTGTAATTGAAAACCACACCATGATGATTGAAATAGGTGAATGGGTTATTGATACCGCATTAACACAAATCGGCCAATGGCAAGCTATGGAACTTGATCTCCCGGTAAGCACTAGCGTTAACATTGCGGCAGTACAATTAATGCAGCCTGGCTTCATACAGACGTTAACGGATCTTCTCGCTGCCCACCCCAATGTTGAACCTCGCTATTTAGAGCTAGAGATGTTGGAAACCAGCGCATTAGAAGATGTTAATCATGTGTCAATTATCATGAATGACTGCATGAGCCTAGGTGTCCATTTTGCTTTAGATGATTTCGGCACTGGCTATTCGTCGCTAACTTACCTTAGGCGCTTGCCTGCCAGTTTGATTAAGATAGATCAGAGCTTTGTCAAAGACATGTTGAGTAATATTGACGATTTCGCCATTGTTGAAGGCGTAATCGCCCTAGCGAAATCATTTAAACGTGACGTGATTGCTGAAGGTGTTGAAACCGTTGAACATGGCACTGCATTATTACAACTAGGCTGTGAATTAGCACAAGGTTATGGCATTGCCAGACCTATGCCTGCCTGTGATATCCCCGCGTGGATGAATAACTGGAAGCCTGATGCGAGTTGGCAATGATTAAAATCCATCGATTATTTTCCGTAGGGCGATTGGCCAACTTCTTCAGCGACTAACCATACTCGCATATCAAATTCTAATTGATGGTAATCGGCGAGCATAAAAGTACACAGCTGATAAAAAGCTTTGTTGTGTTCTTTTTCGCGCAAGTGGGCCAGTTCGTGCACCACGACCATTTGTAAAAGCTCAAACGGAATATGCTTTAAGTGTGAGGCTATTCTAATCTCATTTTTGGCTTTGACTTTATTGCCTTGACGGCGATTAACATAAGAATGCAAACCTAGCGCGTGATGGCTCAAGCTAATTTTTTCATCAAAAATGACTTTGGCTAATGGGTCTGACTGACGCATGTAGGTGTTTTTTAATGCGATGGCCATATCATATAAGGCTTTGTCTGTACGTACTTGGTGTACTTTGGGGTAGCGGGTTAGAAAGTGATCACCCAATGCATTGGTATCAACCAATTGGCGGATTTTATCAACCACATCAGGCCGATAACCGTTTAGGTAACGTAAAGGGCTCTGTTCACTCTGCTGTTTTTTGATATCTGCGCTAGTGACTAGCAGGCTGAGGTCTGCTTTTGGTTTTAATGACTGGCTCGCCGATTTGACTGGCATTTTAGGCGGGGCTTTGAGCGTTTTAGTTTTAGTGTCTGTCATAAATCAACTGATTAGTTCTGGCGCTACCGCGACCGTTTTTTCGGTATGGGTAACGCCACAATACAACGGTTCTGTGTTTACACTTTACCGAAAATGAGTCGATTATGTTGAACATAAGCAACGTCAAAAGCATTTAACTGGACGCGTTTTAGGTCCAATGAGTCAAAGTCAACTTGTGGTGGGTTGCGCTTTAGTTGCTCTTTAATGGTTAAAGGAGAAATAAGCGAAACCGGAAGGTCCATTAATTGTAGTGTCGCTTCAAGTTTGAAGCTGGTAGCACTACCAGCAAATTTACCTTTTTGCTCACGTTCAATAATGGCGATTTCATCAACTTTATAATCGCTCATTAGTTTTTTAAACGCAAAATCAAATTCACGAATGGATTCAGTGCTAGCTGATTGTGAAATACTGAATGAAACTTTACGACATGCTGGCACGTTAAACGTTTCGCCTTCATAGGTCAGTAAACAGATAATGGCTTCGCCGCCTTTTAATTCCACACCACAAATTTTCATGTTAATCCTTACTGGTTTATTCATACGATAATGCTGTTAGCATGTTCGTTATTGTTCATTTGTTGTAGGGCAGTGTTCTGCCCTACATTGATTATTCTGTCATCGCAGTTTATCAGCGATTGATGTGCCGTTTAGTCTTCTGTTGTTCCGTCGTCTTCAATAATGACAATCGGTTTAACTTTACGGCGCACAGGTGCATCACCTACATCAACCCCGGTAATAAAGCGTTTATCACTCTTAGGGGCTGCTTTGGCTTTTTTCGCCACGCTAGCTCTATTGCTGGTTACGGCTGCTTTTGCACTGGTACCGGCTTTAGCTGCTTGAGGCTTGTCTTTTAGGCCATTAAATTTGGCTTTTAAACCTTCAACCACAGTGAAGTCAAAGTTTTTACGTAAAAATAGTTGGATTTTTTTAAAGCTGTCCCAATCTTTAGGGCCCACAAACGACACAGCATCGCCTTTAGCGCCTGCGCGACCTGTTCGGCCAATACGATGGACATACTCTTCTGCAAACTTTGGCATATCAAAGTTAATCACTAAGGAGACGTTGATTAAATCAAGGCCACGTGATGCCACATCGGTAGTCACCAGTATTTGCGATTGGCCTCGAGCAAATTGATCCATAATTTGGTTACGAGCCGATTGCTTCAAATCACCACTGAGCGCTGAGGTCGCAAAACCTTGTGCGGCTAACAGGGTCGCTAAACGGTCTGTATCTGAACGCGTCGCGGTAAATACAATCACTTGCTTATGCTGTTCTTGGCTTAATATATGCTGCAACAAGGCTTGTTTATGGTCTAAATGGTCAACCAAAATAATCCGTTGTTCAATATCTTTGTGTTCACTGTAAGACTCACCAATGGATACATGGCTTGGGGTTTTCAGTAATGTTGCTGCAATATCACCTATGCTGTCATGATCTAAAGTGGCCGAAAACATTAAGGTTTGGCGACGTTTATGATCGGCGGCATCGTTGATGGCTTTTAATTGCGGGGCAAAACCTAAATCGAGCATGCGGTCTGCTTCGTCTAGCACCAACAATTCTAAGCCGTTTAAATATAAGTGGCGTTGTTGTAAGTGATCGGCAATACGCCCTGGTGTGGCAACGATAAAATGCGGATCTCTGGCCAAGGCTTTAGCTTGGTCGTTAAAGTTCTCACCACCAAGTACGCTAATGGCTTTATATTGAGTATTAGCAACTAATAAACGTAATTGGCCATAAACTTGTTGGGCGAGTTCTCGCGTAGGTAACAAAATCAATACCCGCGGATCTTTTTTCGACAATGCTCTGGTGGATATCACTCGCTGCATAGCAGGCAACAAAAACGCTAAGGTTTTACCTGAGCCGGTTTTAGACGATGCCATTAAATCTTTACCTGATAAGGCAATGGGAAGTGCTTGCGCTTGAACATCGGTAGGCGTAGAAATGCCAAGGTGCTTTAAACTGTCAAGCAGGCGCTTGTCCAACGAAAAATCGGTAAATTGCAAAGGTAGATCCCCTAAAAAATGTAAGCCGACGATTATAGCTGTTTCACCTTGCTATAGCCAACAAGAGTCGCTTTAGTTATGCTATTTTTTAGCATTATATTATTGCCTGAGTTCGACGAGGTCATTGGTCGACTAAGCCGAGCTTTATGGTAAAGATGAATACAGAGTATGGAAGGAACAAAGATGACAAAGCTCACCGTGGGATTAGCGCTAGGCAGTGGAGCCGCTAAAGGTTGGGCACATATTGGGGTATTGAATGGGTTAGCCAAGTTAGACATTTACCCAGACAAAGTGGCTGGTTGTTCGGTGGGGGCGTTAGTCGGCGCAGCTTATGCCAATGATCATTTGGCTGAGCTTGAAACTTGGGTCAGTGGCTTTTCAAGCTGGGATGTACTTGGTCTAATGGATTTAGGCTGGCGTAAAGGCGGACTTATTAGTGGTGAGAAAGTGTTTGATGTTTTAGCTAACCGTATTGGTGACCTTAATATTGAACAATTGCAGCGCCCGTTTGCTGCGGTGGCGACAGATTTATATTCTGGGCAAGAGATTTGGTTTAAAGAGGGTGACTTGCGCCATGCCGTGCGTGCTTCATGTTCGATGCCTGGATTTTTACCACCCGTGCAGCAAGGTAATCGATGGGTTGTCGATGGTGCAGTCGTCAATCCGGTACCTGTTTCATTAGCCCGTTCGATGGGCGTTGATGTGGTTATTGCGGTAGATTTAAATGCTCATCGCCGAGGCCAAATGCATTTGATCCCAGAACAAGTAAAAAGCCGCAAAGCCAGTAAGTCAGAACCTATTGAACAAAAGCGTGAGCTTGAAACCGGCTTTATGGATTTATGGGGGAAAGGCAAAGAGTACATGAGTGGCTTAACCGATAAGCTGGCCATGGGCAGCTCAAAATCTCATCCTGGTATGTTGGCGGTGATGTCACAATCCATGGATATTTTAGAACAACGCCATAAACGTTCGCGTTTAATGGGCGAGCCACCTGATATTTGTATTGTGCCCGATGTGGCTGATATTGGCACCATGGAGTTTCATCGCGCCAAAGAGGCCATTGAAGCGGGTGAGCAGGCAGTTAAAGATATTCATCATTTAATTGAAGCAACCTTAAAGTAACATTTAGGCGATGTCGGACTGGTGTATTGATGGCAATATACCCGTTCGCGTCTAAGTGCTTAATGGGTGATTAATCAGGTAGTGCCTGTTAATCGTGGTACAGATATTGGTATCACATGGATGTTCAGCATCAAGGAGAGGGCGCTTATTTATTCTGGGATGCGTTATCGGCGCAATCTGTATTAGTTTGACTTATTCAATCTCATGTCGCGCCTTTTCGTCCTGATTATTCATCTTGTCGTAATGAATAAGTCACTTATACGGTTGATACTGTCATTAACGCTGTATTTGATGCCAGGTCATCGAAATAATCATCATTTTGAACGGCTAAAAACCACAACTACACGGTTACCTATGAGATAACTTGTTTGCCAAAATCTTACATCGCGATGCTGTTTTCAATTTTTTCTACCATGCGATCTCCCGTCATAAAAATCATTTTCCACACCTACAATATCTATTGCGAATAGCAAGTTATTTGCAATAAAAAGTACTGCCGACAATTATGATCTGGATCAAAGTAATACTCAGCGTTAATGTATCTAATACACTCTATATTGTGTCTTTTGTAAATTAAAGCTCTATATATAGTGCTTGTAAGGATGGTTGTATGCTTGTAGTCGTGAAAAGGGATGGATGCCGGACAGCATTTGATGGATGTCGGATCAAAGAGGCTGTTGTGGCTGCAATGGAGTCTGCAGGTCAAGCTGACCATCAATATGCGCTGCAGTTAGCGCAAACGGTTGAGCAGCAAATGGCTTGCAAAACCGAAGTTGATATTCACGAGCTACAAGATGCAGTTGAAAACTTATTAATGTCAGGACCGTTTAAGTCGGTGGCACGTCACTATATTGAGTATCGACACGACCGTGATACTCATCGTGAGACTCAGAGTAAATTAAACTGCGCTATTCGTGGTTTGGTTGAGCAATCAGACAATGCCATTTTAAACGAAAATGCCAATAAAGATGCCAAAGTGATTCCAACTCAACGAGACTTACTCGCAGGGATTGTTGCCAAGCATTACGCTAAAACTCACTTGTTACCTAAAGATGTGGTTAGCGCTCATGAGAAAGGAGAAATTCACTATCATGATCTCGACTATGCACCATTTTTCCCGATGTTTAACTGCATGCTAATTGATTTAGCTGGCATGTTAACTCATGGTTTTAAAATGGGTAATGCTGAAATTGAACCGCCTAAATCCATCTCAACAGCAACGGCGGTGACTGCGCAAATTATTGCCCAAGTGGCGAGCCATATTTACGGTGGTACAACCATTAACCGTATTGATGAAGTGTTGGCTGAGTTTGTGCAAATTAGTTATCAAAAACACCTTGCTGTGGCTCGCAAATGGCAAGTAGCCGATGTCGAAGGTTATGCAATGACGCAAACCGAAAAAGAGTGTCATGATGCATTCCAGTCGTTGGAATATGAAGTCAACACCTTGCATACCGCCAATGGCCAAACGCCGTTTGTGACCTTTGGCTTTGGTTTAGGTGTGTCGTGGGAGTCTCGCTTAATTCAGCGGTCGATGTTAACTGTGCGCATGGCTGGTTTAGGTAAAAACCGCAAAACGGCCGTCTTTCCTAAATTGGTGTTTGCCATTAAAGATGGCGTCAATCATCAAGCTACTGACGTCAATTACGACATCAAAAAGATGGCCTTAACTTGCTCAACTATGCGTATGTATCCAGATATTTTAAATTATGATCAGGTGGTTAAAGTCACTGGTTCATTTAAAACCCCCATGGGTTGTCGCTCCTTTTTGGGGGTTTATGAACAAGACGGTCAACAAGTACACGAAGGTCGCAATAATTTAGGTGTGGTCAGCCTTAACTTACCGCGTATTGCGTTAGAAGCGGGTAAAGATGAGCAGCGTTTTTATCAATTACTCGATGAACGTTTGTTAGTCGCTCGCAAAGCGTTAGACACGCGGATTGCACGCTTAACCGGGGTTAAAGCCCGTGTTGCGCCGATTTTATACATGGAAGGTGCTTGCGGTGTACGCTTAAATGCCGATGATGATGTTAGCGACATTTTTAAAAATGGCCGTGCGTCAATTTCGTTAGGCTTTATTGGCCTGCACGAAACGGTTAATGCTTTATATGGCAATGCTGAACATGTGTTTGATAACGCGCAACTACGTGACAAAGCGGTCGCCATTATTCATCATCTAAAACAAGCCACTGAATCTTGGAAGCAAGAAACCGGTTATGGTTTTAGTTTGTACAGTACCCCAAGTGAAAATTTATGTAGTCGCTTTTGCCTACTTGATACCACCCAGTTCGGTGTAGTACCTGGGGTGACTGACAAAGGCTATTACACTAATAGTTTCCATTTAGATGTTGAAAAGAAAGTGAATCCTTTTGATAAAATTGATTTTGAACAACCTTACCCAGCCATCGCTAATGGTGGGTTTATTTGCTACGGCGAATTTCCTAACATGCAAAACAACATTGAAGCACTGGAAAATGTCTGGGATTACAGCTACAGCAGGGTGCCATATTACGGCACTAACACCCCGATAGATGAGTGTTACGATTGCGGCTACATTGGTGAGTTCAATTGTACCAGCAAGGGCTTTGTCTGCCCTAAATGCGGTAACCATGAGCCTAGTAGGGTATCGGTGACTCGCCGTGTATGTGGTTATTTAGGCAGTCCTGATGCGCGGCCGTTTAACTTTGGTAAGCAAGAAGAAGTTAAACGCAGAGTGAAGCATTTATAATGCATTACAGTGCTTACCATAGTGTTGATGTGATCAACGGCGAAGGTACCCGTTGCTGCTTATTTGTTAGCGGTTGTGAACATGCCTGTAAGGGATGCTATAACCAAAGTACTTGGCGTGTAGATGCTGGCCATGTATTTAGCCAAGCGTTAGAAGATCAGATTATTGCTGATTTAACCGACAGCCGTATTTATCGGCGCGGCCTATCGTTAAGTGGTGGTGACCCACTGCATCCGGCTAACCTGGAAGCCGTATTGCAATTAGTGACTAGGGTAAATACCGAATGTCCCGATAAAGACATTTGGTTATGGACTGGTTACCAACAGGCCGATCTCACGCCACAGCAGCAAGCTGTGGTGGCATTAGTCGATGTACTTATTGACGGTAAGTTTGAACAAGATAAAGCCGATCCCGCGTTATTATGGCGCGGAAGTAGCAATCAGCAGATTTATCGTTTTAAGCGCTAGCGTTTTTTAAGACTAGTCGTTTAATGCCAGCGCTTTAATGGTTAGCTGGTTCATTATTAGCACGTTAATTTTTAAGAGGCTAATCGTTTACATGTTGATCATTAGAAAGACCTAAACCATAACGATAACGTTTAGTACGTTGTCTGGTGTTAAATTGATCGACCAATAAACTCCATATGGGGGAGTCATTAATTTGAGGGTGTTTGCCTTGGCTTATTCGGCGAAGCTGGCGTTTAATGACTGCCATAGTCGCTAGCCCGGCTAAAGGTTTGCTCTGCCAATTCACTGTGGGCATCGCAGGGGTGAACTCAGGTTTTCTGCGCCATATATTGGCTAAGTCAGGATAAAAGGCAAGGGCGCTGGCAATGCCGCATAAGGCAAAGCCGGCATCAACGACTTGTTGCGCAACAGGCAGGCGATAAATGCCTCCCGTTAACATCAACGCAATTGGACTACGCAGAACTAACTGTGCGGTTAAATGTAAAAAGTAAGCTTCTCGAGCTAAGGTGCGCTCATCGGCGCTGCGACCTTGCATTGCGGGGGCTTCATAGCTGCCGCCGGATAACTCGACCATTTCAACTTGATGCGGTGCGAGCATATTAATCACTTTTTCGGCATCGTCGACATCAAAACCACCACGTTGAAAATCGGCTGAGTTAAGCTTTACCGCAATATCAAAATCTGCACCACATTTATGCCTAATTTGCTTGACCACTTCAATTAATAACCTGGCTCGATTCTCTATGCTTGCGCCCCATTCATCATCGCGCTGATTGGTTAACGGTGATAAAAACTGCGCTAACAAATAACCATGTGCGGCATGAACTTGTACACCATCAAAACCCGCTTGTTGAGCCATGCTTGCGGTCGTGACAAAGCGTTGGATAACATCATCAATGTCAGTGGTTGTCATTGCTTTAGGCTGAGAAAACATCGATGAGTGTTTACCTAAATCGAGCGCGACAGCTGAAGGTGCAATATTTTTGCCCCCCATCGCTTTAAATACCTGACGGCCAGGATGATTAATTTGCATCCACACCCTGGCGTTATTTTGCTTGGCTATTTTGGCCCATTGGATAAACGGCTCAAGTGCGCTGCTGGATGTGAGTACCACACCACCAGGGCCTGTCATGGCTAAAGGGTCAATCATCACATTACCGGTAATCATTAATCCAACACCGCCCTTGGCCCAAGCATCGTATAAGTTGAACAATGCTTGATCTGGTTGTTGCTGAACGTTGGCAAGATTCTCTTCCATTGCCGCTTTGACTAAGCGATTGGCAATGATCGCACCATTGGTCAAGGTGTATGGACTAAAAATGGTATTAGCCATCAAATAACATCCTAAGATAAGCTATTGAATTAATGCTTCGTTTATCCTACATGTAGCCTAAATAGTCAATTATGCTCATTAGATAACGATAAAAAAAGCACTGCCACAGGCAGTGCTTTCATCATCTCGTTACTCAATTTAGCGCTAAATTGATATCTAGATTTCGAGCAAACAAAATCCAGATTGATATGTTTTTAAATACGATAAGTTAAGGTTAACTTCGCATTACGCTCTTCGCCAGGAAGACCCCCTAAGAACATGGCCTTATCGAAATACGTTTGATTAAATAGGTTATTAATGTTCAGTTGAATTTTATAACGTTCAACATCATAGCTAATAGCCGAGTCGATGACGCTATAGCTGGGGACATAACCGTCAGGTATGCCAAATGAGCTAGACTGCGTGCTGCGTTCATCGACATATTTAGCGCCTAAACTTAATGACAGTGGCGCAGGTAAGCCCAATGCTGCGGCATAAGTTACCCAAGCGCCTGCAGTAACATAAGGTATGCCTTTTTGGCGTTGTCCATAATCATTACTATTGGGGTTTTGGTTGTCTCTGGCATCTTGGTAAACTGCGTTTACGTTGACTTTCCACTGTTCGCTTAAATATGCATTAAGATCTAATTCAACCCCTTTAGTGTCTTCGCTACCATTATAAAAGTATGGGTCAATGTTAGGCGTGACTGCGCTACTGTCGTAATCTGGATTGCTGTAGGCTACATTGGTTCGTGAGGTTTTAAACAATACTAAT
The DNA here is from genome assembly GCF_014163775.1 of Shewanella sp. SR43-8. NCBI lineage: Bacteria > Pseudomonadati > Pseudomonadota > Gammaproteobacteria > Alteromonadales > Shewanellaceae > Shewanella > Shewanella sp. SR43-8. The sequence continues at coordinate 54,337 of NZ_JACJDX010000012.1, read as the reverse complement.
GATGCCAGTAATTGGTCATCAAATGCTTTAATCCGAATACCCAAATCATTACTGATTGATTGTGAATCATCACGATCAGCTTCATTACCTTTTACATCACCTAATACACTATAAGTCGTGCGACCTTTAGAGTGATTAATGAATACAGATATATCATCAGTAGGCATATAGGTTAGGCCTAAATTGTAGGTTACACCGTTATCTGTGGTGTCTGCTTCTGGTTGTGGATCCGCTAGGCTACTGCTGTAACGAGCATCAACGCCTAAGTGTTGGTAAGTTTGTTTTATTTCGTTAAAAGCAAACCCAATACGGCTGGTAAATCCGCCGCCTAAATAGCCCACATGTTGTATACCTAACCCCCATGCCGTTACTGATTTATTATAATTACTGGTTAATAACGGATCGTACTCTTCAAACTCTCCCTCGCCCCAATTAGGGTTACGGATGTCATAAATGTACGGCAAGCTTCCTTGATAGGATTGATTGCCATTGGCATCTTTCAATGTGTAATCGGCATCGTAAATCGAATATTGTTTAAAGCGGATGTCGCGGTCTTCAAAGTTAGCATTGACCAGTAATTCGTTACTGATATTGCCGATATCGAAGTCATAGCGCAAATCAGCAAAATACTGCCACGACTTTTCTTCTGCCGAGACTTTGCGATATTCCTGACGACGGGCGGCAAAAGGGTATAAGGTGCCATCCTCAACTAAAGGCGCACGGGGATCTGCATTAATAACGCCATTTCGTCGCCAATAAACGTAATTATAAGCCCCAGTTTGACGTGCAAAGCTGGTTTCGTAATCACGGTGTTGCAACTGCTGATTTAAAAACAAATTATCGGTTAAGTACACATTATGGCTGAGTTTAAAGCGTAACTCTTCACCCTTGTTGTCTTTCGCCATCGGTGAAATAAGACCATTATGGCCAAATTGATAAGGTGTTAAGCCATCGTTTGCACTTAATGAATCCGCTAATTGTTGACGTTGTTGATCTGTTAGCTGTAAGCCATTATTGGTTGGATCATTGATCAAATCCTGCCAGTTCACTTCACCTGCGGTTTTGCCCTCGACAGAGGCGGCACTATAGATGCGGATAGGATGGCCTATTGAGTCGACGGGAATGGCATCATTAATATAAGCCGTTGATAGCATGATGTTTTGATTTTCATTAAGCACATATTTAAGCGAGCCATATATTTCATCGCGATCGGTACCTAGATCTCGATAACCGGTACTATGGGCGGTTTTGGCCACTAAACGGTAGGCTAGGTCGTCAGTTATACCGCCAGTAGAATCAGCCATAAGAGAGTAGGTATCCCATTGACCTACTTCGGCTTCAAACAGTTGTTTGCTGACAAACTCAGGCTTTTTCTCAATAAGGTTAATTACACCGCCCGCGCTGCCCATACCATAAAGCCCTGTTGCTGGACCTTTGAGAACTTCAACAGAACTCACATTAGTCAATGAACGAGTGGGATTAAAGGTGTTACCTAAACCTGCGCCGCCATACATACCATCGTAAGTGTAGTTTGCACCTAACCCTCGTACGACTATGTTATCGCCAATACCATAATTATTACCGGCTTGGGTTACACCACTTATGTTACGCACTAAATCCTGCATATTGGTGATGCCTTGTGAGTCGATGAGTGTCTCATCAACGATCACTACCGCTGCAGGCGTTTCCATAAGCGACATATCAGATTTAGTCGCTAATCCTGAGTTCATTACTACTTGATTTTGTCTGCCGTAAACCGTCATTCGCTCATAGTGTTCTGAGTCTGATGCACTGCTCGAATCACTTGATGCTGGTGCAATAATCTCTGGCGATGGAATAGGTGTTTGGGCATGAACATAAACGGGAAACAATACACTTTGGCAAGCTATAGCAAGTAGTGATAAACGCAGTGGCGACATAACATGGGACCTCTATTAATATTTATGCGAATGATAATGATTATCATAAGTATTGCAATAGTGGCTTAACGGAAATGCTGTAGAAAGCGGCTTTGCTAGATGTGGTTGCTGAACAATTAAACAAGATGAGTGGTAATTAGACAGCGGTGAGGAGCTTTTAAACTGTTAAATCAGCGAGGAATTAGTGAGTCGAGACCATAAAAATCATTAATTATGCTCACAAGGTCAGGACAAAGTGGAATAGTAGCGTTGGTTTTTCGCAGGGTAGTACTTGCCAAATTGTGTATCGAGGTTGAAAAACTTTACCAGTTCATGTCTATAAGAAGCGTTTCCTATTCGCATCTTAGGGGGTTTTGGGTATATAATCTGCCTCCGAAACGGTGTTGTGATAAACGTATAAACGTAAACGATTCACTAACACACCAAAGCACTTAAGGTAATCAAATGAATTTAAAGCTAGAACTGCAGACATTGAATGATAAATTAGACAAGTTTCGTCGCAAATTAGCTGCGGCTGAAGCACGTGGCGACGCCACGATTGTCCTGCAGTTTAAGAAAGAAGTGGCCACTGTTACTAAGCGAATCGCGAGTATTAAAGGCCAACAAACGCGTCAGTTTAGTCAAGAAGGTACAGCACTAAAAGCGCTCGGTTTTAAGCGCACTTTAACCAAAGCTGAACAAGCTGATATGGGTAAGTTAAATAAATCGGTTAAAGGCTTAGTGGTTGTGCATCCTTTAACGGCGTTAGGCCGTGAGATGGGCATAAAAGAAGTCACGGGTTTTGCTCCTGCTAAGTTCTAATATTTTCTTTTACAGTTAGTTGTCGTAAGGTTAATTCATGCCGATAAAATATATCGCAACATCTAAGTTACCCACACCTTGGGGTGTTTTTGCCATGCACGGTTTCGAAGAAATTGCTACTGGTAAAGAACACGTTGCGTTGACATTTGGTCAACTGGATCCCACTCAACCTATGCTAGGTCGTGTTCATTCTGAATGTTTAACCGGTGATGCATTATTTAGTTTACGTTGTGATTGTGGTTTTCAATTACAAGCCGCCATGCAAAGTATCGCTGAAAAAGGCCAAGGCTTTTTGTTGTACTTACGTCAAGAAGGGCGTGGGATTGGCTTACTCAATAAAATTCGTGCTTATGAGCTCCAAGATGCGGGTGCTAATACCGTAGAAGCCAATTTGCGTTTGGGTTTTGAAGCCGACATGCGTAAATACGACATGATTTTGCCGATGTTAACCCAAATTGGGGTGACCAAAGTGAAGTTGATGACCAATAATCCGCGTAAAGTGATGGCAATGCAAAATGTGGGCATTGAAGTAGTGGAACGTATTCCGTTGCAAGTCGGTAAAAATCGCTACAACGAATCATATTTAAAGACCAAGTCCACTGAGCTAGGTCATATGATGTCGGAATATCATTTCCACGATGAATAGTTTGGCACAGAAATAGTTTAAATGATGATGAGACAAGGGCAGAACACACAGCTTATTGGGTCATCATCATTTGCTTCTGCGCGCTTTGCAGCGCTATTTATTCGCTTAATCTTGGTAGCGCTTCTGTTTTTTTGCAGTAGGGGTAGCTATGGATCTGAATTACCTTCACCAACACCCCCTCAATTAATCACAGAACCTGATGCTTCACATTATGCGTTTGCCAATTATTTAGGCAGTGGTATTTATCGTACCTCAGGCCAAAGTGCTGCTGTGGCCAATATTCCTTTGGGGTTTGTGCTTGACTCAAACGACGATTATTTACTTAAACTTCGCTTTACCGCATCGCTGGGTTTTTTTGATTATTCATTTAACGATTTACCTCAAGGCAGCATTCCTAAAAGTGTTGGTACGATAACGTTAACCCCTGGGCTTGAATATCACTGGCGAGTGGATGATAAGTTAACCTTAGAGAGTTATGTTGATTTAGGTTATGGACATAATTTTTCAACTTCCAGCCATGTAGGCATTTTTTCAACTGGCATTTCTGCACTCTATAAGCTCGATGCGCCTTTATTTACTCCAGTATGGGTCAATCGGATTTATTATGCGGGTTATCAAAGTAATCAAAATGACAGTACAGAAGGCTATTCCGTGTTTAAAAGCGGTATTGATTTTGGGGTTAATTATGATTGGCAGTGGCGGGATACTCGGGTTGAACCGAGATTTTTTATTGCCGGACATTGGTATTTCGATAAGCTAAAATTTGTCTCGCCGGTTGGGGATAATGTATTAACCTCATATACTTATGAAATCGGTACTACGTTGGCTTTTTCTAAACCTATTACCTTGAGTGCAATAGGTTTAGACAGTGTTGAAATAGAGCATTTTGGATTAAGTTATCAAGTAGGTGGTGGGCTTAAAGTGTGGCGATTGATTTTTGAGTTTCCGTTATAAGCCCCTGCAATGGTTACCTCTTAATACATTAATTTGAGTTTGTTCCCCAAATATCCGCATTGATAGGTGTTGTCGACTTTTCTGCAGCTGTGCTTGAGCTTGGTTTTGCTGTAGCCGCTTTGTGGGTTGCAGGTTTCGTTGAGGCTACTTTTGCCTTTGATGGCCGAGGTTTAGTCGTAAATGCTCCGCGACTATCTTCTTTAGGTGGCGGCAATGGCAGCTTGTTAGCTTTAAGGTACAAGTATTCAACTTTGTCGCGGGCCCAAGGCGTTTTACGTAAAAACTTCAAGGTTGATTTTACACTCGGGTTATCTTTGAAACACTGAATGTTTATCCTCGATGCGAGCTCTTCCCAGCCGTATTTTTCAACCAGTGAAGTCACTATCGTTTCTAGTTTTATGCCGTGAAGCGGGTTGTTTGCTTGTGTCATGGACCGTGCGAGCTAATTGAGTTTGGTGATATTATACCTATATTGCAACCAAAGAGATATCTACACAAAAACGGCAGCCTAGGCTGCCGTTTTTATTTAATATGAGCGATTATTGCTCTTTGACGAATACGACTTTTTCTTCATCATCTGAATCTATATCGCCTTTACCTTTAGTATTAATAATAATCATTGCGGCAATAATTGCGGTAGTGACTAAACCTGCAATGGTTGATACTGTCATCGGTAAACCCGCACCTAATGTTGATGAGTTCAACATAAAGCTAATGACAACACAGGTCATGAACATCGCTGGTACAGTACAAATCCAATGAAACTTATTATGGCGCAGTAAGTAAGCCGCTGCAGTCCATAGCATCAATACCGCAGTGGTTTGGTTTGCAACACCAAAGTAGCGCCAGATAATGCCAAAATCGACTTGAGTGAGCATTGCACCAACAGCAAATAATGGTAATGCTAGCAGTAAGCGCTTAGGTAGCTCGACTTGTTTAATGTTAAAGAACTCAGCCAAGATTAGACGTGCTGAACGAAATGCGGTATCACCTGAGGTGATAGGTAATACAATCACACCCAAGATAGCCAAGAAACCACCAAATGTGCCTAGTAGTCCATTAGATGCTTCGTATACCACGTTAGCGGGGTTGCCACCCATGCCAGCATTTAATCCTTCCACACCACCAAAGAATGATAATGCAATAGCACACCAAATTAGCGCAATCACACCTTCACCAATCATGGCACCAAAGAACACAAAGCGACCATTTGACTCATTTTCAACACAGCGCGCCATTAATGGAGATTGTGTTGCATGGAAACCCGATACGGCTCCACAAGCAATGGTGATGAATAATGCAGGCCATAGTGGCATGTCATTAGGGTTTAGGTTGCTAAAAAAGTCGCCCATTACAAAGCCTGGCAACATGGTATGTTCACTTGACACTGCTAGGGCTATGATTAGACCCAGTGACATAAATACCAGTAATGCACCGAAGAATGGGTATAAGCGACCAATGATTTTATCGATAGGAACGATAGTGGCAACTAAGTAATAGACAAAAATAATACCAACAAAAATGGTCACATCTAAACCAGTTAGTTTACTCAACAAGCCCGCAGGAGCGGAGATAAACACCACTCCAACTAACAACAATAAGATAATGGCAAAAAAGTTCATAAAGTGTTTGGCGCTTTTGCCTAAATATTTACCCGCTAGGTTAGGAACCGATTGACCGTTATTACGTACCGATAACATCCCCGAAAAATAATCGTGAACGGCACCAGCAAAAATACAACCAAATACAATCCACAACATAGCCGCTGGACCGTATAGTGCGCCGAGAATAGGACCAAAAATTGGGCCGACTCCAGCGATGTTTAATAATTGAATTAAGTAGACTTTGCCTTTAGACATTGGCACGAAATCGACGCCGTCTGTTTGTGTAAAAGCGGGTGTTTGTCTTTGAGTGTTAATGCCGAATACTTTTTCGACAAAGGTCCCGTAAATAAAGTAACCGCCGATGAGTAAAGCAACACAGAGTAGAAACCAAGTCATTTTTATATCTCCCCATTTATATCGTGTGGCCACTTTAAAGCATCAAGGTGGTCAATTGGGGGCGAACTCTGTGACAGGTTGAATGTCTTGCGTAAGCGGTAAATATTCACTGTGAGCGGTTTGACCAGCAGAGTAAATGTGGCCTGTATCACATGTCTTTTGAACTAAATACTATTGAAATCCAAGCAACAGTTTCAACTCTTTGAGATATCTGCGTGAAACAGGAACTTTAGCGCCGCTATGGGTAGTGACTTCTGCGCCGCTGTCGGTGATTTCAATTTCAGAAATTGCACTCGGTGCCAGTAGGTATTGTTTATGACAACGAAAAAGTGCGGTTTTTTGCTCTAAGACTTTTAGGGTTAATTGGGTATGGCTTAAACCTTTATTTGAACACACATGAATACCGCCAACATCACTAACAATAAATTCAACGTCAGCGGTTGCGACAACTTTGAGCTTATTACCACTGTAGCAGGGTAAATGAGCTAATTGCGTCGGTAATATCTGAGACATCCGTTGCGGCGCGATATTGGCTCTAACTTTATCTAAGGTTTGGTTGAAGCGTTTCTCATCGATGGGTTTTAGTAAGTAATCGAAGGCATTGTTATCGAATGCTTTTATCGCATATTCATCAAATGCTGTAATAAATACTGCTCGTGGCATTTGCTCTGGATTTAGCATCGCAAGCAGCTCCATACCATTGATCCGCGGCATTTGAATATCAACAAAAATAAGATCAGGTTTTACAAGGTTAATTTGCTGTAGAGCTTCAATGGCATTACTGCATTGCCCCAACACTCTTATATCAGGATGTTTGTCGAGTAAATCGGCCACTTCTTGGCGGGCAAACAGTTCATCATCAATGATTAGACATGAGATCATTGGTCAATTTCCTTTAACGGTACACGCACACTGACACGGGTGAATTCATCTGCTTTACACTCAACTTCAATACCGTATTGGCTGCCAAATAAATTTTGAATTCGCTTATGGACTAAGTTCATTCCTAAGCCGTCGGTGTTGTTCGATGGTTGATACAAACCGGCGTTATCCGTGACATTAAGCATAAGATCATCACCATCAATTGTCGCCTGTACATTAATAACACCGGCTTCAAGCATACGTGATGTACCATGTTTCACTGCATTTTCAATTAAAGGTTGTAAGGTAAATGCAGGCATTTTTAAGTGATGATAAATACTCGGTATATCAATGCTCACTTGTAACTTATCAATAAAGCGAGCACGCTCAATCGACAAATAAGCGTCTATATGTTCAAGTTCATCAGCCATGGTGACTAGCCCTGTTGTTCGGGTTAGGTTAATGCGTAAAAATTGCGATAATTGCTGCAATAACTGTTTAGACATTTGCGGGTCACGCTTAATAATCGCACTAATAGTGTTGAGAGCATTAAATAAGAAGTGAGGATTCACTTGGGCTTGTAACAACTTTATCTCTGCTTGCATGAGTAAACTTTTTTGCTGTTCAAAGCGCCCATAAAGTATTTGGTTAGACAGTAATCTGGCAATTCCTTCGCCTAAGGTGCGATTAATGTTTAAAAACAGCTTGTTTTTCGGCTCATACAATTTAATCGTGCCAATGACTTCGTCATTACTGCGCAGCGGGATCACTAAGCTTGAGCCTAAGCTGCAGTTTGCGGACAGAGAACATGAATAAGGGGTGTCAACGCCATCGGCAAACATGACACTATTTTGTGCAATGGCCTCGAGAGTGATTTGAGATGAAATGGGTGTATTAGGAATATGGTGGTCAGCGCCAATACCAATAAAGGCGAGTAATTTATTCCTGTCTGTAATGGCTACCGCACCAACTTGGGTTTCTTCTATGACGATTTGCGCAACTTGTTTGCTCGACTCTAAATTAAAGCCCTTTGACAGCAATCCGACACTGCGCTCGGCAATTTTGAGGGCTTTGGTTGAAAAACTGGACGAGAGTTTATCGAACATCGCTTTTTGGTCGCGAACAATACTCATAAACATGGCAGTACCAAGGGAATTAATCAATAACATTGGCGGAGCGATGAGCTTAACTAACTCCCACGCTTGATCAAAGGGTTTGGCGATTAATACAATAATCGACATCTGCATAATTTCAGCCATAAATGTCACTCCAAATACCACCATTGGCTGATAAGCCATTTCAGACTTGCCGGCTTTTTTGAAGTAATAGCTGATCATTCCTGCAGATAAACCTTCTAACGTAGTGGATATTGCACAAGCAACATCGGTAAATCCACCCATAGAATAACGGTGTAACCCGCCGGTTAAGCCAACCAGAAGCCCGGTAATTGGACCACCCAATAATCCGCCTAATACCGCGCCCATTGCACGAGTATTGGCTATCGCTCCTGAGGTTTGTTCTCCAAAGTAAGTTGCCATAATACAAAAGCTTGAGAACACTAAGTAGATGAAGATTTTGTGAGGTAATCGTTTCGATGTTTCGGCAAAGAATTTAAATAATGGCGTTTTACTGACTAAGTAAACGATAACTAAGTAAACACACATTTGCTGTGTTAGTAGTACTATTAACGCCATATTATCTCTTTAGGATGTAATTAAATGCAGTTAAATTGGATTGTTAACACGTGGCTTGTTATTTTGCTTAGAAGCCATCAGTAATTAGTTATTCATGACTGACATCTTAATATTAATTTACCATTAGGGTGATGAACATAAGTGTTCAATATTATATCCTGACTTATGTCGCCAAATATCACCTGCCTAACCTGACAACAGAGCCGTGAACCTAATAATTAACCCGTTGAGGTTAAGTGAATACTCTTATGTTAATGATTACTTTCTGGCGAGTAAATTTGTTTGCTCAGTGCTGCTTTGTTGATAAAACTCATCAATGAGTATTCTGAGTATTTTTGATTTAGCCACTTTACTGACTTTCGCTATTTCGTCTAATTGCGAAATACTTTTTTCAGTTAATGTAAATGTGGCATGGCGATAAATTTTAGTGCTTTTTTTATCTAGCCCTCTTAAGAACTCTTGCGTGTTTGAGGCGATATTGCTTTGGCCATGGGACGCGTCAAGACCTAATGCATATTTATTAGCATCCTCAATAAAGTCATCTACAGATACCTTGACTCGGGTATCTTTGGGTTTCTTGCGCTTAAGATCAGTTAAACTCATAACTATTTTCTGGTGGTATGGCAAAAAGCTCATCAGCAATAGCACGAATTTCATCAGCCGCTTTACCGCTAGGTTCGATTTCCAACACTGAAGAGCCGCTTTCTTCACTATCATCATAGATATTACGGCTAAATGTGACCGAATTAAGGGCGCGTAAACCAAAAGACTCAACCACTTCTTTCGCTTCTAAAATACGCTTACCTTGAGATGGCAGAGCAGGGCACTGTGTTATCACAATGGCAGCAATCATCTTGGGATTAACCATTTTACAAGTACTGAGCATGTCTTCCATGTGAGGTAAGGTTTTAAGATCGCGACGTTTGGGACGAAGTGGGATAACAACATAGGTGGCTACCGACATCGCGGCGCGCATTGCAAGATTATCTTGGCCACCACAATCGACAATCACGTAGTCAAATCGCTCATTTAAACTCAGTAAGTCATTACGGATTTTGCCATAAAGCTGGATGCAATTAATCGCTTTTAGGCTGGGGTCATTATTACGAGCTTGGATCCAGTCTGACGTGGTACGTTGCGGATCGCAGTCAACCATGAGCACATTCGCATCGTGCTTTTGGCTAATATATACAGCAATGTTCTGTGCTAAACAGCTTTTACCACTGCCACCTTTTTCACCGCCAACGAGCAATATCATGTTGTGATCCTTGATGATAGGCGCCTTGTTGCACCGAAAGTTTCGCTAGGTATGTAACTTGATTATAGAGTAGCCATTGAGAGCTGCATAAAAATAATCAACTAAATTAGCTGTAAAGCAATATGGTAACTATTTACTGAACATTCGGAACTACGGCAAACTTGGCCTTTAATGGTATTTTGTTTATCAGTCTTTTCATTAAATGTTAAGGCGATCAAATCCCCAACTTTAAAAGCAGCCTTAAAGTCGATTAACACCCCTTTTCGGGCCAGATCAATACAAATAGCATGATCTGTGCATGATTCACCTTGTGAATTGATCCAATCTAGGCGGATCCGCTCTGCTTCCATATCTACACGTAAAGAACTGCGTTTTTCTTCGAATCCGGTTGGCTCTTGCCCCATTCTGTTTCTCCTTGAAATGATGAGTCTTTATGTATGTTTTTCTGCAATTTGATGTTGATTTTATTTACACGACTTATTTCAATTAATTGGTAAAGTTATAGCATTCTTTTCTAAGATGTTCGTTTAGGGTTTTATCTTTAGCATTAACTCAGTTAATTGTATTCATTTTTAGCATAACGACTTTGTTAAGCAAAACTAAATTTAGCAACCAATGCCGATAAAAAGACTTGGCATTGGCTACCTGAACCACCAAGTTGATTAAGTATCGTAGTCTTGGTTTTTAGGGTAAGGCATTTTTAATTGACCCCAACGGATCACAATTACTGTGCCTGCCAGTAAAATAGTCGACAGTGAAATGGCTAAAATACGCCAATCTTCCATTGCTTTCATGTCTAAAATTAAGTATCGCGCCAATGCCACAATCGCGATATAGAGCGGCATACGAATAGGTAACTTACCTGATTCAATATAATTAACGACCATAGCCAATACTTCAAGATAGATAAATAGTAAGAGTAAATCGGCTAATTCGACAGTCTGAATGACGATCATGTGAAGAATTTCTTCGCCAATAGCAAATACTGTCGCCATAGCGATAATTAATAACACTAGATGTTCGATATTTTTTAAGGTTTTTAATCCTACTTTTCGCAGTAACGGCATACTCATCTTCATCAATAAAATCAAAATACTATTATTGACGACTTCAGGGTATTTTCCCAGTGATCTCGATCGATTTTGTGAGATAAGCTGTGACTTGTTCAATCGATGTTTAATTGAATGAACAACACGGCATCGTTTGCATTGTTATTACATGGGTTAAACGCGCATTGTTAGTGATGGCGATTAGCTCACCGGCAAAGCTTCTTTACTGTATACCGGCCTATTGAGTAATCGTTTGGTTTAGTGCACTGGTTATGGGTTTGCTATTGATGGCGAGAATATCTAAGTCATCGAAAAATGAGCTTTTAATAGCGGATTATGTACCATTGTGGCTAACAGTCATGTCATTTTATAAACATAAAAAAACCGCTCAAGCGAGGCTTGAGCGGTTTTTTTATCAATAAAGGTTAGTTAGCGATTAACGCTTTAAACCTTCATTCAGTAGAGGACGCATAATTTTGACTATCTGAGTGGTTACTTTTGGGCTACCTGCCACAATGTTACCTGAAGTCATATAGTTATGTGCACCCGTAAAGTCGGTCACTGTACCGCCGGCTTCACGACAAATTAAGTCGCCTGCTGCGATATCCCATGGTTTTAAACCTATTTCGAAGAAACCATCTAAACGGCCTGCTGCAACGTAAGCTAAATCTAATGCCGCTGAACCGCCACGACGAACATCGGCACACAATGAAAATACTTCGCCTAAAATGGCCATGTAGCTTTCTGTGTGTTGACGAGCTTTAAATGGAAAACCTGTGCCAATCATAGTGTTGCTTAAATCATTGACGTTAGTTACGCGCATGCGGAAGTCGTTAACCTTAGCGCCTTTGCCGCGAACAGCTGAAAATAATTCTTCACGAACAGGATCGTAAACAACGGCAACTTCAATTTTGCCTTTGTACTGAAGAGCGATAGACACCGCAAAATGAGGAATACCACGAACGAAGTTGTTAGTGCCATCCAAAGGATCAACTATCCAAATGTAGTCTTTATCAGTACCACGGTTTTCACCGTTTTCTTCACCAATAATGGTGTGGTCTGGATAAGATTTACGAATTTGATAAGTAATAGTTGCTTCTGCTTCCTTGTCTACACTAGTCACAAAATCATTAATACCTTTACTGCTTACCTCAACACGGTCAAGTTCAGTATAGGCGCGCATAATAGTTTGGCCAGCAGCGCGTGCAGCGCGTGTGGCAATAGTCAGCATCGGATGCATTGCAATCCCCTGGATGTTAAAGAACGAGTAAAATAGCGCCCGCATTATACTTAATTTAGCCGTTATATCAAATGCAGATTTTCATATAACGTAATTTTTAACGATTGTGTTAATATACGGGCAATATTTTTTGCTAAAAGAAAGTGCTACATGCTCAGTAATATTCGTGTTGTTTTAGTTGGTACCTCACACCCTGGTAATATTGGCTCTACAGCTAGAGCGATGAAAACCATGGGCTTATCAAATTTATATCTCGCCGAGCCAAGAGCTGAGCCTGATGGGCAATCGATAGCACTTGCTGCAGGTGCATCTGATATTCTAAAAAATCTAACTCGTGTTGATTCATTAGAAGAGGCCATTGCCGATTGTAGTTTAGTGATAGCAACGAGTGCTCGCAGTCGTACCCTTGATTGGCCCATGCTTGACCCTCGAGAAGCGGGTTTAAAGTTAACTCAAGAAAGCCTAAATGGTCCGGTTGCTATTGTCTTTGGTCGTGAAAATCATGGCCTGAGTAATGAAGAATTACAGCAATGTACTTATCATGTGGCGATTCCGGCAAACCCAGAATACAGCTCGCTAAACTTGGCTCAAGCAGTACAAATTATTTGTTATGAAACTCGCGTCGCGCATTTAGCGCAAACAGCAACGCCAGTTGTCACAGAAGAATACCCATTAACATCTGAACTTGAACGCTTTTTTGTTCATTTAGAGTCGACCTTGTCTAAAACTGGTTTTGTGATTAAAAATCATCCTGGGCAAGTCATGACTAAATTGCGTCGTTTATACACTCGTGCCCGTATTGAAGCACCTGAGATGAATATTCTTCGTGGCATTTTGACTTCCATTGATAAGAAAATGGATAAACAAGATTAAGCAGTAAAGGAACACACCATGGCCATCATCGCTAGGTTAAAAGAAGACATCGAATCGATTTATCATCGTGATCCTGCTGCAAACAGTACCATAGAGATAATATTTAATTACCCGGGTATGCATGCTATTTGGATACACCGTATTAGTCATAAACTGTGGCTAGCGAACTGGCGTTTTACGGCCCGTTGTTTATCGACATTTTCTCGCTGGCTCACCGGTGTTGAAATTCATCCCGGTGCGACGATTGGCCGACGTTTCTTTATTGACCACGGTATGGGCGTTGTAATAGGTGAAACTGCCGAAATTGGTGATGATTGCACGCTGTATCATAGTGTTACTTTGGGCGGAACAACCTGGCAGCCAGGTAAACGTCATCCTACCTTAGGTAATAATGTGGTGATTGGGGCAGGGGCCAAAGTACTTGGACCTATCACAATGCACGATGGTGCACGTGTTGGCTCTAATTCTGTGGTGGTTAAGGATGTCGCCAGCGATCACACTGTGGTGGGCATTCCTGGACGAGTCGTGTCTTCGCCGACCAACCAGTCAAAAGAAAAAACTGAACGTCGCACTGAGATGGCTAAAAAGTATGGCTTTGATGCGTACGCTGTGTCACCAGATAATCCTGATCCTGTGGCTAATGCCATAGGACAAATGCTTGATCACATGCATTTAATGGACTCGAAAGTACAAGAACTGTGTAATGCCATTCAGCAAATGGGTGGTGAAGTTTGTACTAAAAAGTTACCAGAGTTAAATGTGGATGCATTTGATGAGGCATCGCGAGAAGCCGCGACCATTCGTAAACAAGACATTGATAAGTTCGACCCGAGTATTTAAAATTCAATAAGTCATTGTCGATTCAAGTCAAATAATCAGTTAATAATGCGATTAATTGCCTCGTCGGCATTGAATCTTACAAGATAAAAAGGTTAAATACCCGCGGCGAAATTGGGATCGTTTATAGTCAAACAACATCATAATACTTGAGTGATTTAGTAGGATTAATACTTGACTAAATTACTCGGGTATGTTGAAATTACTGCATACTTTTTGGGAGCAGTACAAGTTATGAAACTTACATCAAAAGGTCGCTATGCAGTGACAGCTATGCTGGATGTTGCGATTCACTCTGCTACTGGTCCTGTGCCTTTAGCTGATATTTCTGAAAGACAAGGAATTTCTTTGTCTTATCTTGAACAACTCTTCGCTAAGTTACGTAAACATGGTTTAGTGTCGAGTGTCCGCGGACCCGGTGGTGGTTACCGTTTAGGTTTAGAAGCCGTAGATATCTCAGTTGGCATGGTCGTGCATGCTGTTGACGAATCTGTAGACGCCACCCGTTGTCAAGGAAAAGGTAACTGCCAAAGTGGTACTCGTTGCCTAACCCATTCTTTATGGGGTGACTTAAGTAAACAAATTTCAGATTTTTTAGATGGTATTTCTCTTGCAGGTTTGATGCAAAAGCGAGATGTAAGATTTATTTCGTTAAAGCAAGATGAGATACAAAAGGAACATAGAGTGAGTCTATAACTCAACTATGTTGATTGATATATCATTATTATTTGTACGTTGTATGTAGCCTCATCTGAGACTGCTGAGTACGGAGTGTATTATGAAGCTTCCTATCTATTTAGATTATGCCGCAACAACGCCTGTAGACAAGCGTGTTGCTGAAAAAATGATGCAACACATGACGATGGACGGCGTATTTGGTAATCCAGCATCGCGTTCACACCGTTATGGTTGGCAAGCTGAAGAGGCGGTTGATATCGCCCGTAATCAAGTTGCTGATTTAATCAACGCTGATCACCGTGAGATTGTATTTACCTCAGGTGCGACAGAATCAAGTAACCTTGCAATTAAAGGTATTGCCCATTTTTATCACAAAAAGGGCAAGCACATCATTACCAGCAAAACTGAACATAAAGCTACGTTAGACACGTGCCGTCAGTTAGAGCGTGAAGGTTACGAAGTCACTTATATGGTTCCTGATGATAATGGCATCATCCCAATGGAACGCTTAGAAGCGGCGATGCGCGATGACACTATTTTAGTCAGCATTATGCACGTGAACAACGAAATTGGTGTGATTCACGATATCGATGCCATTGGTGAGTTATGCCGCGCAAAGGGTATTTTCTTCCATATGGATGCTGCCCAAAGTGCGGGTAAATTACCGATTGATGTGCAAACCACTAAAGTTGATTTGATTTCGATTTCTGGCCATAAAATGTATGGACCAAAAGGTATCGGCGCATTATATGTTCGCCGTAAGCCACGTATTCGTCTTGAATCGCAAATGCACGGTGGTGGACACGAGCGCGGAATGCGCAGTGGCACATTAGCAACTCATCAAATCGTTGGTTTAGGTGAAGCTGCTGTGATTGCCAAACAAGACATGGCTGCTGATAGCGAGCGTATTACTCGCCTTCGCGATAAGTTATGGAACGGTATTAAACACATAGAAGAAACCTATATCAATGGTGATATGGAACAACGCTACAGTGGTATTTTTAACGTGAGCTTCAACTTTGTTGAAGGTGAATCGTTAATGATGGCCTTAAAAGATTTAGCGGTTTCTTCTGGTTCAGCCTGTACTTCAGCAAGTTTAGAGCCAAGCTACGTATTACGTGCATTGGGTTTAAATGATGAAATGGCACACAGCTCAATTCGTTTCTCAATCGGCCGTTTTACTACCGATGAAGAAATTGACCATGCTATCAAAACGATAACTGAATCTATCGATAAGTTACGCGAAATGTCTCCATTATGGGAGATGTTCAAAGATGGTATCGATTTGGATCAAGTTCAATGGGCACATCACTAATTTAGATGGTTAAATTAGTGTAATACCATTATTCGTAAACTGATAACGACACAGATTTTGGAGCAGTATCATGGCTTATAGCGAAAAAGTAATCGATCATTATGAAAACCCACGTAACGTAGGTTCATTTGATAAGAACGACCCATCAATTGTTACCGGTATGGTTGGTGCACCAGCATGTGGTGACGTAATGAAGTTGCAACTTAAAATTAATGCTGATGGCATTATTGAAGATGCAAAATTCAAGACTTATGGTTGCGGCAGCGCAATTGCATCAAGCTCATTAGTGACTGAATGGGTTAAAGGCAAGAGTGTTGATGAAGCAGCGACCATTAAAAATGCTGACATTGCTGAAGAACTAGCACTACCGCCAGTTAAAATTCATTGCTCTATTTTGGCTGAAGACGCCATTAAAGCAGCAATTGAAGAGTATAAAAGCAGACAAGCTAAGTAATACCTGGAGTTAAGATGGCTATTTCAATGACCCCCGCTGCGGCTGATCGAGTAAGATCGTTTCTTGCTAATCGCGGGAAAGGCCTCGGCTTGCGCCTTGGGTTGAGAACATCAGGTTGTTCAGGTATGGCATACGTCATTGAGTTCGTTGATGATCTCAATGACGATGATGAGCTTTATAACATCGATGGTGTGAATATCATCATCGATGCCAAAAGCTTCATTTATTTGCAAGGTATTGAACTTGATTTTGTCAAAGAAGGCCTAAACGAAGGTTTTCAGTTCAATAATCCTAACGCAAAGGGTGAATGTGGTTGCGGTGAAAGTTTCACTGTTTAACCATTATTCACCTGTTAAGTCGTTTTATATCAAACAGTAAGCATGATATCTGCCCATGAATTATTTCGATCTGTTTAATGTTGCACCTGCCTTTGATATCGATACCGCCTTACTTGCAGAGCGCTACCGCGAACTGCAACGGGCGGTCCATCCCGATAAATTCGCGAATGATACCGAGCAAAAAAAGCTGCTATCTGTTCAGCGTACTGCACAAGTTAACGACGGCTATCAAACGTTAAAAAATCCCTTACGCCGTGCTGAACATATGTTGAGCCTGCGTGGTATTGAATTAAGCCACGAAACCACTACGCTCAAAGATGGTACATTTTTGATGCAACAAATGGAGTGGCGTGAAGCGCTTGAAGATATAACTCATAGCAGTGATCCGCAGTCTTCAATTGATGAGCTGTATGATTCATTTGCACAGTTTGAGTCGGTATTATCGGTTAAATTAGCGACGTTATTAGCCAGTGATGATAATGCAGATGCATTATTAGCGGCTGATCAAATTCGTAAGCTAAAATTTATGGCAAAATTGCAAGATGAGCTAGCTCGTATTGAAGATAGCTTGCTCGACTAAATTACCTTAAATTCTGAACCTTATTTATGATTAGCTTGGCTAATCGATAACACAACAAGTTGGAACACTATGGCACTGTTGCAAATTGCAGAACCTGGCCAAAGCGCCGCACCGCACCAGCATCGTCTTGCGGTTGGAATAGATCTTGGTACCACCAACTCACTTGTTGCTGCGGTAAGAAGTGCTCAAGCATTGACCTTGCCTGATGAGCAAGGACGTCATTCTTTGCCTTCTGTGGTGCATTATGGTGATACCAATGTACTCGTTGGCTACGAAGCTCAACAACAATCAGCATTAGATCCACAAAACACTATCGTTTCGGTTAAGCGTTTTATGGGACGAAGCCTTACTGATATTCAGTCTGGCGTTCATCGATTACCCTACGCTTTACACGCGAGTGAAAACGGCTTGCCGGTGTTTACTACGCCTATTGGGCAAGTTAATCCAATTCAAGTGTCTGCCGAAATTTTAAAACCTTTAATTGCCCGTGCGGAAACCACGTTAGGTGGCGAGTTAGAAGGCGTGGTCATTACCGTACCTGCGTATTTTGATGATGCACAACGTCAAGGTACTAAAGACGCTGCAGAATTATTAGGCGTTAAAGTATTACGCTTACTTAACGAACCTACTGCTGCAGCTATTGCCTATGGACTTGATTCGAAGCAAGAAGGCGTGATTGCCATTTACGATTTAGGTGGCGGTACTTTTGATATCTCTGTTCTGCGTTTGAATCGTGGCGTATTTGAAGTGTTAGCCACAGGCGGTGATTCTGCTTTGGGTGGTGATGACTTTGATCATTTACTTGTTAGTCATTTGCAAACAACGTGGAACATCACTGAGCCGAATAATCAGTTAGCACGTCAGTTACAGATTGAGGCTCGCCGGGTCAAAGAAGCATTAACTGAAAATGACAGCGTTGAAGCATCTGTTGTCATTGGCGACCAAACCGTCAGCTGTAGTGTCGATAAAAATCTATTTAATGAACTCATTGGCGCATTGGTGAAAAAAACCATTGGTAGCTGTCGTCGCACTTTACGTGATGCAGGTGTGAGCGTGGATGAGGTGATTGAAACTGTCATGGTCGGTGGTTCAACTCGAGTTCCTTTAGTTCGTGAACAAGTTGAAATATTCTTCAAAAAAACACCGTTGACTTCAATTGACCCTGATCGCGTTGTTGCCATTGGTGCGGCTATTCAAGCCGATATTCTCGTTGGCAATAAACCCGATTCAGACTTATTACTGTTAGATGTGATCCCATTATCGCTCGGTGTTGAAACCATGGGTGGCTTGGTTGAAAAAGTGGTTACGCGTAATACCACTATTCCAGTTGCACGGGCACAAGAGTTTACCACTTTTAAAGATGGTCAAACTGCGATGGCATTTCATGTGGTTCAGGGTGAACGAGAGCTGGTTGACGATTGTCGTTCTTTGGCGCGCTTTACACTGCACGGTATTCCGCCGCTCGCCGCTGGAGCTGCTCATATTCGAGTGACATTCCAAGTCGATGCTGATGGTCTGCTCAGTGTTACTGCGATGGAAAAGTCCACTGGAGTTAAGACATCGATTCAAGTTAAACCTTCATTTGGTTTATCCGATACTGAAATCGCCACCATGCTAAAAGATTCGATGAAGTATGCTAAAGAAGACATTACTCGTCGTATGCTAGCAGAGCAAAAAGTTGAAGCCGCGCGGGTGATAGAATCCCTTAACGCAGCCTTGGCTAAAGATGCTGCACTGCTGGATGAGCAAGAACGTCAACAGTTAGTGGTAGCGATCGCAGAACTTGATGCCGCCGCGCAACAAGACGATATTGATGCTATTGAAAAAGCAATTGCAAATCTCGACGATAAGACTCAAGATTTTGCGTCAAGACGTATGGATAATTCTATTAGAGCGGCGCTTAAAGGGCAGTCGGTCGACAACATATAGGTGAAATGATGCCAAAGTTAGTATTTTTACCCCATCAAGAACTTTGTCCAGACGGCGCAGTACTTGAAGCTGAAGTAGGCGAGACGATTTTAAACGTTGCATTGCGTAACGGTATTCATATTGAACATGCCTGTGAAAAGTCTTGTGCTTGTACTACTTGCCATGTAGTTGTACGCGAAGGATTTGATCAACTCGAAGATAGTGATGAGCTAGAGGATGACATGCTCGATAAAGCATGGGGCTTAGAACCTGAAAGCCGTCTATCTTGTCAAGCTAAAGTGGTTGATTGCGATATGATCATCGATATCCCTAAATACACAGTGAACATGGTGAGCGAAGGCTAGCCTTTACTGGTAGATTAACCCATCAAAATCGTTATTCATTGTGGGTAATTGGTCACAAAAAAAGAGTCAATCTATTAGGATTGGCTCTTTTTTTATCTATGGATATAGCAGTCATTGATTTTAAATATACTCAGCGTATGATGCCGGAAAATTTCTCTTTTGGAGCACTCTGTGCGCATTGCAATACTGTCTCAAGGCCCGCAATTATATTCTACTAAACGCTTAGTTGAAGCTGCATTAGCCCGGGGACATGAGGTCAAGGTTATCAACCCGTTAAAGTGTTATATGAATATTAATATGACCAAGCCTAGCATTCATATGGCGGGCAAAGATTTAGGCCATTTTGATGCGGTTATTCCACGGATTGGCGCTTCAGTAACCTTTTATGGTTCCGCTGTATTACGCCAATTTGAAATGATGGGTGTGTATGCGGTTAATGGCTCCATTGGGATTGCACGTTCACGGGATAAATTGCGTTCAATGCAGCTGTTGTCGCGGCAGGGGATTGGCTTACCGATCACCGGTTTTGCCAATAAACCAAGCGACATCCCTGATTTGATTGATATGGTGGGCGGAGCACCTTTGGTGGTTAAACTACTGGAAGGGACTCAGGGTATTGGCGTGGTATTAGCGGAGACTCGCAAAGCGGCTGAGAGCGTGCTAGAAGCCTTTATGGGCTTAAAGGCTAACATCATGGTACAAGAATATATTGCTGAAGCCAAAGGCGCAGATATTCGCTGTTTCGTGTTGGGTGATAAAGTGATAGCAGCGATGAAGCGCCAAGCAAAGCCGGGTGAGTTTCGATCTAACTTGCACCGTGGTGGCAGTGCAACTTTGGTTAAGTTAACCCCAGAAGAACGTTCTGTTGCACTTCGTGCCGCCAAAACAATGGGGTTGAATATTGCTGGCGTTGATTTACTGCGCTCAAATCATGGTCCTGTGGTGATGGAAGTCAATTCATCTCCTGGTTTAGAAGGCATTGAGAAAGCGACACAAAAAGACGTTGCTGACGCCATCATTAGCTTTATGGAAAAAAGTATTAACAAAACGGTTAAGGCTGCAGAGTAAGATGAATGTTTGCTCATGGAGCATAAATTGCGCCATGTTAATATAAATGACGCAATTAAGTGATGAAATATCACTGCTTAAGCGGATATGGCTAGGAATATACCCTTAAATTACGTATAATCCGCGCGAATTTTTTAAACTTGCTCACATTAAGGAAGCTCGTTATGTCGATCGAACGCACATTCTCTATCATCAAGCCAGATGCAGTTGCTAACAACCACATTGGCGCTATTTACAACCGTTTTGAATCAGCTGGTCTTAAGATCATCGCTTCTAAAATGGTTCACCTATCTAAAGAACAAGCTGAAGGTTTCTACGCTGAACATAGCGCACGTCCTTTCTTTGGCGCTTTAGTGTCTTTCATGACATCTGGTCCAGTTATGGTTCAAGTGTTAGAAGGCGAAAACGCTGTTCTAGCTAACCGTGAAATCATGGGTGCAACTAACCCAGCTGAAGCTGCTCGTGGCACGCTTCGTGGTGATTACGCTGCAAGCATCGACGAAAACGCAGTTCACGGTTCTGATGCTCTTGAATCAGCAGCTCGTGAAATTGCTTACTTCTTCAGCGCTGATGAAGTGTGCCCACGCACTCGTTAATTATTGCTGTAAGTTGATTAAAAGGAGCTTCGGCTCCTTTTTTTTGTTCGTTTCCTCAATACCTCCTCTATTCATGTCTACTCTGCGATTTATAAAGCAGCTAGTCACATCAGAAACGCTACATTTATGTAACATTCCACCTTCGGTGTGTGATGTGAATTGACAGTCTGCTATGTTCGAAACTCTCCAACTTTAATGAGTCATAATTGGGTTAAATATAATCAATCTTGATTTTTTTAGGGCTAATTAGCAGAGCATATGTCGGTTTATATTAGGTTTTTTGAATGGAATTCAGCTAATAAAATAGGAGGAGAGTTAGTTTTTGAATAAATAATCAATAATATTGAAATGTCATTCTGATGATTTTTAGGGCAATTATTAAATTTTTTTGTAAATATTAAAAATTAATTTTTGATGCATTTCATGATCAATTGTTATTTATTTGTTGTCTTTGTTTTAAGTTTGTTTTTTTATTGGCTTTTGTTTGTTCTTTTGTGGTGCCTTATATGTTTGTTTTCTTATGTTAATAAATGTTAATAGACTGAGTTAATACAGTGTAATTTGCTAAATTATTGATTTTAATGGGATTGGTTTAAGTCAAATTAATTATCAATCTTGATGTCAAGTGTGATGTTGTTCACATGTTGCCCTTATTGACTAAAGGTTTTTTATTCATTAATAATGTTTTTCAATGATTGGCACTGACCAATTATTCATAATTAAAAATATAACGACTTGTTTTATTTTATTCCAAGTTATAGGGAGTTTATTCATGAGTTCAGTCACATTAACTGCTAAGGCAATTCGCCGTAGTTTAATAGCTGTAGCAGCAACAAGTGTCGCGACAACAGGCTTATTTTCTTCAGTAGCATTTGCTGCCGACGAACAGAAAGTTGAAAGAATCGAAGTAACGGGTTCTCGTATCCAACGTCAAGACATGGAAACAGCTTCTCCAGTAACCATCATTTCTGCTGAAGCTATTCGCGCAGAAGGTTTCACTTCAGTTGACCAACTACTTCAAGCTCAAACCTCAATGGCTGGTGCCGCTCTAGGTTCTAGTTCAAATAACGGTTCAGATGGTATTGCACAAGTTGACTTACGCGGCATGGGTTCTCAACGTACGCTAGTGTTATTAAACGGCCGTCGTATGGTTAACTCTGGTTCGGGTGCAGACAGTTCTGTCGATTTGAACTCTATTCCTGTATCTATGATCGCTCGCGTTGAGATCTTAAAAGATGGCGCTTCTGCGGTATACGGTTCTGATGCTATTGCTGGTGTTGTTAACATCATCACCAAGAAAGACTTCGAAGGCTTCCAATTCGATCTTAACGGTAGCACTACTAGCGAAAGCGACGGTGAGACAGGTGAGTTAAGCGGTTTATACGGTTTCAATACTGATGGCGGTAACTATACTGTCGGTGCTGCGTATTCAAAACGTGAAAGCGTTATTCAGTCAGATCGTAGCTGGACAGAGCCAGGTGCAAGTTCATTTTTACCTACTGGTTCATTAGGCGGAAAAGTACGCAATGACGCTGGTGAATGGGTTGCTCGTTCTACAGGTTATGACTACACCACGAGCAGTTATTACCAAACACCAAACGAGCGTTACAGCTTGTTTGCTAATATGATTCAAGAGTTAGACAATAATTTAGTGCTAAGTGGAGACGTTCTTTACACTAAACGTAAGTCTGATCAGCAACTTGCTCCGCAACCTGCTGATGTAATGCTAAACGTATGTGGCGCTCCAGGTGTTGAAGCTGGCGCAGCATGTATTACTCTTGATTCTGCTATGACAGCTGGTGGTGTTGAAGCTGATGATACTGGTCGTGTAAATTACCGTCGTCGTACGACTGATGCTGGTCCGCGTATTTATTCTCAAGATACTGATACATTCCGTATCTCTGCGGCTTTGGCTGGTGAGTTTGATATCAATACCGGTATGAACTGGGATATCGCATACACTTACGGTAAAAACAAAGCTGATTCAAGCGTTGATAACTCAATCAACGCAACTAATCTTAAGCAATCTGTTTATGCTAACCAAGATGCATGGTTCACAGGTGTTCCATTAACGGGTGATATTGTTAATGACATTAGCTTTACCGATAATGCTAATGGTGGTAACGAGCAGCATGTTGTTTCTGCAGGCTTAAATGGTGAGTTGTTCGATGTAAGTGCTGGTGCAGTTGCTTTTGCTATCGGTGCTGAATATCGTTACGAAAGTGGTTTCTATAATCCAGATCCTGTAACAGTAGCTGGCGATAGTACTGCTGCTCAGCAAGATCCTACTGACGGCAACTACAATGTTTTCTCTGTATTCGAAGAAGTTAGTGTTCCTTTTACCGAAAAATTAACCGGTGATTTTGCACTTCGTTATGACGATTACTCAACATTCGGTAAAGCATCTACTTGGAAAGTGGGCCTTACTTATGAAGCATCTGATGATTTAATGCTTCGTGGTGTAGCGGCAACAGGTTTCCGTGCACCTAGTATCAGCGAGTTATTTGGCGGTGATACCGGTTCATACGACTACTTAGATGATCCTTGGGGCAACGCTCAAGATCCACAGATCTTAACGCGTTATACTTCAGACAGTAACTTAAAAGCTGAAGAATCAGATTCTTACACAGCTGGTTTAGTTTACTCACCTAGCTACGTTGAAGGTTTATCTTTAACGCTTGATTATTGGCGCTTTAAAGTCACCAATGCTATTACACGTTTAGATGTTCAAGCGGGTCTTGATGCATGTTTTGCTAATGCTTCTGCTGCTGCATGTGAAACCTTTAACATTGGTCCAAATGGTGATTTGTCTAACTTAACAAATACGTTAACTAACGTAGGTAGCCAAGACACAAGCGGATTAGACTTTAACTTAGCTTATAACTTTGAAGCGTTATCGTTAGATTGGAAAATCAGCAACGATACAACTTACTTGATCAAGTTTGAGCAAGAAGATAACAACTACACCAACAATATTGATGGTAACTTTGGCGCGTATGCTCGTATACGTAACAACTTCAATATTCAAGCTGGTCAAGACAGCTGGAGTGTTAACTACTTCAACCGTTACATTGGTGAAATGGACGACTTAAATACAGGCGATAAAGTGGATGCGATTCTGTACCACAACGTTGCCGGTACTTACTATGTTACGGACATGATTACCTTGAGCGCTGGCGTGAAAAACTTAACCAACGAAGAGCCATCACGCGTATCTAATGGTAGTGACGGCGGTACTGTACCAGAAGTGTATGACACTATCGGTCGTCAGTACTACGGTGGCGTATCTGTTAAGTTCTAAATAACAGAGACACATAAAACAGTCTGATATTGATACTGTTTATTACGAAAAGGCCTACATTTATGTAGGCCTTTTTTATGATGATTATTTTATACTGGCTAGCTAGGTTGCAGATCTAAGTGTGCTTTACAGACGTTAATGGCTAGTGATCTAAGCGTAATTCATGCCGATGTTCTCGACGAAATTTTTGTTCGCATTGAGTGCAACGTTGTTCCGTTGGATCTGTGATTAGGCGATATGCTTCTATGTCGACTTCACAATCTGAGCAAAGCCCATATAAACCCAGTTCAAGTTGACAATATGCAGCATCTAGTCGCATTAGCCGAGTAAAAATATCGGTGTCGGCGAGTTTTACTTGTGGTAGATAATCAATTAGTTGCCCAAGAGGGGTTTGCATTGTGACATGAGCAACTTCAGTCGATTTTAATGAATCCTTAATAACGAGCATTAACTCACGTCTCAAAATAAGTTCAAGTTGTTGAAGTTTTTGCTTTATATCCTGAGAATTGTGCAACTGAGATAACCTTAACTGACTATGCCAATGTAGATAATCTATTTTAAGCACAAATAGAGCCGACGTTATGACGAAGATCAATTCTCGATTAGATTTTTGAGATAAAAACATGAATAATAATTTACTTTTTATTCATGTTAGCCAAGGTTAATGGTCTGTGCTGGAGAGGCTCTAGGGGCTTTATTAACGAATAGGTGGTGAATCAATCACCCTATATAGAACACTGATAATAATAACGTTGCGCTATTAACTTTGTTTAGGATAAACACAGTTTAACGAGGTGAATGACATAACCCAATCAAACTGCGTTAGATCCTAGCCTAGAGCCGCGATATTGCTAGTCTATAACAGTGCGCGATGAGCGTTTTGTAAGGTATTAACGATTTCTTCGGTTGTTTTAAACACTCGCAATTCTCTAAATAAGGTATCCGCTTCTGGGTATTGACGATTTAAGTAACTAAACCATTGTTTAATCCGTGAGGGATAATAGTCCGACTTTCGTCCGGTGAGTTCTTTGTCACTATAAGCCATGAGTAAACTTAATGTTTGTTGCCAGCTAAACGGGATTGCACCGGTTTTAATGGTGTCACCTAAGTTCGGTAGCGATATAGCACCTCGGCCAATCATTACACTGTCACAACCCGTTATATCCATACAACGTTGCGCATCAGCAGCATTCCAAATCTCTCCATTTGCAATAACGGGAATAGGCAGGCGTTTTCTGACTTCGGTAATGTATTCCCAATAAGCAGGGGGCTTATAACCGTCGGTTTTACTGCGAGCATGAATAGCCAGCTCTGTTGCGCCGGCTTCATACACAGCTAAGGCATTTTCCATAAATAACGACTTATCTTCGTAACCTAAACGGATTTTGGCAGTAACTGGATGTTCTGACGGTACAGCATCGCGCATGGCCTTAACAATGTTATAAATATTCTCTGGGTATTGCAGTAACACTGCGCCGCCTTTACTTTTATTGACGGTTTTTGCTGGGCAACCAAAGTTTGCATCAACGCCGTTTGACCCTAGTTCTATGGCTCTAATGGCATTTTGTGCCATCCACTCTGGCTCTTGTCCTAACAACTGAACACGAACTGGTGTACCTGATGCAGTTAAACCTTGATGATGTAACTCTGGACACAGTTTGTAGAAGACTTTTTCAGGTAATAGTTGATTGACTACCCTGACAAATTCCGTCACCACCAAGTCAAATGGATTGATGGCTGACAAAATTTCACGCATATGGTCATCTACCACACCTTCCATCGGAGCTAAAATAACGCGCACAATACACCTTGCTGCAGTAAAAAGTGGGCTATTTTAACGTGTTTATTATCGGATAGCAGCACTAAATAGTGCCATGACCATCTTTGTCACGACGTTAAGTAAATTATTATTAATAATCATATTGATATGATTGTTGTTGTGTCTATGTTAAATGTATATAGCGTTATTTTTAAGCTTGCCTAGCAACAATTAATGTTAATAAAATGGATTTTTTTCACATTTCGGATATTTTTTTGTAATAAACGTTACTAACGGCAGGTCTCTTTACACAAGCCGGCAATAATGCTGGTCAGCATTATAATCACGACTTAAGGATATAATTATTATGAATTCAATCAAACAAACTACGTTAGCGGTTGCGTTAGGTTCAGTTGTAATGACGGCTGGTTTTTCGGCGCAAGTAGAAGCAAATCCATTTGGTTTTCAACAATTAACTTCTGGTTATCAACTTGATGGCGGAGAAGGTAAGTGTGGTGAAGGCAAATGTGGCGACATGAAAAAATCAGCGGAAAAAGCGGCTGAAGGTAAATGTGGCGACATGAAACAGTCAGCGGAAAAAGCGGCTGAAGGTAAATGTGGCGACATGAAGCAATCAGCGGAAAAAATGGCTGAAGGCAAGTGTGGCGACATGAAACAGTCAGCTGAAAAAGCGGCTGAAGGTAAGTGTGGTGACATGAAAAAATCAGCGGAAAAAGCAGCTGAAGGCAAGTGTGGCGACATGAAACAATCAGCTGAAAAAATGACTGAAGGTAAGTGCGGCGGTCAAAAATAACAGTTTGCTTCTGTTTGATAATGCCTAGGCTTATCTAATACAATTAAGGCCTGAGATTCAGGCCTTAAATTTATCTGTTTTTTATCGAATATTTAGTTATATCAATACTTAAAAAAAATCATCAAGGACACGCATTATGTCTACAAATCATGCTCATGGCTTAGCCAATGTCGGTTTAGGGCTTCGTCGAGAAATGTTAGACGAATTTTGTCAGCATGTGCCTGCCGCAATTGAGTTTTTTGAGGTTGCACCAGAAAATTGGATGACCCTAGGAGGTAAGTTTGGTCGTCAATTTGCTCAATTAACCGAACAACATCGTTTTTTTTGTCACGGATTATCTTTATCCATTGGTAGCCCGCAAGCTTTAGACACTCAGTTTGTACACAAGATAAAACACTTTTTAGATCGGCATAACATCGATATTTATTCCGAACATTTAAGTTATTGCTCGGGAGCCGGTCACATGTACGATCTTATGCCGATCCCTTTTACTGACGACGCAGTGATCCACACAGCTAAAAGAATAAACCAGGTTGAAGAGATACTTGAGCGGCCATTTATTTTAGAAAATGTTTCCTTCTATGCCGCTCCTGGTGCACAAATGAGTGAAGTTGAGTTTGTTAATGCCGTTTTGCAAGAAGCTGACTGTAAGCTGTTACTTGATGTGAATAACATTTATGTTAATTCAATTAATCATCAATATGATGCTAATGCTTTTTTGGCGGCTATGCCGACCGAGCGGATTGAATATTTACACATTGCTGGGCATTATCAAGAAGACATTGATTTGGTTGTTGATACCCATGGTGCCGATATTATCGATCCTGTTTGGGGATTATTACAGCAATGCTATCAATTACACGGTGTACATCCCACACTGCTTGAGCGCGACTTTAACATCCCTAAAACCGACATTCTGCTCAATGAAATTAATCAAATCCATCAATACCAACAACAAGCTTTACGTCAGCAGTCATTACTGAGGAAGGCATAATGGGTTTTATGCAAGTACAGCAACAATTTATGGATTACATTCGTGATCCTAGCTTGCCATTACCAGAGGGTATTGAGCCTAGGCGGATGAATATCTATCGAGAGTTATTTTTTAATAATATCAGTGGTTTTGTCTCCAGTGCTTTTCCGGTACTTAACAGTCTATATCAGGATGAACAATGGCAAGCATTAGTGCAGAAGTTTTTTCGGTCTCATGATTGTCAAACACCAATATTTGTCGAAATTGCCAGTGAGTTTTTAGCGTTTTTGCAGCATCAATATCAAATCACACAAGATGACCCGATTTTCATGTTGCAGCTAGCGCATTATGAATGGTTAGAGTTATGTGTGGCAGTCGCGCCAGACACACCATCATCTCAGTTGCTCGTTTCTGGCGATCTCGCCCAGCGGCGATTATGTTTGGCCACTTGTGCCAAGGTCGCGCAATACGCTTTTGATGTTCAACATATTAGTGTTGACTACCAACCCATTGAACCTACACCGCAAGCGAACTTTTTTTGTGTGTTTCGAGATTTAACTGAGCAAGTTGCTTTTTTGCAACTGACGCCTCTAAGCGCACAAGTATTGGCTTACATTGAGCAAATGAGCCTTTCTCAACAAGGTGTCACCGTAGAGGCGATTATTGTGTGGTTAAGTGAACACTACCCACAAATGTCCAACGACACCTTATTATCAGGCTGTTTACCTTTACTCCAACAATTGGCGCAAAAGGGGATTATTATTTCATCAACTTAGTCATAATAGGCTTAAAAAATTTATGGTTTTTATTTTATAAAGATAGGTCTAAAATGAGCCACTTTTTGTGACTGGCCTCACACTTGCTGTTCGCTAAGTTAACCTATTGTTAACCTATCATAGCGAATGAAAGTGTTAAGCTATTGCAGTAACAACATCACCTGAATGTAGGAATAATCATGAGTCAGCCTTTTAAAGACCCGTTTAACATATTTTATTTCGTTGGTTTTATTTTGGTTTTATTAATTCCAACATTACCCGCGAGTCTTTCATGGTTGAAAGCAACAGGATTAATTTAACGCTAACTTCAGGTTAACCTGTCATGATGTGTCTACTAAACCACTCTGCTAGAGTGGTTTTTTGTTTCTGATGAGGGTGCTTATGGCGGTAAAACGTGGTTTTTTTCTAATAATAGGCCTGTGCAGCCTTGTTTTAGGCTTAATAGGTATTGTGTTGCCTTTATTGCCAACAGTCCCGTTTATTCTGCTGGCTGCTTTTTGTTTTTCCCGTTCAAATGATCGCTTGCACCATTGGTTAGTCAATCATCCATGGTTTGCCGAAGGTATTCGTCAATGGCAATCGAACAGGGCATTGAGTCGTCCTCTTAAGAAAAAAGCAATGTTGATGACCGTGCTAAGCTTTGGGGTTAGCATTGCCATTGTGCCGATTGTTTGGGTGAAAATGATGTTATTGTGCATGATGCTTTTTTTAGTATTTTTTTTGTGGCGGATCCCAGAGTTAGAATAATAAATCGTCAGTTAAGGTAAGCTAGTTGCAACTGAGATTAAACGGGCATAAGATCAGCTAAGTATTTTTACCAGAGTCCACACGCAACGTGGACTTTTTTATTGCGTAATCACTTTTATAGAGTTAACTAAAATTATGATGAACCAAGACAGTTTAGCGCTTATTAAGCAAAGCATTAAAACCATTCCTGATTATCCAATACCAGGCATCATGTTCCGTGACGTCACGAGTTTGCTTGAAAATGCAGAAGCTTATAAAGCCACTATTGCGATTTTAGTGGCTCATTATCAATCAAAAGGTTTCACTAAAGTGGTTGGTACGGAAGCGCGTGGTTTTTTATTTGGTGCGCCACTAGCTTTAGAGCTAGGTGTTGGTTTTGTACCTGTTCGTAAACCAGGTAAATTACCCCGAAAAACCATTAGCCAAACCTATGATTTAGAATACGGTAAAGATACCTTAGAAATTCATGTCGATGCCATTAATGCCAATGATAAAGTGTTAGTGATTGATGACTTGCTCGCCACGGGTGGCACGATCGAAGCAACAGTAAAGCTTATCCGCCAACTTGGTGGTGAAGTGTCTCACGCTGCATTTGTAATTTCATTACCAGAAATTGGTGGTGAGAAGCGTTTGCAAGGTATGGGAATTGAAGTATTAAGCTTATGTGAGTTTGATGGTGAGTAAATAGTAAAATAAACTGCTATTTTATTAAGCAGTTAACTGTATTCTGCACTATCAAATACATGCTCAACAATAGCATGCCAGCCCTTGGCATGTTATTGTTAACCCCTTTATAGGGATTGACTCCCGATAGCTCTCTGTGGGGAATTTCATGTCTTACCAAGTACTCGCCCGCAAATGGCGTCCAGCTAAATTTGACCAAATGGTTGGCCAATCTCATGTATTAATGGCACTAACCAATGCATTAAGTCAGCAAAGGTTACATCATGCTTACCTGTTTACCGGTACGCGCGGTGTAGGTAAAACCAGTTTGGCGCGTTTATTTGCTAAAGGTCTCAATTGCGAAACTGGTGTAACGGCTACACCCTGTGGCGAATGTTCTAGTTGTATTGAAATTGCTCAAGGTCGATTTGTTGATTTAATTGAAGTCGATGCCGCTTCTCGTACTAAAGTTGATGATACTCGTGAGCTCCTCGACAATGTTCAATATCGTCCTTCACGTGGCCGTTTTAAAGTGTATTTAATTGACGAAGTACACATGTTATCGCGTAGCAGTTTTAATGCATTATTAAAGACGTTAGAAGAACCGCCCGAACACGTTAAGTTTTTACTGGCGACTACTGACCCGCATAAATTACCTGTTACCGTATTATCTCGCTGCTTACAGTTTAATTTGAAAAGTTTGTCGCAAGATGAAATTACTAAGCAGTTAGCGTATATCATCAGCCAAGAAAACCTACCTTTTGAGCCACAAGCATTGAGTTTATTAGCTAAAGCCGCTAATGGTAGTATGCGTGATGCGCTTAGTTTAACGGATCAAGCTATCGCTTTTGGTAGTGGTCAAGTCATGTTGACACAAGTACAAACCATGCTCGGCAGCATTGATGAAAAACATGTGCTGGCTTTATTAAAAGCCTTATGTGACGCTGATGTGGGTCCATTAATGCAAACCGTGTCAAAAGTATTAGCATTTGGTGCTGACGCAGAAGAAGTACTGCGCAGTTTATTAGAGCTACTGCACCAAATTACCTTGACTCAGTTTGCCCCAGCGGCTGCGCAGCAATCACTGTTTAGTGAACAAATTTTAGCGTTTGCACAGCAATTAGCGCCTGAGCAAGTTCAGCTTTATTATCAAATGTTACTTAACGGTCGTAAAGATTTGGCTTTTGCACCTGATCCTAAATCAGGCTTGGAAATGGCATTATTGCGCGCCGTTGCATTTACCCCTGAAAAACAAGTAAAACGTTGGGTGACAACTACACCTGCAGATATTAATTTAAGCGTGATTGATCATGCCTTATCTCCCACACAAGAGGTCATTGAAACAGGCCCAAAGCTTGATAATCAGTCTCAAGCGAATAGCGCGTTAGCAGCAACGATATTACCAGTTCAAGCAGAAGCTGCGACGATGAATGTTGAGACTGACACTGACGAGGTTGTTGATGATGAGCCAGCCGCTGCCTCACTAATAGCAGAACAAGCTTTATTGCTCAGCCAAGCACAAAGCCAAGGTTTTGATGAACAATCGCCCCAAAGCCGCGTTGATACCCAAAGCCACGTTGATATAAGTGCACAGGCGTTTGCTCATTCAACGGCTGATAATATTGCCGTGAGCACTGAAATCGGCGAATCAACTGCTTCAGACAGCAAGATTGATGCGCCCAAACATGACACCACTGAAGCGCAAGAGTTTTGTGAGCAACAGGCATTAGCTGTTAATCCCACAGATACAAGCAGTAAGAGCGATGTCGACGCCAATACCGCACAAGATAGTCAAGAAAATCAGCATGCTCAGGACGTAGATAATGGATCATTTGATGGTTATTCTTTTACGGATTATGATGCTTCTGATGAAGCATCAATGGAATACCAGCCGTCTGATCATGATGAATATATAGCTTTTTCGGCGTTAAATCAGACTCCAGAGACGAACAGTGTTGATACTGCAAAGGGCTCTCTGTCTGCGCCGAAAACGGCGGATCATACTGATGCCTCGGCTAGCAATAGTGTAGACAATAGTGTCGATGACAGCACTGACATTAGCAGCAAAAATGTCAGCCATAGCATTGAACAAGATTTGCTTCGCGCTGATGATTTAGACGACTTTCTTGACGAAGTACTCGCTAGTCGTGATTCTCTCATCGCTGATGTTGGGGCTTTACAGCAAAAAGATGAACTCGCCAAAAAAGAAGCCACTAAATCAGTTTCTTCAAGAGTGATCAAACCATCCAATTCGCCGGCAGTAAACTCAGAACACTTAGCCGCTGAGCCTAAAACACCTGAATCTACTGCGCCCAATACCAGTGCAGTGTTATCTGCTGTGACTACTAAAAGCGACATTTCTCCGGCTGTCAGTGATTATGATAGACCTCCTTGGGTCGCGCCCAAAGAGGGCGAACAAGTTAATGCATTTGCAGATGTTCAATCACATGATAAATCTGCCGTTGAAGCCACAATTAACCAGCCGAGCAATGTTTATCAGCAGGTTAATCAACAAGATCTGAAGCCTGCTAGCGCTGTCGTCGCCACTAACCCACAGAGCATGACAGAGCCTAAAATGACTCAATCGCATGCATTGGCCCAGTTTGAGCCACACAGTATCCAAGGTGATGAGGTTGATTTGCACTGGTATAAAGTGATGACCCATGTCTCTGTTGGTGGTAGGGTGCGACAATTAGGTGTTAATTCAGTGTGCTCTGGTTTGTCCAATCCAATAGTGTTGGTGTTAAAACCGGATCAAAAACATTTGTCAGCGCAAACGGCTATCGATCAATTGCAAGTGGCGTTAACTGAATACCTCGAGCAACCGACTGAAGTACAGATCCAGATTGGCGTTGTACCAAAACGAGAAACACCGCTTGAGTTACGTAAGCGTTTTCACCGTGAACTTATCGCACAGGCGCAACAGTCTATTTTGCTTGATGATAAAGTCCAGTGGATGGTCCAGCGTTTATCAGCGCAATTAGACAGTGACAGTATTGAATATCCATCGGAGCAATTGGGGCAAATTGCCCAAGAGATTGCGCTTATTAGTGCCTCATAAATGAACAAATACGCTAATCTTGCTTGAGATGAAGTTATCTTCATCTCAAAAGTATCTCAGTAAGATTGCCAATCGAATTTATTTCAGTAAGATTAGCGTCATTATGGCGACTTGCTAACAACCTTAATTAGAGAGAGAAACGACTATGTTTGGTGGAAAAGGCGGTATGGGCAATTTAATGAAACAAGCCCAGATGATGCAAGACAAGATGGCTAAAGTGCAGGAAGAAATTGCGCGCACCGAAATGACGGGTGAAGCGGGTGCTGGCTTGGTTAAAGTAACCATGACAGGTAACCACAATGTGCGTAAAGTTGAAATTGATCCGAGTTTAATGGAAGACGATAAAGAGATGTTAGAAGATCTTATCGCTGCCGCCTGTAATGATGCTGCTCGTCGCATTGAAGAAAATCAAAAGACTAAAATGGCCGAAGTCACTGGGGGTATGCAACTACCACCTGGCATGAAAATGCCGTTTTAATCGCATTTATTTGCTAAAAAAGCTCAAGCATTAATGCTTGAGCTTTTTTATTTTCAGTCCAAAATATCTAAAGCTCGTTTAGCGCCCAAAAGGATTAACCTTTGCATTCGAGCGCCGCACAGACAATAATCGCACTGCGTTGGTGTGACCGCAGATTGGCACAGCCTTTCATCTCGACAGTTTCACCCATGACATCAAAATAAGTTTAGTTATTAAGGTATTGGCAATTTATGAAATTTAGTCCTTTGGTTGATGAATTAATCCAATCTTTACGTGCACTGCCTGGCGTTGGGCCAAAGTCTGCGCAGCGAATGGCATTTCAATTACTTGAGCGTGAACGTAAAGTGGGTCTCAAGCTTGCCGATTCGCTACAAAAAGCCATGTCAGAAGTTGGACATTGCCAAAGTTGCCGTACATTCACCGAACAGGATTTATGCCCTATCTGCAGTAGCCATCGCCGGGTTAATTCGGGGATCATTTGTGTGGTTGAAACGCCTGCTGATGTGCTAGCGATTGAAGCAGGTGGACATTTTAATGGTCGATATTTTGTGCTGTTAGGACATCTGTCACCCTTAGATGGTGTTGGCCCTGAAGAGCTTGGTTTGGCTTTACTGGAACGTCATTTAACCTCTGATGATGTCAGTGAGTTAATCCTTGCCACCAACCCGACCGTTGAGGGGGATGCTACAGCACACTTTATTGCCGATATGGCCAGAAGACATAATGTCGTCATCAGTCGTATTGCACATGGTGTGCCTGTCGGTGGTGAGCTTGAATATGTCGATAGCACTACCTTAGCGCTATCATTTAATGGTCGTATTCCACTGCTGTAAATCGATACGGTATTAAAACGATCTTGTGCCAGCGGCTCCTTAATCGGGTTTTTTGGCATTTTTATCTGATGCAGGCTAAGTCAATGGTCGTGTTTCACGGCGATAAATCGATACGGTATTGAAATGAGCTTGTGCCAGCGTCACCTTAATCGGGATTTTGGCATTTTTATCTGATGCAGGCTAAGTCAGTGGTCGTGTTTCAAGGCGATAAATCGATACCGTATTAAAACGATCTTGTGCCAGCGGCTCCTTAATCGGGGTTGCTGGCATTTTTATTTGATCAAAGCTGAATAAATGGCTCAGTTAATGGCCATATCGAGGTGAATCAGTAACGATATTTGCCTGATTTGAGCATAACTGGCGATTTATTATTCAACAAGATGAGGTTGCCCCTTGAAAATAGTGTAACGTCCCCCATCTCTTGGTTAACGAAGATTTTTAAGGCGAGTTGATGTTTCGACTCGTGATTGATTTAACGTAACACCAAGGAAATTATTCATGTCACAACAAGAAACTCATGGCTTTCAAACCGAAGTAAAGCAACTTCTGCAATTGATGATCCACTCTCTGTATTCAAATAAAGAGATTTTCTTACGTGAGCTTGTCTCAAATGCGGCCGATGCAGCAGATAAACTTCGCTATTTAGCCTTAACAGATGATGCTTTATATGAAGGTAACGGCGATTTACGCGTGCGTGTTAGCGCCGATAAAGAAAAGGGCACAGTTACCATTTCTGATAATGGTATTGGTATGACCCGCGATAGCGTGATTGAACATTTAGGCACTATTGCAAAATCAGGTACCAAAGAGTTTTTCGGTAATCTTTCTGGTGAAGCGTCAAAAGATTCACAATTAATTGGTCAGTTTGGTGTGGGCTTTTACTCGGCTTTCATCGTGGCGAAAAAAGTTACCGTACGCACTCGTGCAGCCGGTCATGCTGCTAACGAAGGCGTATTGTGGGAATCTGAAGGCGAAGGTTCGTTTAATGTAGAAAGTATCACTAAAAATGAACGTGGTACTGAAATCGTGCTGCATTTACGTGATGAAGAAACTGAGTTTGCTGACGATTATCGTTTACGTTCTATTATCACTAAGTATTCTGATCATATCTCGGTTCCGGTGCAAATGTGGAATGAAGGCACACCTGAGTCAGATGGACCAGATGGCGAGAAGGTCGCGGCCACTGAAGGTGAATGGAAAGTGATGAACAAGGCCACCGCGCTTTGGACTCGTAACAAGTCAGACATTACTGATGAAGAATACCAAGAATTTTATAAGCATATTTCTCACGACTATAGCGACGCATTAAAATGGTCTCATAATCGGGTTGAAGGTAAACAAGAATACACCAGTTTATTGTACATCCCAGCCAAAGCGCCTTGGGATATGTGGAATCGCGATCATAAGCATGGCTTAAAACTGTTTGTTCAACGTGTGTTTATTATGGATGAAGCAGAACAGTTTTTACCGACTTACTTGCGCTTCGTTCGCGGCTTAATTGATTCAAATGATTTACCATTAAACGTTTCTCGCGAAATTTTACAAGACAATCAAGTCACCACTGCAATGCGTGTAGGCATCACCAAACGTGTGCTTGGAATGCTTGAAAAGCTGGCGAAAGACGAGCCTGAACAATATCAGTCATTCTGGGCTGAGTTTGGCCAAGTGTTGAAAGAAGGCCCAGCAGAAGACTTTGCTAACAAAGAGCGCATTGCCGGTTTATTGCGTTTTGCTTCAACTGATAACAACTCAGCTGCGACAACTGTGTCATTAGAAGCGTATGTTGAGCGCATGAAAGAAGGTCAAGACAAGATTTACTATATTGTTGCTGACAGTCATGATGCTGCTGCTAACAGTCCTCACCTTGAATTGCTGCGTAAAAAAGGCATTGAGGTATTATTACTGTCTGAGCGTATCGATGAATGGTTAGTGAGTCACTTAACCGAATTCAATGGTAAGAAATTACATTCAGTTACGCGTGGTGATTTAGAATTAGGTGAACTTGAAGATGCTGCTGATAAACAAGCGCATGATAAAGTTGCCGAAGAGTCGAAAGATTTAGTTGAACGTGTAAAAGCGGCATTAGCAGACAGTGTATCGGACGTGCGCGTGACGTCTCGTTTAACTGACACTCCAGCTTGCGTTGTAGCCGGCGAAGGTGAAATGTCGACGCAGATGATTAAACTGATGCAAGCTGCAGGTCAGCCAGTACCAGAATCGAAACCAACGTTTGAGATTAACCCAACTCATCCTTTGGTTGAGCATTTGAATAACGAAACTGACGAAAAGTTGTTTACTGATTGGGCTAACTTATTGTTACAGCAAGCCTTGTTGTCGGAAAAAGGCAGTTTGGCCGATCCATCAGCGTTTATTAAACTCACCAATCAAATGTTATTGGCGAGTGTAAAATAATCTTGATTTAAGTACCAAAAGCGGACAATAAGTCCGCTTTTGTTTTTGTCATCCCGCGGAGGCAATATGGACTACCTCATTAATCTTACTAAAGATAATATTCAACACGTTGTTGATACCTCGATGCAAAAAATGGTGGTATTGGCATTTTGGACGCAACAACAGCCCGAAAGTGTGCAGATGTTGCAGACGCTGGAACTGTTGGCTAACGCCCAATCTGGGCGATTTATTCTTGCCAAAGTGGACTGTGAAACAGAGCTAGAAATCGCGAATTACTTCCAGATTCAAAATTTACCGACCACATTGATTTTAGATAAAGGCAGACCGATTGATGGTTTTGCTGGCGTACAAAGCCAAGAGCAAATTAGTGACTTACTCGACAAACACTTACCGCCTATGTGGATACAAGCATTTGAAGACATTAAGCAACAATTAGCCCAAGGCGAGTTATCGTCTGAAGCCTTAACTAACATTGCTGAACAGTTAAAAACGATTTATGCCGATGCACAGCAAGCGGCTGAAGTGGCATTGGTTATGACAGATGTAGCCTTACAGCTAGGTTTACTTGCTGAAGCAAAAGTATTACTTGCTCGTATTGGTTTGGCTGATCAAGACAGTTACTATCATAATTTAGTCGCCAAATTAGCCTTAGCGGAAGATGCAGCTGACACACCTGAAATTCGCCAATTACAGCAGAATGTTGCTGAGCATCCAGATGATCTTGATGCGGTAATCATTTTGGCCAAAGCATTAAATGCAGCTCATCGTAATGAAGAAGCTCTGGAGTTATTATTTACCATTTTACAAAAAGATCTTAATGCTGCAGAGGGTAAAGTCAAACAAGTCTTCATGGAAATCTTAACTGCGATAGGACAGGGCAACATGATAGCCAATCAATATCGCCGTAAATTATATACCTTGTTGTATTAAACAAATTGATGCCTTTTTGTTACAAGCCTTATTAGATTTAGGTCTAATGTCATAACAAAAGCGCTATTAAAACTGTGGCAGATGTGCGAAAATCGCCGCCCTAAAAAGAACATAAACTTAAAAGAGGACTTTTGAGATGCGCATTATTTTATTGGGTGCACCAGGTGCCGGTAAAGGTACCCAAGCACAGTTCATTATGGAACAGTATGGTATCCCACAAATCTCAACCGGTGATATGTTGCGTGCAGCTGTTAAAGCGGGCACTCCATTAGGTTTAGAAGCTAAGAAAGTAATGGATGCAGGTCAATTAGTGTCTGACGATCTTATTATTGGTTTAGTGAAAGAGCGTATTGCACAAGCCGACTGTGAAAAAGGTTTTCTATTAGACGGTTTCCCTCGTACCATCCCACAAGCAGATGCAATGGCTGAAAATGGTATTGAAATCGATCATGTTATCGAGATTGATGTGCCAGACGAAGAAATCGTTAAGCGCATGAGCGGACGTCGTGTCCATTCAGGTTCTGGCCGTGTGTACCATATCGTGTTCAATCCGCCTAAAGTGGAAGGTAAAGACGACGTCACTGGTGATGATTTAGCGATTCGTCCTGATGATGAAGAAAGTACAGTTCGTAAGCGCTTGGGTATTTATCATGAGCAAACTAAGCCGTTAGTTGCTTACTATGGCAAAGTTGCAGAAGCTGGTAACACTCAGTACAACAAGTTTGACGGTACTCAATCTGTCAGTAAAGTGAGCGAGCAACTGGCTAGTATATTAAAATAACCGCTGCTCAGCGTCTGAATAAAAAGCCTGCTTTGCAGGTTTTTTTTATGGCGAATAAAAGGTAACGGTGTAACTGCTCGTCTCCCTTATGACGTTTTTCAGGTAGTCCTTATCGTGGTCTGCCCGGCGTTATGGGGCTAAACTCTCGTAAACTGCACAGATAATCTCATCGAAGCGTATTTAAACCACGAATATGATAAAAGTGATGTAAAATTGGCGCTTACCTATGATAAAATTTGCCGCCATTTTCGCGGACGATATCTTATTCAACATTGAATGAGTGTCAGTGGTCAATCATTTCACACTTGCATGGACGCAACGCTACGAGAGCCCCATATGAAGTTTCCTGGTCAACGTAAGTCTAAGCATTATTTCCCTGTAAACAGCCGTGATCCATTGTTGGCTCAACTTACGCAGCAGCCACAGCCTTTTTCTACCTATATTTGCGGTATTGATCAAACCTTGGTTGATATAGAGGCAAAAGTAGAAGACGAATTACTTGAACGCTATGGCTTGCCTAAAGGCAATTCAACTCTCATTAATGATGAACAAGCCCATAATTTGTATCATGAACTAAAATCCAATGAGATGATCAGCGATGAATTTGCCGGTGGTACTATTGGTAATACAGTACACAATTATTCAATCTTAGCGGATGATCGTTCAGTGCTTTTTGGCGTGATGAGCCAACATATTATGGTCGGCAGTTACGCTTATCGCTATTTATGTAATACTTCATCAAAGGTTGACCTTAATTTTTTACAACCAGTTGATGGTCCAATTGGCCGTTGTTTTACATTGGTTTCCGACTGTGGTGAACGCACTTTTGCGATTAGCAAAGGCTGTATGGATAAGCTTACCCCTGAATACATTGATAAAGAAGTTGTGCAGGGCAGTTCAGCATTAGTGTTAACGGCTTACTTAATGCGTGCAAGCGATGGCGATGGCATTACCGATGCCGCAATGACGGCAATCAATTACGCTAAAGAAGCCGACGTGCCAGTAGTGTTAACCTTAGGTACGCGCTTTTTAATTCAAGAAGATCCTCAATGGTGGCAAAACTTTATTCGAGAGCACGTCACTATCTTAGCCATGAATGAAGATGAAGGAGAAGCGTTAACGGGCTTTAAAGAC
This sequence comes from Shewanella sp. SR43-8, assembly GCF_014163775.1. Classification (NCBI taxonomy): domain Bacteria; kingdom Pseudomonadati; phylum Pseudomonadota; class Gammaproteobacteria; order Alteromonadales; family Shewanellaceae; genus Shewanella; species Shewanella sp. SR43-8. The sequence continues at coordinate 14,241 of NZ_JACJDX010000012.1, read as the reverse complement.
CCACTGCTTGCCAGTGAAGTTGCGCTTGAATGGTGTGACATGGTGTTAACCACTGCTGGTGCAATAGGGCTTTATACCGCAGGTTACACTGACGATAATGAAAAGCGCGAAACCAGCCATACTTTACTACCAGGCGCCATTCCTGAATTTAATCGTTACGAATTCTCTCGACCTAAATTGCAAGCCGATTGTGACACCCCAATAAAAGTCTACGCTCATATTGCGCCTTATATGGGCGGCCCAGAATTAATACGTAATACCAATGGTGCTGGCGATGGCGCATTGTCAGCGCTTTTACATGACCTATCAGCCAATACGTTCCATAAAACCAATATACCTGGTTCAAGCAAACATAAACGAGACGGTTTATGTTATTCATCATTTTCTCAATTATGTAAGTACGCTAATCGGGTTGCATATGAGGTGTTAGCACAACATAGTCCTCGTTTGTCTCGTGGTTTACCTGAGCGAGAAGACAGTCTCGAAGAGTCTTATTGGGAACGTTAATAAATTGTCGATAAAAAAAACGATAATGCAGCATCATTATCGTTTTTTTTTGTGTAGATTTTTATAGAATAGATATCGAGTCAGAATCTTAACCAGCAATCAGGAGCGTCACGTGAAAGGACAAATCTTAAGAGAGATGCAAGTACTTAAGGCTATTGAGCCTGAGTTTGAAGTTCAGCGTCGTGTTGCTTTTATCAAATCTAAGTTAAAACAAGCCCAGACTCATTATTTAGTGCTGGGGATCAGTGGTGGTGTAGATTCATCTTTAGCCGGTCGACTCTGCCAATTAGCGGTAGATTCTCTTAATCAAGAGCTTGGTGAAGCATCTTATCAATTTATTGCAGTTCGTTTGCCTTATCAAATTCAAAAAGATGAAGATGAAGCACAAATGGCATGTCGATTTATTCAACCATCAAAACAAGTCACGGTGAATATTGCCCAAGGTGTTATTGGTGTACATCAAGCGACCTTAGTTGGCTTAGCTGAAGCCAATATCGCTTTAGCCGACGAAAACAAGATTGATTTCGTCAAAGGTAATGTTAAAGCCAGAATGCGGATGATAGCCCAATATCATATTGCAGGGTTAGTCGGTGGCTTGGTCGTTGGCACTGACCATAGCGCAGAGAATATTACCGGCTTTTATACCAAGTGGGGCGATGGTGCATGCGATTTAGCCCCATTATTTGGCTTAAATAAGCGCCAAGTACGTCAGTTAGCCGCTTATTTGGGCGCACCCGATTTACTAGTGAAAAAAGCACCTACCGCCGATTTAGAAGACAATAAACCTCAACTTGAAGATGAAGTCGCTTTAGGGCTAACCTATGATCAAATCGATGACTTTTTAGAAGGCAAAGATGTTATCCAATCTGTGGAAGACAAACTTGTAGGTATCTATCAACGGACTCAACATAAGCGCGAACCGATCCCGACTATTTATGATTAACGCCTTGTTACTGATGCGATGGTATCTGCTGTCGCGTCAGTTCAATGAGAGCATTAGAATATTGTCGATAATCTAAATATGGCGTCAGCAATACGGTTTGCTGATGCAGTATTTTTTGCTGTTGATCTAGAGCGATATACTGACTAGCATCCAGTATTCCCATTCGATGTTGTACTTCTTTACCACACAATATATGCCAACATTGACTAGAGAACGCCTGGTTTTTATTCTCATCAATGTTGGGGTTAACAATGCGTAATTGGCAGTATAAACGCCGAGCAGGATCCCTGTGTTTATCCTTTGTCTGAGTGTCATTAGGTTGGCTAAACAGCTGATCACGGATCAACTTCCAATGAATCCCTTTTTCAATATTGATATCGGGCTGTAAACAGCAAATTTTGGCCATAATAGTAACAATTTTACGCCAGTGATTACCATTGAGATCCACCAGTTGTGTTATTGCATTAGCATCATAAGCACACCAATGTGCCGGTAAAGCTGGCGGGGTTGGTAGATAAAAAATAATATCGGGATTCATCGGTCCCCAGACATGGCTAAAGCAATCAGATGACATGTTATTTCCACAATCGTTAACGGCTAATATGGCGAAGTAGTGACTCATTACCTAAGCTGAGTGGTAATTTTTATTATGTTAAATTTATGGTGTCTTATACTACTTAGTTGTTCTCAGTAAGTGTACTCACTACTTATACAAGATGTTTATCGGTAGTCTTTATTTATAAGGTTGTTATGCGTGCAATTGTGATTGGGTCGACGAAACATTTTTTATTTGCCGCATTTTATGGTGCATTAGGTATTGCTTTAGCATTAATTATTACAGGCGTTTGGCTACTTAATGCGCGGCCTAATTTGTCATTATGGCACACAACACATCTTACTTCGGAATATCATCAACAATCAGGTTTAACCGATTTTAGTCAATATTTACAATTAGAAGATAAACTATTTGCTGAAGTCGATCAGCAAGTATACCGCCAATATCAACCTGAAATAGCGTCGCCTATTAATCGTTATGAGCGTCATAGTTTGTCTGACCCTGGATTATGGCAGCAAAATTGGAACCGTTCATTTGAATGGAAAAGTCCTCAAGCTGAGTTTGGTCTATTACTGCTTCACGGTATGTCTGACTCACCCTATGTGCTATCGCATCTTGCACAACACTACCAACATCAGGCACATGTTCTAGGCCTGCGTTTGCCAGGACACGGAACCATTCCTTCCGGATTAACCGATATTACTTGGCCTGATCTTGCTGGGGCTGTGTCACTGGCTGTCGCGCATCTATCTGAACAATTGCCGGGAAAACCCATTTATGTGGTGGGGTTTTCAACCGGGGCAGCGCTGGCATTAAACCATGAGCTTGAGAATATAAGCTTACAAAAGCCGCCAAGCTTTGATGGCATTATAATGTTATCACCCGCTATCGGTCTGGCGCCTATTGCTGCTGGTGCTTATTGGCAAGCACAGCTGGGTAAGTTGCTTGGGCAAGATAAACTGTACTGGAACAGTATTCAAACCGAATACGACCCCTTTAAATATCAATCCTTCGCAGTTAATGCCGGTGATGTTGTATATCAGTTAACTCAACGTAATCAGACCTTATTAGCGGCATTATCAGCGCAACAGTTTACGGCTATCCCACCCATATTAACCTTCCAATCCGTTGTCGATGATACGGTATCTTCACTCGCTGTGGTTGATTTGTTATACCAAAGATTACCCGCAAACAAAGACCATCAATTAGTGTTATTTGACGTCAACCGAACTCGAAGTAACAACCAATTACTCTTTCAAGACCCATTGGCATCTTTTACGCCATTCTGGCTCGCTGCAACATTGCCTTATCGGTTAAGTTTGCTTGAAAATGATCCCCAAAGTGATCGTTACGTTCAAGTCAGAGAGTTAGCCGATAAATCAATAACGGATAATGTACTAACATTGAGCTTAGAATGGCCTAAAGATGTGTATTCGTTATCTCATGTCGCGTTAAGTTTTCCAATTGAAGATACCCTTTATGGGCCACTCGCGGAAGATAAGCCACAAAAAATTCAGATAGGAAGAGCCATTTATCAAGGCGAGCGAGGTATTTTTAGTGTACCGGCAGATGATATGTTACGGCAGAAATGGAATCCATTTTATCCGTATATGATGAGTCGCATTGATGAGTTCACCCAAGCCCATCAATCCGAGTCAGTTTTAGATAACCAGTCACTAAAGATCAGTCAGTAATGATATCAATGATGGTTCTGTTACGTCCCTGTTGCTTTGCTTGGTAGAGGTTCTCATCGGCAATTTTAATCCATTTATCCAGGTCGGCCTCATAATCGGCATTCGCTGTGATAGCACCAATACTGACCATTACTTTGAACGCCTGATTATCTTCTGGCGAGGTGATTTCTAATTGTGACAGTGCTTCTCTAAACCCATTGAGGTGATGTTCTATGTGTAAGGTATTGGATAAGGGTAAAATCAGTAAAAACTCTTCTCCGCCGTAGCGGGCAACAATATCAATGTCGCGTTTAAAGTACTTCTGCAATAATTGCGATACTTTACGTAAACACTCGTCACCAGCCAAATGGCCATAGTTATCGTTAATGGTTTTAAATAAATCTAAATCTAATATGGCCACCGTAATGGTTTGTTCGCTTCGTAAACAAAACTCCAATAGCTCACTGAACTTACGTTCGGCATAACGGCGGTTGTATAACCCAGTTAACGGGTCTCGGTCTACTAACTCGGTGAGTTTTTTATTGGCTTTTTCTAATTCTGCAGTGCGATTGGCAACGGTTTGTTCTAATTCCATTTGATGGGCAACCAGTTGTTCTTTACTGGCCACTAATCGTTGATAAAGGCTGAAGACTTCTCTAGGTGAATTGTCGTCAATGGTCGATACTTTTCCGCTATCAGGTAGGCTAAATTGATTGGCTACTGCTTCTAATGGCACGGTCAATAGTGCACTGAGCTTTGTTGATATATAAAAAGTACATACCAATGACACTAATAACATTATAAAACTAGCAAACATTTGTTCTTCGGCCAGTTTTAATAACGGTGAGAACTCTTTTAAAATATACACAGTCCAACCATTATTTAATTCACGGTGAGTATAAATATACTCAGGTACAATTGAGGTCATTTTGTGAATATTGATAAGCTCTAAGTTGGCATGATAGCCCCCTTTATTGATGACAAAATTAAATTGAGATAGCGGTTTAAGGCTGAGCTTTTTTGAGGCAAAAATAATTTGATTTTTCTCATCGACCATCACCACCGATTCATCATTACTGTATTCACTAACTTGATCAATATGTGAAAAGTAGCTCAAATCAAGCGAGCCTTCTATGATGCCGGCGACTTGCGTATGTTGTTCATCGAAATAAAACGGGGTACTCATAGCGACAATAGCATCATTGCCGAAACCTCGGCCTAAAAAGGCAGATGATACAAATAAGCGACGATTATAAAATGATTCAATAAAATAATCGCGGTCATTAATATTGATATCCTGTGCTTTTTTGTCGATTGCGATCAGCCTTGAAACCGGGCTGGCATTAACAATTTTAGCGTCAGGATCAGCAATAAGCATGCTGATAAAGCTGGGGTAGCTTTCATGAAAGCTCGATAAAATAGCCTGCCATTTTTCCGGCTTATCAGCGATTAGCGTTAATTGATTGGCCGTATTTTGAATAACTGTTTTATGGTTTTCAATATAACTTTGTGTCGACGCTGAAATGTGGGCAACGGCTTCAGTCATGTTTTGTTTTAACATGACTTGTTGACGTTCTAGAGAATAATAATTAAAAATTAACGCTGAAAACAGTAATGTTAACGTCACGAGTAAGGTGAAAAAATAGGTCAATTGCGCGCTTAATTGTCTGCGATGACGATCTTTCACTTTGTCTTTTAAAAACCATAATTTTGGAATAGCTAAAATAAGCAGTGATGCAATACTGGTATAAATAAGACCGTTAATTCCTTGCTTTGAAATGATAAAACCTAAGTGAGAAGGGGGAATATCCATTAAAAAGACGACATATAGATACACTAGTGGTGCACCCAGTAATAACCAATAAGCGGCATCGGCATACAGCGCATAGATATCACGGCGTCGGGCATATCCTAAAAACAACGCTTCTAGCCCAAAGATTAAATACACATGAGGGCTATCCCATATCAACATTAACCCAGTAGATGCCATCATTGCTGTTAAAAATGCATACCAAGGCCCTAACAAAACAGCCGCAATAACGGTCATCGTATTCCCCAACACAAATTGCACATTGGCAAAAAACTGTATTGGGTAGAAATTGAGTAGCAGTCCGATTACCCCCAATATAATCGAGTACAAAAGGTGTTGTTGATTAATGCGTGGCAAGCTCAAAAAATATCCTTATTATCTGTATTTTAGATAGACTTATTCCTTTAAGAACACTTATCTCAGGAAATAGAACTATTTTCAACGCAAACAAAAATTTTTTTGCTATCAAATATTTATTTTTGCCTTTCGTGATGCAGCGCACAGACTCCACAAAGATGTCTTTTTGTTCGACCTTGGTCTAACTTCATGGCGTGGGCAACATGTTTTTCTGGTTTTTATTTTCTCTATTACATTGATATATAAGTGTTTTGTAATATTGGTCAGAGTTTTTATTGATCAAGTACGACTAAGGTCTTGATTGTGGTGCCCCCCTGAGTTGCTAAATTAACAATGACTTTACAAAAAATAACATAGGGGAGTCGCAATGAGTTTTGAAAATAACGATAAGGCAGCGGGTTACTGGCGTGAGAATTTACGTTTAGTACTTAGTTTGCTTGCAATTTGGGCTGCAGTGTCATTTGGCTGCGGCGTTATATTAGTAGATGTGTTAAACGAATTTACCTTTATGGGATTCAAATTGGGTTTCTGGTTTGCGCAGCAGGGTGCAATGTATGTATTCGTGGCGCTGATTTTTGTTTATGTGGCGAAAGCTAATGCATTAGACAAAAAATACAATGTTCAGGAAGACTAAGGGGCACTAAGATGGATGTTCAAACACTTACGTATTTAATTGTTGGCGCAACTTTCGCGCTTTACATCGGGATCGCCATTTGGTCTCGAGCAGGTTCAACCAAAGAGTTTTATGTTGCAGGCGGTGGCGTTCACCCTGTGTTGAATGGTATGGCAACAGCAGCAGATTGGATGTCAGCTGCATCATTTATTTCATTAGCCGGTATTGTGTCTTTTACTGGTTATGATGGTTCAGTGTATCTTATGGGCTGGACTGGTGGTTATGTGCTATTAGCCTTGTGCATGGCACCTTACTTACGTAAATTTGGTAAATTTACTGTTCCTGATTTTATTGGTGATCGTTATTACTCTCAAACAGCACGTACGGTAGCAGTGATTTGTGCCATCTTTATTTGCTTTACTTATATTGCAGGGCAAATGCGTGGTGTTGGCGTGGTGTTCTCTCGCTTCCTAGAGGTTGACGTAGAAACTGGCGTATATATTGGTATGGCGGTGGTGTTCTTTTATGCAGTATTGGGTGGCATGAAGGGGATTACTTACACACAGGTTGCACAGTACTGCGTACTTATCTTTGCCTTTATGGTTCCAGCTATCTTTATTTCGGTAATGATGACAGGTCATATTTTCCCACAAATTGGTTTCGGTGCTGAGATGATCGACGCCGCGGGTAATGGTACGGGGGTATATTTACTCGATAAACTCGATGGATTATCGGCAGAGCTTGGGTTCTCCCAATATACCGAAGGTTCTAAAGGCATGATCGATGTGTTCTTTATCACTGGCGCGTTAATGTTTGGTACAGCAGGATTACCGCATGTTATTGTGCGTTTCTTTACTGTCCCTAAAGTGAAAGATGCACGTATATCAGCTGGTTGGGCATTAGTGTTTATCGCTATTATGTACACTACAATTCCTGCATTATCTGCTTTCTCACGCGTAAACATGATTGAAACCATTAATGGACCAGATTCTACCGGTGTTCCTTATGAAACTGCACCTGAGTGGATTAAAAACTGGGAAAAAACTGGTTTAATCAAGTGGGAAGACAAGAACAATGATGGCAAGATTTTTTACACCAATGGTGAAAAAAATGAAATGAACATTGACCGAGATATCATTGTGTTGGCCACGCCTGAAATTGCTAACCTTCCAGCATGGGTGATTGCTTTAGTTGCTGCGGGTGGTTTAGCTGCAGCATTGTCGACATCTGCGGGTTTATTACTGGTTATTTCAACGTCTGTTTCACATGATTTACTCAAGAAAAATCTGATGCCAGACATTTCGGACAAGAAAGAGTTAATGTATGCACGAATAGCCGCAGGTTTTGGGGTTGTTATGGCTGGTTACTTTGGTATTAATCCACCAGGCTTTGTTGCCGCGGTTGTCGCCATTGCATTTGGTCTAGCTGCTGCATCGTTATTCCCAGCTATTATCATGGGTATTTTCTCTAAAACCATGAATAAAGAAGGGGCTATTTCGGGTATGGTTATCGGCTTATTATCTACTGCGGCTTATATCGCTTACTTTAAGTTTGTTAATCCAGCAGCTAATACATCTGAAAACTGGTTATTTGGTATTTCACCAGAAGGTATTGGAATGATGGGAATGATAGTCAACTTTGTCGTGGCTTTTGCTGTGAGTAAAGTTACCACTAAAATTCCTGATGAAATAGTGGCGATGGTAGAGTCGATTCGTTTCCCTAAAGGATCGGGTGAAGCTCACGATCACTAAGTTATAATCAATACAGCTTAGAAAGGGCGCTTCGGCGCTCTTTTTGTTGGGCTTTAGTCCTATAGGCGTTAAGTGAAATGCTTTGCTATAGTGAAAGTGTTAACCCATGTACCATAGGGAATTAATTAATGGATGCCAGCGAGTTACAACCTGTAGAGCAGTTTTTAGCGCTCCATTCTCCTTTTGATACGCTTCCTCGAGATCTCATTCAATATTGTGCCAAAAAAATTACTGTGGGTTATTACAGTAAAGCGTCTGCATTTGTCGAGTTTGACAAAGATAACCCCAAATTATATCTGGTGCGCAGCGGCGCATTTGAAGTTCGCGATCCTGAAGGTGTGTTGGTCGACCGTGTCGGCGAAGGTGAGTGCTTTGGTTTTTCTACTTTGCTATCGGGTGAAAAAGTGGTTAATAAAGTGGCCATTCTTGAAGACAGTTTAGTTTATCATTTACCACAATCTGTATTTGCCAAGTTGAGATCTGAGCATCGCAGTTTTGATCAGTTTTTTGCCCGCGCTTTTGCTAATCGTTTACGTAATGAAGCTAAATTTACCGCCAAAGACCTGACCACTACGAGCCGCATCACTTCTATTATGTCATCTAGGCCGATTATTATTGACGCCAACGCCAGCGTGATGGATGCAGCCAAACTGATGCGAGAACATCGGGTATCATCGGTATTAGTGATCGATAATCAAAAGTTAACCGGGATTTTAACCGACAGAGACCTGCGTAATCGGATCATTGCCGAAGGGTTAGATTTTAATGCTCTGGTGAGTCAAGCCATGACAATTAATCCAGTCACAACCCATGCCAATGCATTAGTTTTTGAAGCCATGTTGGCGATGAGTGAACATAATATTCATCATTTGCCTGTGGTAGAAGGCAGCCAAGCACTCGGGATGATCACCAGTACTGATATTTTGCGTTCACAAAGCTCACAGCCTTTGCTGTTAATTGGCGAAATTGGCCGCCAAGGCACCATAGAAAAGCTTATTCACGTGAGTAAACAAATCCCCCTGTTGTTGCAAAACCTCATCAGTGCCGATGCTAGAGCTGAAGAGATTGGCCGTGTGCTAACCTCAGTAACCGATGCATTAACCCGCAGACTGATTGAGCTTAATCAACAAATTTTAGGCCAAGCGCCAATGGCATTTTGTTGGTTAGCGTTTGGTTCACAAGGTCGCCAAGATCAAGTCGCTTGTTCAGATCAAGATAATGGTTTATTACTGGCCCATGAACCTGATGAGTTTGCCGCAGCTTATTTTGACACGTTAACCAAAGCTGTGTGTAAGGGCTTAGATGAATGTGGTTATATTTATTGTCCAGGCGATATTATGGCGCAAAACCCCAAGTGGCGAATATCCCTTGTTAAATGGAAAGGGCTTTTTTCGCAATGGGTTAATACGCCAGAACCAAAAGCATTAATGCATGCAAGCATCTTTTTCGATATGCGACCTGTATTCGGTCCGTTAAACCTATTCAATGAATTACAAGATTCGGTGTTAGCATCAACACAAGACAACGATATTTTCCTTGCCGGTATGGCGGGGAATTCCTTAACGGAATCACCTCCACTGGGTTTTTTTAGAAAGTTTGTTCTTGAGCGTGATGGCAGTGAAGTCAAAGGCATGGATTTAAAGCACAAGGGCAGTGCGCTTATTAATGATATTGCCAGAGTATATGCATTGAGTGCGGGTATTAAAGAGGTGAATACCGCCAAGCGGATTAGGGCGTTAATGGATGCGAATATTATTAATCGCAAAGATGCACTTAATTTGGCTGATGCACATGAGTTTATTGCGCATATTCGTTTATCGAATCAAGGTTACCAAGCAACCCATAATCTGCCGGTGAATAACTTTCTAAAACCACAACATCTCTCTTCGTTAATGCGCCACCAATTACGGGATGCTTTTAAGGTGGTTCATGATGCTCAAGCGGGCATAAAGCTTAAGTTTCTAAGGAGTTTTTAGTGGTTAATCTGTGGTGGATAAAAGCCATATTGTGGCGAAAAAAAATGGCCATACTGCCTTCGCCACTCGATACTTACTTAGACGCAATTATCCCAGCATTAACACAACCATTTCTCGACGCCCCCTTAATGGCGATTGATCTTGAAATGACCGGCTTAAATCCTATTGGCGATCAAGTCATCAGTATTGGTATGGTACCTATTATCAACGGGGGGATCCCGCTTGAAAAGGCACAGCATATGATGATTGCCATCAGTGGTAGTGTCGGTCACAGCGCAACGGTTCATGGTATTGTCGATAATCAATTGCATATGGCGTTATCTATTCAAGACGCGATGGAATGGTTTCTCACACAAACGAAAGGTCATATTTTGGTGGCGCATCATGCACCACTGGACATCGAGTTCATTCAACAGCAATTAATCCGTTGTTTTGGTCAATCTATTCCTATGGTGTTTATCGACACCCTCGCCATAGAAAAAAAACGCTGTTTAATGCAACATTCGGTATTAAAAGAAGGATCGTTACGTTTAGGTGCCAGTCGCGAACGTTACCGTTTACCTGTTTATTCGGCGCATAATGCGCTTATAGATGCATTATCCTGTGCTGAATTACTCTTGGCTCAGGTCGCTGCAATAGGCGATGTAAAAAAACTATCGGTAAAAGACTTAATTAATGTGTTGCGCTAATACACTAAAAAGCCAGTCATCTAGACTGGCTTTTTTAACGCTTAGCTTAAGTTAATTTAAGTTAACTCAATAAGGCTTATTCAGCATCTTTCGCTTTATTGAAAAAGTAATCAACCGCAGGCTTAATTAATTCAAGTGCCGTTTTATCGCAAGGGGGTAATTTAGCATCACTAGTATTAATTGGTGTGGTTCGTTCACCCCACTTTAATAGTAATGCGGCAGAAGTTAATCCTGCGCCAAATGCACATGATAAAATCGTTTGTCCTGGGACAATTTTGCCCTGAGATAATGCATCACAAATAGCGATAGGGATGGTGGCTGCAGAAGTATTGCCATAATCAGCGATATTAACGAACGCTTTTTCTTTAGGGATTTTCATCCGGCTCACTAACGTATCGATAATTCGCTCGTTAGCTTGATGCGGGATAACAAAATCGACATCATCTATATTGGTGTTACATTTTTCGAGTACTTTAGCACTTAAGCTTCCCATGCCATGAATCGCACGCTTAAACACATCTTGACCATTAATGTGGATATAAAAATCTAACGAATCGTTATCAAATCTATCCATTTGGGTGCCAAAGTTAGACTTTAAAATATCTCGCCCTTCAGGGTCATTATTTAACTCATAACCTAATACGCCGCCCGGCTGATCGCTTGCTTCAAGAACAACTGCGCCAGCACCGTCACCAAATAATACTGCAGTTTCACGGCGAGACCAATCAAGGTAAAAAGACAGACGTTCAGCACCGATGATCAGAATTTTCTTACTTTGGCCGCTTTTGATCATTGAGCTGGCTAAACCCACACCATACAAAAAGCCACTGCATGCGGCATTGATATCAAATGCACCACATGTAGCGCCAATATTGGCTTGTACCGTTGAAGCAATATTAGGGATCAAGGTATCAGGGCTTGCAGTCGCTAAAATAATTAAATCTAACTCACTACCGTCGATTCCTGCAGCCGCAAGTGCATGCTTAGCTGCAACCGATGCCATTTCAGAAGTGTTAACGTGACTAATGTTACGCTGACTGATCCCTGTGCGAGTTTTAATCCATTCATCCGTTGTTTCCATGAATGTCGCTAAATCAGCATTGGTTAATGTTGCTGGCGGAACGGACTTACCCCAACCGGTAATATGTGCATACTGCATAAAATTCTCTCAATACGTTCAATCGTTAATTAAATTTATTCACAATATCAAGTGCTAAGTATTAAGCGAGCTTAAGCTAAACTCTTGGTATTCATTATTTTTAATAGCCATAACTAAGATTTATTATTGTTTTTATGACTTAATTTTTTGTTCTACTAATTTCTTTATTGAATCAGAGGCATGCAGAATATGCTCTCGCAATAAAGTTGTCGCCTTTTCTATATCTCGATTCTTGCATAACTCAAGTAACACTCTATGCTCTCTTTCAGCGATAGGGATCCCACCAGTAAACAGCAACTGTAGACGAATATAGCGATCACAATTTGTGTTTAGACCGTTTACCACATCCATTGTATGAGGGCGATTAGCCGCTTGGTATAAACGAGTATGAAATCTTGTATTCAGTTCACTCCAACTGGCCACAGACTCTTTCAGTGTAAATGCTAACTCAAGTTGAACGAGCACCATTTCAGCTTCAGCAAGATCATTATCAGACAATTTAGGAATTGCCTTAGCTAATAAATCTGATTCTATCATTGCACGTAATTCAAATAACTCAGTGACTTGCTCAACTGATAACAGAGTTGCGGTTGCACCTTTATGTGGTTCGAAATTGATTAAACCTTCTGCTTCTAATTGTACTAGAGCTTCACGCACAGGAATGCGACTCACGTTCAATTGCTCTGCGATAGCAGATTGTCTAAGCGGTTCACCTCCCTGAATATCACCAGAAAGGATCTGTTCACGAAGCGCCTCAACAACAAGTTGCGTTCGAGTTTTATGAATAATAGGAGGTATATTGCTCATGTATTCTATAATAATCACTAATATCTTCGAGCAAGGGTACCGCTTAGAGGCCGCTTTATAAAGTGAAACCTATACAATTATGCATATAAAGGTGGTAATTAAACAAATTAATAAAAATATCCAGATTGTCTGGCCCCAAATTCATCTCAATGGGATAATCACCCCAGTATAGCGTTTAAGGAGTGTTAGATTGAATAAAGCAGTATTTCTCGATCGTGATGGCGTGATCAATAAAGATAATGGTTATGTCCATACTGTGGACGAGTTTGAATATATAGAGGGTGTATTTGAAGCGTGTTTAGCGTTAAAGCAAAAGGGTTACCTATTAGTTGTTGTCACCAACCAATCTGGTATTGCTCGTGGCATGTACAGTGAAGATGATTTTCATCATTTAACAGAATGGATGGATTGGAACTTTGCCGATAAAGGTGTCGATCTTGATGGTATTTATTATTGCCCACATCATCCAGAAAAAGGCCTAGGCGAATACAAGCAAGATTGTGAGTGTCGTAAACCGAAACCAGGTATGTTGACCACTGCCGCTGAATTCTTGAAAATAGACATGAGCCAATCTGTGATGGTTGGGGATAAGGCTGATGATATGCGCGCAGCAAAAGCCGCTGGAATCAATACCACTATTTTGGTTCGCTCAGGTAAAGTAGTCGATGAAGCGGGTATCAATCTTGCTAGTGCCGTGGTTGATAGCATTGCTGATGTACCGAGTTTATTAAATCAATTACTGTCATAGTCTACAAATCTCTCATCAAACCGATAAGCGAAAGTGTCTGTTTATTGCCGATAAGCAAAAAATATCTCCTACCTGTTCATATATAAGCATTAACCTACTTATATATGAACATCGGTTGACTGTTATTCATCTATAAACCGCTTTCTTCGTTTTGCTTTTGCTGCCAGTAAAATTAAAAATACCTATATCTTGTGTGTTGAGACGAATATACAGTTGAGTTAACACTGTATTAACCTTGCTTGAGTAAATATTTAGCCTCAACAAGCCAAATTAGCTACTTAAATCTCAATGAAGCACATCTTAAGCCTTCTATAGGCAGGGGAAATATATTCAAGGTCTGCTGTAGTTGGCCGTTTTTGTTCGTAAATACAGCAAAAACATCCTTAAATGTGGCTTTGAGTTTAAATAGTACGCAGTTGAGTCTTAATCGTCATAAAAACTTTAAAAAGCGCTTGCGCTATAAAATGTTTTCCCTATAATACACCCCACTGACACGGAACACGGCGTCTAACGCAAGTTACTAGGTCCGCTCTTTAACAATTTATCAAGTAATCTGTGTGGACATTCACAGGTATTGAGTTATTCGAAATTGTCTTCTGTTCTTCGGAATGTTGGCAATCAAAAAATTTAAACTCAATGCAACGATGAATGT
>NZ_JACJDX010000011.1:0-233818 GCF_014163775.1 Shewanella sp. SR43-8 | reverse complement strand
CATGAAACCAATCAACAAATTCGCCCCAACTTGTAGGGTAATCTACACCAGCTTTTAATAAATACGATGAAGTTTTCATCACTACATATTGACACTGGTGGCGCTAAATGGATAGCCCTTATATATATACAGCTATAATGTCAGTTTGAATCAAAAGGAGTTGATATGTCAACATCACCATTTCTCGAGTCAATTCGTACCGAACTTCGCACTCGTCGTTACAGTATCAAAACAGAGAAAGTATATTTATATTGGATAAAGCAATTTATCCTTTTCAATGACAAAAAACATCCTCAAGACATGGGTAATGCCGAAATTGAGCGTTTCTTAAATCACTTAGCAGTCAATCGGCAGGTAAGTGCTGCAACACAAAACCAAGCTTTATGCGCAATTATTTATGTATATAAACATATTATTCGAAGAGAGATATCAGATTTACGTTATTCGTTTACTAAGCGGGAGCAGTCCATACCGACAGTGCTAACCCACGAGGAGGCTACAAACATTATTAGCCACCTTTCTGGCCAATATTGGTTAATTGCATCACTTCTATATGGTGGAGGATTACGAATAAATGAGGCATTAAAGCTAAGAATTAAAGATGTAAACATACAGAATAATACGTTATTTGTTTTTAGAGGCAAAGGTAAAAAAGACCGTTATACATTATTGCCAAAATCCTTAAGCCATTCTTTGGATAACCAATTTAGTATCGTAAAGGCGCGCCACCTGCACTATTACGCAAATATGGTAATGCCGCTAAAGATTTATCTTGGCAGTATGTTTTCCCCTCATCGACGCGCTGTACACATCCATATGATGGCTATATTTGTCGTCATCATATTCACGAAACAACATTTAGAAAACAATTGCGCAAAGCAGTATTAATCAGCTAAATACCGAAGCAAGTAAAAGCACATACCTTTAGGCATACGTTTGCGACTCAACTACTGAAAAATGGTACCAATATTCGTAATGTTCAAGAACTATTAGGCCATTCATATCTTAAAACGACTGAACTGTATACTCATGTTATAGGTTCTCGCTTTAGTCATACTACCAGCCCAATAGATAGATAACGCCCATAAAAAAGGACTCTTATGAGCCCTTTTACACTGAGATGATAACAACCGCTTTGGCTGCGGCTTACCGCCTATGAGACTTAGCTACGCAAACCAATTCCGCGCGAAATCAAATAGTAAGCTACTGCCCACAAGCTGACGCAAAAGCCAACCATGATGGCGATAGATAACGGTACACTAAGGTCGGCAAAACCTAAAAATCCGTAGCGGAATACGTTAATCATGTATACCACAGGATTTAAACCCGATACACCTTGCCAAAAAGGTGGCAATAACGATAACGAGTAAAATACACCGCCTAAGTAGGTGAGTGGCGTAAGAATAAAGGTCGGGATAATACTGATATCGTCAAAGCTTTTGGCAAACACGGCATTAATCAAGCCACCGAGTGAGAATAACACTGAGGTTAAAAACATGGTGATAACGACCAAGCCAACATGATGTAAGGAGATATCAACAAACAACATCGCCACTGTGGTCACAATTAGGCCCACGCATAACCCACGGGCGACACCGCCGCCGACATAACCAGCTATCATCACGTAATGCGGTACTGGAGCCACCATGATTTCTTCAATGTTGCGTTGAAACTTGGCGCTGTAAAACGATGAGGCCACATTAGAGTATGAGCTGGTGATCACCGACATCATGATTAAACCAGGAGCAATAAACTCCATGTAGGACACGCCGCCCATTTCACCGATGCGGCTACCAACTAAGTTACCAAAAATTAAAAAATATAACGTCATGGTAATGGCTGGCGGCACTAGTGTTTGGATCCAAATACGGGTGAAGCGATTAATTTCTTTGGTTAAAATACTTTTAAAAGCCACAAAATACAGACTTTTCATTATTTTGACTCCTTGGCTTTCTCTACCAGCTCTACAAACAATTCTTCTAGACGGTTGGCTTTATTGCGCATCGACAAGACTTCGATATTGGCTGAAGTAAACTGAGTAAATAACTCATTAATATTATTCGATTTGGCCACATCGACTTCTAAAGTATGTGCATCAGTTAAGCGGCAATTCATATTGGTTAACTGAGGGGCAACATCGAGATTATGACGTAAATCGAAAATAAAGGTTTCAACATCTAGCTTGCTCAATAATGCCTTCATGGTGGTGCATTCCACCAGCAAACCGGTATCGATAATACCAATGGTGCGACACAGCATTTCGGCTTCTTCAAGGTAGTGTGTGGTTAAAATAATCGTCACACCTTGTTTGTTAATTTGCTTTAAAAACTCCCACATTGAACGACGAAGTTCAATGTCGACGCCAGCTGTTGGCTCATCTAATATTAGTAATTTAGGTTCGTGCATTAACGCACGTGCAATCATTAAACGGCGTTTCATGCCACCAGACAGTTCGCGCGCTTGAGCATGGCGTTTTTGCCATAAATCAAGTTGGGTGAGATACTTTTCAGCACGTTGTAATGCTACGGCTTTTGGCACGCCATAGTAACCCGCTTGGTTAACCACAATTTGTTGCACGGTTTCAAACTGGTTAAAGTTAAATTCTTGCGGTACTAACCCGATACATAACTTGGCATGTTCGAGATCTTTATCTATATCGAAACCAAATACCGAAACCGTGCCAGCGGTTTTCTGCACCAATGAGCTGATAATGCCGATGGTGGTAGATTTACCTGCACCATTGGGGCCAAGCAAAGCAAAGAAGTCACCTTGCTTTACCGTCAAACTAATTGACTTAACGGCTTCTACACCGCCTTTATAGGTTTTTTTAAGGTTATCGATCACCAATGCATTGGCGTTATCGGCCATATTGAAATCCTCAACTTACAATGAAAAAAAACTCCCACATCGGCGGGAGTTTATAAATTATGTTTGCTTAATCCAGTGGTACAACTTTAGCGATATAAGGCAAGTTGCGGTATTGCTCTGCGTAGTCGATACCGTAACCGACAATAAACTCGTCAGGAATTGTGATACCAATAAAGTCGACGTGTACATCAACCTCGCGGCGTTCTGGCTTATCTAATAAGGTACAAAGCGCTAAACTTTTTGGTTCGCGCAGTAGTAACATCTCGCGCACTTTATTTAAGGTGTTGCCTGAGTCGATTAAGTCTTCAACAATTAACACGTCACGGCCAGAGATATCAGACTGCACGTCTTTAAGCACTTTAACGTCGCGTGAGCTAGTGGTTGAATTACCATAACTTGATACTGCCATAAAGTCGATTTCAACATGGCCTTTGATGCGGCGACATAAATCGGCCATAAACACTACAGAACCTTTTAATAGGCCAACCATTAATAAGCGTTCACTGTCAGCGTAATGAGCATTAATGCGTTCAGCTAACTGGTCTAAAGTTTTATTGATTTCTTGCTCAGAAATCATCATTTCAATGGTGTGCTTCATAAATCTCTCAATTGTCGATGTCGTGTGACTGAGTACGTCCGTATCCCCAGCGACTCGTTAAGTCGTGTTCAATACCCAAATGATCAAGTATTCGGGAAACCATGAAGTTTACCAGATCTTGAACCGATTTGGGATTATGATAAAAACCTGGTGCCGCTGGCATGATGGTCGCACCATTGCGTGTAAGGCTTAACATATGCTCTAAGTGTATGGCACTAAAAGGAGTTTCACGCGGAACAAGGATTAACTGCCCACGCTCTTTTAATACTACGTCTGCTGCTCTTTCGAGCAAATTATTACTCATTCCAGTGGCGACAGCAGCTAATGTGCCGGTTGAACACGGACAAATCACCATTTGTTTTGGTGCCGCACTGCCTGATGCTGGCGGCGAAAACCATTCATCTTTACCTAACACCACTAATTCGCCTTTTAATGGCTCATCAGAATTATGCAGTTGTTCAAGTAATTGAGCCTTGGCTTTATCTGGATTTGCGCTCAGTTGTAACCCATGCTCGGTGGCTAACACCACACGTGCTGCGCTGGATACCATTAAAAAAACTTGGTAATCAGCCGCGAGCAAGCATTCAAGCAACTTAATACCATATGGTGCGCCAGATGCGCCAGTCCAGGCGAGACTAATTGCTTTGGCTTTTTTGGCATAGGCCATGTTGTACCCTCTATCGGCTAAAGCCGTTACGCTAGAGCCTTAATTATTTTCTGGTGAATACCATTAAAGCCACCATTACTCATAATGACCACGGTATCACCTTTATTGGCGGTGGTGGCTACTGTGTTAATAATGTCTTCTATATTGTTAAACACAGTCACAGGAAGTGGCGCATTAGCCATACTGGCATGAATGTCCCAACCAATATTGTCCGCTTGATATAAGTAGCCAACATCAGCCAATACCATCGAATTGGCCAGCGTATCTTTATGTACACCGCTTTTCATGGTGTTCGATCGCGGCTCTAGCACTACAATAATCTTGCCATTGGCATGATCACTGGAAGCCACTTTGGCCCTTAGCCCTTGCAAGGTGGTGGCAATAGCGGTTGGATGATGAGCAAAATCGTCATACACAGACACCCCATTGACGGTAGCCAATAATTCTAAACGACGCTTAGGTGGACTGAACTGTGTCAATGCCTCTATAGCATGGCTTGGTGCTACGCCAACATGACGTGCCGCAGCGATAGCCATAATTGCGTTTTCGATATTGTGCTGACCTATCAATGCCCAGTGTAATATCCCTTGTGACTCGCCCTTAAACAGCACTTCAAACACATGGCCGTCGTCGGCAATAGTACGCGACTGCCAGGCACTTGGTTCACCTTGGCTTGCTAAAGGACTGTCTGAATGATTAGCTATATCTGTGGCTAAGGTTGGCGATTTAGAATAAATTTCTTGTTCGCTCCAACAGCCCATATCAATCACTTGCTGCACAGCTTCAACATCGCTAGGCCAAATAACCTTACCTTCGCCCGGCACAGTGCGGATAACATGATTAAATTGACGTTGAATGGCTGCGAGATCGGCAAAAATATCGGCATGATCAAATTCAAGATTATTGATCACTAACGTGCGTGGATGGTAATGCACAAACTTAGAGCGTTTATCAAAAAAGGCACTGTCGTATTCGTCGGCTTCAACCACAAAAAACACTGAGTTACCTAAACGGGCTGACACGCCAAAGTTTTGCGGCACACCACCAATTAAAAATCCCGGCTCGTAGCCGCAGTATTCTAAAACCCACGCGAGCATGCTGGAGGTAGAGGTTTTGCCGTGAGTACCCGCTACCGCTAATACCCAACGGTCTTGCAAAATATGTTCAGACAAAAACTGCGGCCCAGAAGTGTATTTAATACCACGGTTTAATACCGCTTCTACACATGGATTACCGCGACTCATGGCATTACCAATAACCACTAAATCAGGTTGATTATCGCCTTCTTTGCCTAATTGAATGGGATCAAAACCTTGGATTAGCTCAATACCTTGTTGCTCAAGCTGGGTGCTCATCGGCGGGTAAACGTTAGCATCACTGCCGGTTACTTTGTGGCCCATTGCGCGGGCTAGTAGGGCTAAACCGCCCATAAAAGTGCCACAAATACCTAATATGTGTACGTGCATATTCAACTCTAATTGGTCCGTAATATGGCGGTTATTCTAATCTATTGCGCAACAGAATGTCAGTTAACAATGATTGAAATTAATCTAGGATCTGTTGCTAATACAAAATAAAAAACAGTCCCATACTGAGTACGGTTGTGAGTAAGGTGTTGCGGGTAACGTAAGCCAGCACTGTGGCCACCAGAGCACACGTTAAATAGGGGTTATATACACTAATAGCAAGTTGGCCTTCGGGCACAAACACAATTGGCGCTAAGATAGCGGTTAATACCGCTGGGGCTGAATAGCTTAAAAACGTTAAGGTATTTTTACTTAAACGAATAGGCAATTTAGGTTCTAACAACAAGTGTCGACTGATAAACACCACCGCCGCCATGGATAAAATAATCAGCCAGATCATAGCTTGTGATCCTTATTTGCGGTCACTGAAGAAGTAGATTCAGCGGTATTCGAATTAGCGATAACAGAATCAATGTTACTCGAATCAACTCTAGCCGAAACCACAACGTCTTCGTTAGTCAATTTGGCGTAAGTCATGCCTGCTGCCATGCCCGATATAGCCGCAATTAATAGCCCGGCTTGAATCGCAAATACTGCGCACACGACAGCTAAGGTAAGCGACACCAGGACACACACTAATATTGATGGCTTTTTTACTGTGGGGACTACGATGGCGATAAAGGTGGCAGCGATGGCAAAGTCGAGTCCGAGTTCGCCTAAGTTGTCGATAGACTGCCCTGCGACAATGCCAAGCAAAGTAGCAATATTCCAACCAAGATAAAAGGTTAAGCCGCCGCCCAAAGCATACCAGCGATCAAACTGATGTTGCACTGGCGAGTCGCCTTTATGAGCTTGATTGGCGATAGCAAACAGTTCATCTGTGAGTAAAAAACCTAAGCCTAAACGCCATTTAAGGGGTAAAGGGCTTATATGAGTGCGCATCGCCATGGCATACAGCAAATGTCGAGAGGTGATCAGTAAGGTGGTGATCAAAATGCTGCTAATACCAATACCGGCTTTTATCATACCGAGTGCAACCAACTGGGCACTACCCGCAAAGATAATTGCCGACATCGCTTGGCTTTCAACTGGCGTTAGGCCCACTTCCAGTGCAAACGATCCGGCGAGTATCCCCCAAGGGATCACCGCAATCGTCAGCGGCATAACGGCAAGCGCACCAGCTAAAAACGATTTAGTTTTGGTGGGGGTAACAGAAGTTAACTCAAGGGTGTCCACGTTATATCCTTATTGACTGATATTGTTATTCCCTCAAATACAGCTTGATAGGAAACAAGAAGATTAGCTTAACGTGAATAAGTTAGTAAAGCCCTTGAAATATGATCATGAATCTTACCAGGGTATCAGTTGATCTATAACGTTTTTAGCTGTGATTAATCGCTCGATGAAATATACAAGTATGAGCGTTATTCACTGGTTCAAAACATAGTATGTAGCATAGGTTTTAAATGCTAAATGCAGCAATACCCAACTCACTAACGCAGGCACTCATGTGTAACCACAAGCTTAACCACAACCAAGCAATAAAAAACCAATATTTAAATTAAAATCAATTACTTATAAAAAAATGACGACAAAAGAAGATTGCTAACAAATTTCCAAGATTGGTGGCAAGTAATTGATGCTTTAATACTGATTTAACCTGTTTTTAAGCGGTAATTATCACACCACTACATTAGCTCAGCCTTAAGTAACGTTTATGATAAAATGACTCACCTCATATTTTTTGCTATAAAAAACATTAAATATAGTATGTAGATTTTTATATTCATCATTTACATTTATCAAATAGTATTAGTCGCGACGATATTACCCAAAAACGTTTTGCACTTCTAAGTTGCAAAAAAACATATATTTTATATTCAAATTTAGTATCGAGAAAAAACAAACGCCAAATTATACATTTATGCAATTAACTAAAAGTCTCGCATGAACGACTTTTAAACAAGTAAAAAATATACACAAAAAGGAATTACATTAAATGTAATTCCGATACGTATTAAATTCGAGTATATAAATCGAAAAGTGAAAAACACATGTTGGATTAAATAACTAACAAAGCAACCTAGGCTATCGTGAACAATGTGATTGAAAATATCATTTATTAAAAAACACCAATAACCGCCTACACCAAAGCCAATTTTTACTCAATAAGCATTAAGAAGTAAAACTATCAAGAAAACTCATACTAAGGTCTAGATACAACACCCAAGTTCATATCAAAACATATATTTATAATGCTCATATAACTAAAACAACATCTGTATAGACTTTATTGTTAAACAAGCTCACTGGTTAACTCGCGTATCTGCTGTTTTAACCAAGTAGCATCTTC
Organism: Shewanella sp. SR43-8; assembly: GCF_014163775.1. NCBI lineage: Bacteria > Pseudomonadati > Pseudomonadota > Gammaproteobacteria > Alteromonadales > Shewanellaceae > Shewanella > Shewanella sp. SR43-8. Next base: position 225,866 of record NZ_JACJDX010000011.1, on the reverse strand, counting down.
ATTATCTGCATTGGGATGCGTCACCAATACTAACTTTAATGGTTCTACAACGTTAAAAAGACGATTCACTTCGTATTCAGATATCTGACAAGCATGTAAACCTGACTCCTCATCTACCATGTCGTAAACGGCCTTGTAAGGTGTTAATGCCAACGACTTACAATCAGAAAGGTAATCAAATAAAGAAGATACATTTGTAATAGTCATTTCAGTTTCAAGAGGTAGATTGTTGAGTTGACAATACTCTTGAAACGGATTGATTATTGGCGCTTGGGCTCCCATAAGCGTATTGATGTATGGATACTCGGCAATACTTTCTAAAGTGATTTCTTGCTTTAAAATGCGATGATTTTTACAACTTAACAAGTACTGTGACCCCATTTCGGCAAGCACTTCAACGTGTAACTTTTGATCAAAGCAATGAATTTCCTCAGGGCTTTTACAGCCACACAAGACAATACTATTAGGGTCGTTAGAAACGCTTTCTAGAGCATGTTTATCCCAATTGTTCACATTGATATGAATATCTTTATGATGCTCTTTAATTGAATGCATTAATGCACGTGGGTAAGCATGAGCAATCATTCCTGGCATCACTAATTCAAAATGTCGACTATGTGGCAATGAGGTACTATTCAGCCGATTGAAGTTTTTAGCACAGTCCACAATTTCTTTTGCAATAGGATAGATCCTCCCTGCATAATCGTTCGGTACCAATCCATATTTACGTCTAATAAAAAGCTCATCACCGAATAGCAATCTTGCTGAATGTAAACAACGACTAATCTTTGATGCTGGTACATCCAGTATTCTAGACACATGAGTAGCCGATTTGTTTTCGTACAAACTTACTAATATAGAAAGTGTTAATAAGTCTAATTTATCTAAGTCAATCTTCTTCATCACAGATACTCCCTTAGAGGTATTTAACATATCATATTATCGATTTATATAATATTTCATAACTTTATTTTAAGTATTTGATGATTACTTAATCCAGATCATAAAAATCAGTTATCAAAAACAACTCATTTTACAAAAACACTTTAAAGAGGGAATAGCTTAAGTATGATTACTACCGAGGTGACGATTAAGCTTGCACAAAAATTATAAAGAAAAATGTCAAAATGAGCATTTCAACTTCTGCAATATTCAATTCAGCATTTTAAAAAACTCTATTGTAAACTTAAATATTAATATAGTTAAATAAATACTTTTCTTAATTTAACATGCGAAAAATAACAATAAGATCCAAATCATAACTACAATCAAATAAATAATAATCACCTCACTTAATTGATTACGATCAATTAAAAATGAAAATACAAGGATAGTATTAATCGTACGTCGACGACGTACAGTTAATAAAACAATAAGTGTTTGGAGGTTGGTATGTTCACTTCAGTCTTTTTAAGTTATGTATTTATATACTCAGTTTTATTTATCGTTGTTCCATTTATATTAGTTGTTTTCATTATGACTTGTATAAAGTTCTTCAAAACTAATACAGAGGACCACACAGTTAAATTTAAAAAAATGCTTTTTGATACTCAAAGTTTTGACTTTTTAAAATCACTAAAAACCATGATTGGCGAAAAATATGACGTTTGTTGTAACGTTCCAATCGATACCGTGTTTGAAATGGATTCACAAACTGCTGCCGAAAATCATACACGACTCGATTATGTCGTCATTGACCATGATTCGTCAGAAGTGAAGTTAGTTATCTCTGATTTTAGTAATCAAGATGATGCTAACTCAAAAAGTTTGTTCGAAAAATTCAACATTAAATTAGTTGAAATGGCTCGAGGCAAACCTTGTGACATGCAAATGTTAAAACTATCCCTACCTGTATGAAGACCTTATCGGGTGACGACAAGCTGTTTTCACTCGATATTTTATCTTTTTAAATTCTGATCGCGAGGATTCATTATGTCCGTGAATAAATGGCTATTGCCACTCGGCATAGGATTGCTATCACTGTTTCTTAGCCAAGGCGCTCTCAGCGATGAACTTACTGGCAAAATTAACAATGATTCATGCATGAAATGCCATAAACGAAATGGAGCAATGCAGGGATATCATAGCCATGACTCATTAAAAATGAGTTGTAGCTCTTGCCATGGTGAAAAAGGCAATCATCCTAGAAAACCTAATGATTTGATGATGTTTTCTTCGGACAATGACATCCCTGTTACGGCTAAAAATGCTGTATGCCTTAAATGTCATACGCCAACAAAGTTAGCTGACGCAGAATGGACACACAACGTACATGCGCAAAAAACCAGCTGTACATCTTGTCATCAATTGCATCCTAAATTAGATCCGATGTTGGGGTTAAGTGCCTCAGATCGCAGCAATAAATGCCAAAATTGTCACTCGGTGCGAGGTAAGTAATCATGGAAAACTCAAGAAGGCATTTTCTTAAAAGCACCTGTGCATTGGTTGCAGGCGTGTCGGTATATCCACTCAGTGGCAAAAATGCCAATGCAGAAATGGAAGCCGATATAAACAACATAAAGTACGCTTTGTTACATGATGAAACCAAATGCATTGGCTGTAATGCCTGTGTTGAAGCATGTCGAGAAGTGAATCATGTCCCCGAAGGCGTTACACGACTAAGCATTGAAAGAACTGGACCATTTGGAGAATACCCAAATCAATTTTATCATTTCTCTCGACATTCTTGCGAACATTGCGAAGAGGCACCCTGCGTTTCTGTTTGTCCCACCGGTGCCGCCTTTATTAATAAAGAAACCGGTATTGTTGCAGTCAATGCAGATAAATGTGTCGGTTGCCAATACTGTATTGCAGCCTGCCCTTATGAAGTACGCTTTATTAATCCTGTGACTAAAGCTGCCGACAAATGTGATTTTTGCCGCGAAACGAATCTCAAACAGGGTAAACAACCTGCCTGTGTAGAAATATGTCCGACAAAAGCATTAGTGTTTGGCAATCTTAAAGATCCCGAGTCCGAACTGGTTGCACTATTGAAGGCTAATCCGACTGAGCGCTTTAAGCAACGTTTAGGTACCCGGCCTAAAATATTTCGCATTAAAGCGAAACTAGGGGAGATTATATTATGAGTGCTTTTCATTTTGATACCTTGGTTTGGCACTGGCCCATTGCAATATACCTCTTTTTAGCGGGGGTATCCGCAGGCGCCATGTTCTTCTCTGTTTTATTGAAACATTTTTGCCTAAAGGATAAAGCACATCAGTCTGGATTTATTATCGCTGCGTGTATTATTGCGGCAATTTCCGTGGTAGCAGGCTTGGGGGTGTTGGTATTAGATTTAACCAAACCTTTGGACTTTTGGAAGATCCTAGTGTTTTACAACCCTACATCGGTAATGTCGATGGGTGTGCTTATATTAATGCTTTATCAAGTATTTATGTATGCCTGGATTGTAATTACATTCAGAAAAATCATTGATGATTTTTGTGAACAACGTTTTCCGATTGTTTGTAAGCTAACACGCATTATCGCGCATTATGAAGCAGGTATAACCGGCTTACTGGTTATCTTCTGTGTATCGTTAGGTGCCTATACCGGCTTTTTATTATCCGCTCAACCTCACTTCCCTATGTGGAATACTGGCGTGTTACCTTTGCTGTTTTTGGTTTCAGGCTTATCTTCAGGTGCTGCGGCAACGTTATTAGGTGGTGTGTTACTCAAAGGCAACCCCAATGGTGCAGAAGTTCGTTTCATTCATAAAATAGAGATCCCACTGATTTTAGGCGAGATACTACTTATGTTCACCTTCTTCCTGGGTTTAGTCTTCAGTGGTGGCCAAAGCAAGGTGGCGGCATTCAATGCTGTCGGAGTAGGTTTTTGGGGCTTTATATTTTGGTTTGGGATTATGGGATTAGGATTATCGGCCCCATTAGCGATGAACTTATTTATGACCGCCACTTCAAAACGCAAGTTTGCCTATGTTGCCGGAACCGCATGTTTAAGCTTATTGGGGGTTATATTGTTGCGTAACTTCATCCTTTACACTGGTCAAATGGTAGTAAACTAGTCGCACTCTTAACGGTGATAGCACGCATTAGCAACCGTACTGTCACCGTATATCTAACAGAGACTAACTCGCTTGGCGTTACACCTATTTCATCACTTGCCATTACCGCCTAACTATTTTCGACCAAGTGAACATCAGCAATCATTAGAACAAAGTGATTAAAACAGCGTCGTTCAAACTCAGTCATATAAGCTAAGTCATTTAAGCTTCGCAATACTCCCTACCCCTTAGATCCGATATGAGTATTTTCAATTACAGCTGAGTAAATTGTCTAATTAAATTATGATACACATTATGCAAGTTATCTAATTCAGCACGATCGGTATGTTCAGCTTTAATCAAATTTTGAATGCTTTGATCGAGCTGATACAAGGTTTGACGTAAAGTCACATCGGCAACCATACTTTGCATCCATGTAATAGCTGCAATCCGCTGCCCTCGAGTTACCGCAGTCACTTTATGCAAACTACTCGACGGATATACTACAGCGTATCCTGCCGGTAATTTAATGTGTTGCTGGCCAAATTCGGTGGCAATAACTAACTCACCACCGTCATACTCTTCGGGTTCACTCAAAAATACCGTCATTGAGACATCACTGCGGATGACTTCTGCGGTATTAGGGATCCGCATAATGGCTGCATCAACATGATAGCCATACTCTTCGGTTTCGCTATAACGATTAAAGCACGGCGGAAATATCTTGTGCGGTAACGCCGCCGATACAATTTTAGGCGTTTCGCCAATACGCGCCAGTAGCTGATTAGCGAGTTGGCGCACATTAGCGTGTTGTGCATCTGCTTGATTGTTATTTTTAACCGACGCCGCCATCCCCATTGCGGTTTTACGACCGTCGCCCCACGGACATTCAGCCAATTGCTGACGATAAGCGCTGACGTCCTGTTTCGAGAGAATTTGTTCAATAACAATCATGCAAACACCTTTAATTAAAACTCATATGTCATCGATAATTTAGCATTACGGGCATCACCTAAGTACATAAATGAGCCAGAACGATAAGCTGCAGTCCAGTATTCTTCATTGAGTATGTTGCCCACGTTTATACGGAAAGTTAAATCCTCGGAGGCATTGTAACTGGCAAATAAATCAACTACTTGATAGTTAGGTACTACAATACTGTAACGGCTATTGTCGCTATCATATCCTGCAGCAGTGTCTGGTTGTCCACCATACATTTCACTTTGATAAGTGTAACTACCACCAAATACGAATGACTCTGTTAGCTCATAACGCAGCTGTAAATAAGCGCTTTCGTCTGCAAAATTACTCAGTACTAAACCAATGTTAGCTGGATTGTAAGACTCTAAAATTTCTGAATCCATTTTAGCTGCCGAGAATTGTATGCTGAGTTTGTCAGTAATATTGCCGACCATACCAAACTCGATACCTTTAACGCGGTTTTTACCTGTATTAAGTGTCCCCAAAGTTGAGTAGCTGTCGCCAACACTTTCCATTACATCACTTTTCGTGATTTGGAAAATCGATGCCGAAAACATCATTTTGTCGTCGAACAACATCCACTTGGTACCAAGCTCCAAGTTTTCAACCAATTCAGCGTCAGCTTCAGTTGCCTGATCTGGCGTACCACAAATACCACCATAACCACAGTTAGCCCCTAAGTCAGACTCCCCGCCATTGATGTTTGTAGCAGTACTGTAATTAGCGTAAATATTAGCATCTTCAGATAAGTCATAAACTAAGCCAATATTACCGTTGTACATGGTATCTGAATAGGCATAATCCACTTCGCCACCACGACCCGTTGTGTCGTTACTGTAATCAAAGCTGTCTTGTCTAAAACCAAAGAACAAGGCTAGCTGATCGGTTAATTCGACCGTATCCATTACGTATGCCGATACGGTTTCGATGTCGTATACAGCATCTGAGCCACCATCAACATAGCTGCGATTCATTAATTGGCCAATATTATCGACAGCATTTCCGTTAGCATCAATAATACAATATGACTCTGATACGCCACCGCGACCATTGGTTAAACAATTACCCTGATTGTTGTTGGTGATGCTATATACGCCGTTGTCGACATTTTCATCTGTATATTCAAGGCCAAATACTAACTTGTGATTAAAACCAAGTGCTTGGGTATTCCAAAATAGATTGAACTGAGTACTGACATAATCAACATCTTGATTACCTTGATGAGTACTCAACGTTAGAGTGCTAGCACCTGGTGCTGTTGGATCGGTAGCTGCACGCGTCGAGCCGCCCATACCTGTTGTAATGTAGCCGTTTTCGGTATGACCAACACGTGTCGCATTGTACAAAGTAATGCTGTCATTTAACTCATATTCGGTACGTAAGGTGAACGTGGATACTTTTGAATTTAAAAAGTCACCATCTTGAGCGTACACAGGAATATCTTTAATCGGCTCACGGGTTTCACGATCAAAATAACTGCCTAAATCTGGTACATCTTTCGCGTCTAGGTAGTAACCGTCGGCAGTAAATGACAATGCATCGGTGGCTTCGTACACACCTGATAACTGCACACCTTGACGTTCGCTCGTAATACCTTCGCGACCGGGCTTGTCTTCTTCAGCCGTTAATCCGTTAAGTCGCACTGCCACTTTTTCAGATATCGGTAAGTTATAGTCAACCGTTAAACGAGTATGATCGTCAGTGCCAACACCAAGATCGACGCGGCCAAAATCGTAAGCTACTGAGGCTTTTTTAGTCACACTGTTAATGGCACCGCCTGATGAACCACGGCCAGCAAATGTTGAACTAGGACCTTTGGTTATTTCAACACGCTCGGTAGCAAAACTTTCACGAGTGGTCATGCCAGGATCGCGTAGTCCATCAACAAACACGTCACTACGAGCTTCGTGGCCACGAATAATATAGCGATCACCGAACGCATTACCGTTTTCACCGGTACCTAGGGTCACACCGGCTTGGGCTGACAAAATGTCTTTTAAATCAGTATTACCTGACTCTTGAATTTGATCTTGAGTTAACACGGTAATCACTTGCGGCGTATCGACAAGTGCAGCCATCCGACGTTTATCGGCAGAGTTATTAAACATGTAAACCGAGTTTTGCACGCCATGAACACGAATTCGCTCTATAGATTCGTCCGTTTGCGCTGGTTTACATTTCGCCAATATATCCTTATCGCAAGTTTCATTTTTAGTATCTGCAGCATATAGCGCTGGGCTACTGAATACTAATGCTGCAGCTACCGCTTGAGCACCTAATGATAACTTACTGTAATTATTAGACTTCATGTTTAACATCATCCTGTTATTAATAAGCATTAACTAAATTTCATTTATGTGCTGCACTTTACATAAATGAAACAAAGATCGCAAATACAAATCATTATCATTTATGTAAATATTCGTGCGGAGTGCAATTTAATTAACAAAATATAGAAATAAACACACAGGTAGGCGTTATTAGTAACCGTTTGAATACCGCTCAGAAAGAGCGGCCTGGTCGAAATAAGTTAACTGACTTGATAAAGCTCTAACGGAAGTCCATCTGGATCGCTAAAAAAGGTATATTGTTTGCCGGTATATTCGTCAATACGTACAGGCTCAACCGAAATATTATTCTGCTGCAAATGAGTAACTACAACATCGATGTCATCAACTTTGAACGCTAAATGGCGCAAACCTTGAGCCTCTGGATAACTGGGTCTTGGCGGTGCGCCATTAAATGAAAACAGCTCAATTTGACTGCCATCGGGCAAACTTAAATCGAGTTTGTAAGAATCACGTGCTTGGCGATAATGTTCCGCAATAACTTTTAAGCCTAATATTTGGCTGTAAAACGCTTTTGAGCGTGGGTAATCGGCACAAATAATCGCGACGTGATGAATTCCATTTAGCATGGTTGTCCTTATAAACCTATTCTTTAAAAAACCTTTTAAACTAAACACTTAATGAAATGAATTATCAATAGTATAAAGGTAAAAAAATCCTGATAGCATAAGTCTATCAGGATTTTTATCTACTTGAAAAGTAGTCAGAAATCAGTCTAAATCTAATCGATTATCTTTAACGATAATCACTCAGACTAGATACCCACTTCACCACCATCGTTTTTACGGATCATCACAGTTGCCGCACGCGGACGCACTGTAATCCCTGCAGGTGTTATCTCGTCAGCTTTGTCTGAATATGGCCAGTTGCCAGGATGCTGAATATTAGCAAATACCGTTTTATAATCTGGCGTAATCGCAAAACCAGTAACCTCACAGCCATTAGGACCAACAAAGAAACGCTTAAGCTGAGTTTGGTTGTCTGCGGTCAACACTTGTTGTTTACCATCGGCATCAAGCATGCTTGATGGCACAATTGCCAACATTTGATCGTTGGTTTCTTCGGTGACTTCCGAGGCTCCATTATCAGTTTGTACCCACAAAATACCGCGCTGGTCGAACGATAAACCATCTGGGCTAGCAAACTGGTTTAAATCCGTTAAGCCAGATAAGTTGGTCTCGGCATCACCATCAGCTGGTGAACCAAACACAAAGATATCCCAAGTAAACTCTGTTGCAGTCTCACCATCATCCCAACGGATAATATGACCAAAGTTGTTATTTAATCGTGGGTTAGCAGGGTTAGTGCTGTCGGTACGTTTACTGTTGTTCGTTAAGGTTAAATATACAGTACCAGTAAATGGGTCTACGGTTGTCCACTCTGGACGATCCATTGGTGTTGCGCCCACTAAGTCTGCTGCGCCAGCTGTATTGATGATAATGGCTTCGAGTGAATCAAAGCTGTCTGCAAGAGTTTTGCCGTCAGTCGTCATGCCATCTAATGTCAATGGTAACCATTCACCGATGCCATCTTCACTGAACTTAGCTGCATATAAAGTCCCAGCATTCATGTATTTGTCGCCTACAGTTAGGCGATTAGTGCTATTTGCATCTGCAGGATCCCATGGAGCATCAGAAACAAACTTATACAAATATTCAAAACGTGAATCGTGGCCTGAATAAAATGAGATTGGTTTGCCTTCTTCAAGCTTACCAAACACACAACCTTCATGGCGGAAGCGACCTAATGCAGTGCGCTTAATCGCACGAGAATTGGGATTGTATGGATCAATTTCAACAATATAACCATAACCATTGGCTTCGTTACGATAATCGTTTGTGGCACTTGAACCTGTTGGCGTTATATCAAAACGAGAAAATTCATCTAAACGTTCCTCGTCATCACCAGCTAAATGGGTCCAACCATAACGAGTATCAGATGTTGAAATACCAATGCGGGTTTGATCTTCCGTTAAGGTGCCGTTATTAACAAAATAACCAGGCCAGTTTTCTTCACACGTTAAGTAAGTTCCCCAAGGCGTATAACCATTACCACAGTTATTTAACGTACCGCGCGTTTGGCTACCATCTGGTGAATAGCGGGTTTCAAGGTATGAGCTGTACGCTAATGGCCCTGCTATATCCATCACAGTTGCTGCAGTAAAACGGCGATTGTGGCGGTCATTTTCAACCACTTGCCAAATACCGCTAACTAATTTAATTCGTACAACAGAAACACCATGAGCATTGATTTCTTTACGTATTTCATCAATTACTGTGCGTTTGCCATCAGTGCTATACGTCGGACCATTTGGATGTAGAGCATCTTCATCTATGTATTCGTGGTTGATACACAATAAACCATCATCTGCGGCATCGTTAAGCGGAAAGAAATGCATGCCATCATGGTGCATCCCGACTGAGTTTTCTTGATCTACCGCGGTATTGCTGCCATCGGCTTTCCAGGCTGCGGCTTTGGTATTTAACGGCGTTCCCCAAGGTGCTAATACATAAGCTGAATACCCTGCAGGAATTGCTACTGCATCAGTTTTAGAACCCGCAATAGACTCAAAACCTAATACTGCTGAGCTTTTAAGCGGTGGAGTTGGCGTAACTGGTGCGGTAGGCGTTGTTGGCGTTTCTGCTGCGGAATTATTATCAGAACCACAAGCACTTAACCCGAACCCACCAAACGCAGTCATCGCACTAAGGCCTAAACCACGCTTAACAAAATTACGACGCGATAAATGATTTTCCATCACTTCATTGAAAGGTGTATTTTTGCTGTTGTTAAAACGAGTTGGATCAAATGTCGCCTTGCTCATAAATAGTCCTTAGATATGCTCTGAAAATAACTGATTAAATGTAGGTATAATTATTTGTCAGTTAAGATAAGCGTCTAATGTGACAACAAGGTACAAACTGGATGACAAAAATGTGGCAATAAAAAGACAATCACCACATCGCCAAATGTGATGATTTTCAGATACTCATTTTAATATTAAATAGGCGGCTAAATAACACATCACGATCCAGCGAATAAAATAGATTTTTAACGCTTTTTACCGTGAGATGCTGCCAACGCCTTTTTACGCGCTTGTTGTTTTAATGAAGACTTAGTGGTTTTACGGGTTAGCGGAGCAATCACATCAAGATCAGGCTCAAATCCCGCCAACCATTGTTGTGGTAAACGTCGATCTAAAAAGACTTCAAGTTTGATCAATAACGGTTCGTCATCAACACTGAGTAAAGTAATGGCTTGCCCAGGCTTACCTGCTCTGCCCGTTCGGCCGATACGGTGGACATAATCTTCAACTTGAAACGGCAATTCCATATTAACTACATAATTTAATTCGTTAATATCGAGTCCTCTGGCCGCAACATCAGTGGCAACTAACGCGGTGACATCGCCGGCTTTAAAGGCGGCCAATACTTGCTCGCGCACCGCTTGTGATAAGTCTGCGTGAAATGCTTCTGCTGCAACTCCCGCTTGTTTCATTTGCTTTACCAGTGCGTCGGTGCCTTGTTTGGTGCGACAAAATATTAAACTTTGTTGCCAACCTTCTTGGGCAATTAAATGACACAAGATGGCGCACTTTCGTTTGGCATCAACATTAAATACTCGCTCAACAATACCGCTGGCTGTAACATTGCGTTGGGCCACTTCAATCACTTGTGGCGATCGTAATAAACGGCGACTAAAACTGAGCATACGGTCATCTAACGTGGCTGAAAACAACAGAGTTTGCCGGGCACTTGGTAAACGCTTAAGTACTTCGACTATTTCATCTTTAAAACCCATGTCCAACATGCGATCAGCTTCATCAAATACTAAGTGAGTTAACTGCGACAACGACAATGCGCGCTTTCGTAATAAGTCCAATAAACGTCCTGGTGTTGCCACTAAAATATCAGTACCTGCAGCTAACTGTTGTATTTGCGCACCAATACTCACCCCGCCATAAACCATCACACAGCCAATATCACTGCCTTTAGCATATTGCTCGATACTCGACTGAACCTGTTGGGCCAGTTCACGCGTTGGTACTAACACTAAACAGCTAATGACGGCCTTGGTATTGGGGGGTTCTGGTGTTGTTGGTACTGTGCGCTTGCTTAAAATGTGGTGCAGTAAAGGCAAAGCAAAAGCGGCCGTTTTCCCCGTACCAGTTTGTGCCCCCGCCATCACATCTTTACCGCTTAAAATAATCGGAATAGCACGTAACTGGATCGGTGTAGGCTGCTGATAATTAAGCTCAACTAAACGATCGATCAAGATGGGATGTAGCGACAAATCTGCAAAAGACATAAAAACTCCAAACAGGTGGATGCGCAGTTTATCACGCTCATTCTGGTGAAAACAAAGGCTCTATGTTTTGATTATATGGATTGTGGTTAATGAAACTAGCCGTTTGATACGATGCTAAACACATCTTCAGTACAATGAACCTATTGTGACAGAAAATACTGAGTGAAATGAATCTGACATATACAGCTGAAGACATTAAAATAATCAGCAGCTTTATTCATTACAACGATGTTTTCACTAAATGTTGCAATGAGCTCGCGAAACGTTAAACTTCTTGCTAATGAGCGGTATTTTCAAGCCTGCCAAGCAAACTGAACTGGTTAACAATGTAGCATCTAAAATCAATGACACTGATGCAACAGAGACTAAAACATCTCAGGCTGAAAATACTGCCAAAAAGCATGCTAATAAGTGGCAGTTGAAGCGGTGGATCAGGTGATAAGTATTAAACTGCTAGCATATTAAACATTACCACGCCTAAATAAACGTAAATTATCTTTGCTAATTAGCTTGGGATATTGGGCGGTGACGTCGAAAAATCCATTTGAATACGCTAGTGCTAGTGACGCTTGGTTTTGCTTATCGATGTAAGCAAATACAGGGGTCGATATAAATTGCTTTAAAAACATTTCTAACGCTTTGGTAGCAATACCTTGGCCCCAATATTCACGGCCAATCCAATAGCCAACTAAACGCATTTGAGGATCAGATTTTGCTGCCGGGTCAGTATTAATCCATGATAGAACATTACCCACTAGCACATCATCTAGCCAAATACCTTGGGCGGTGGCTTTCTCATTGGCCAATATTTTTTGCTGCCAATGTGCATTAAAAGCCTTGCGTTTACGCGCTGGAAAATCAGCCATTTTATTCGCAATAGGGTCGTTCTCAAATTCAAACAATATATCTAAATCTGCTTCAGTAATGGGATGAAGAGAAATATTCATTTCGGGTTCGCCTTTTCTATGTTGTGTCACCAAGATCATTTATATTATAGATAACCTCAACTCTGAATAAGAGATGGGATAAATCGTTAAAAAACGGTTTTATTTCAAGTTTGTAATAACAAACTGGCCGCGTATTGCACTAACAAGGCATATTGACACATCAATAACTTGCCTATTATAAGTCGATACAGGGTAGATAGTGGCTCAAAGGGTAATTTGATAACCGTTTATTATCCAGCGCTGAGGTTATGTTTATTCATCGACGCACTATGACGATGAGTTGTCGTATCAACATGCATTTAAGGAACACAGGATGAACAGCATTAAAACATGGCAATGGTTAGGCTTTGCAGGCCTATTACCTTTTATTATTCTCAGTGTATTGGCATTCAATCATAGCCTATTAGCACCCGAAATGACTATGTTAGGGTTTGTTAGCTATAGTGCTGTAATTTTAAGCTTTGTTGCCGGTACACTTTGGGGCAAGGCAGTCATATTAACCTTAGATGACAATATAGCCAAATTACTGATTATTAGTAACATAATCGCTCTTGGATGCTGGATTGCACTATTAACCCCCTTTGTATTGTCCGCACTTATTCTGCTCGTCAGTGGTTATCTGTACTTACTTTATGTTGAATTTAAAGCTAAACAATTATCAACCACCACCAGCTATATCACATTACGCACAATATTAACCAGTGTCGCGGTAGTATGTCATATTGTGGTGATGCTGAGCCTCTTTAGTGTTTAATGCCATTGAATTAATTAAAAAGCTCATGCTTAATCGCATGAGCTTTTTTCTAGCTGACTCAAAGACACCTTATAAACCCACTATAAGCCAGTTTGACACTGCTCAGTTTGATTTATCATTGGCGCTAAAATAGGCATCATACCTTTAAGCACTTGTAATGGCAGTGCGGAAGTAAAGCTGAAATCGTCGGCTTTCTCTCCTGGCACAAACGCCGTTAGAGTTCCGAAATGATGATCGCCCAAATAAAACACAAATGTCGCAGTACGGTTTATTGCCGTTGAAGACACTTTACGACCATTACGAATTTCAGTCGCAATACGGTTATCACCTGTCCCGGTTTTACCGCCCATAACCACAGGTTGGCCGTTGTTATCTAGCAAGCTGCCTTTAAGCCTTCTGGCAGTTCCATTTTCAACCACATTAGCCAACGCCCGTTTAAGGGCGCGAGCGACTTCTTGATGCATCACTCTGGATACTGTTTGCTTGTTATTAGCCAATGTCACTTCATAGGGTGTATTTTCTGCAAACTGTAATTGGTCAATTCTCACAGTGGGATAACGATAGCCATCATTTTGAATAATACCCATTAGCTCCGCCAAGGCTGCAGGCCTATCACCGGAACTCCCTAAAGCCGAGCCTAATGATGGCACCATATAATCAAATGGATAACCCATTCTCACCCAGCGCTGATGAATACTTAAAAATGCTTCGACTTCTAGCATCACTTGAATTCGAACATCACGTGCATTTTGATGACGAGTTCTAAACAACCAACGATACACTTCTTGTAATTGTGGCTGCGCGTCATCTAATACTTGAGTCAATTCGGTTTGTGGGTAGTCATTTAAATAACGTAACACCCACAGCTCCAATGGATGAACCCGAGCAATATAACCTTGATCAGCTAAATTAAACTTTTCTTCGCCGTACTTGCTGTATAACAGATTAATTTGTTTATCGGTAAATTTTTGGCTCGGTAAACGCTCAGTTAAAAAGGCTGTTAACTCACGGACCCCGTCATAGGGTTTTAAATAACGATAAACGGCAGTTAGCTTTTGTTCCTGTTGCTGAATACCATCAAAAAACATATCAAGACGCTGTTCTGGCGTTAAGTGACGATACTTACGATAAAAACGTTTTACAAACGAACTGCCTTCCCGTTTAGCAAATGCTTTGAGGTATTCTTCTCGACGAGGATCTTTATCATTACGCAGTAACTGTGACACACTGCCTTCACTGTTATAACTACTGCTGTAATTAACAATATCTTGCATTAAGCGCACAAAGGGTAAGTTTATCGACTCTTGTAACGCTTGATATAAGGTTGGTACGCGGCTGTCTTCTTTCTTATTAAAATTGTTAAACACATGCAAACCGCCACCAGTGAAGAATCGTTCTTCTGGTGAGGCCGAATATTCGCGCTCAAGAGCGGCATCTAACATCCGGGTTAAATTACGGTCACGGGTAGTAATTAAATAATCGACCACCCAACGGGTAATTTTGTCTTTGCGCTCCACATCCACTTGGCGTAAATCAACCACTGTCATGGCTGAAAATCGCTGTTGTAACTCTGCAATTATATCTAAATATGTGGCTAGTACTCGCAGTTTCGCTGTCGAACCTAACTCTAATTTACTGCCCTCATTAATATCAAACGGCTGATCAATGCTGTCGGTTTGAATGCGGACGCGATTAGCACTATCGGTGCTTTCATATAAAGTAAAACTGTAGAGCACTTTGTCTAACTGCGGTACCGACAGTAGACGTTCTCCCAATAATCCTATGCGCTGTGCATTTGGCTCAAAAGCTAAGCTGCGTAAGTAATCACTAACTTGCTGCTGTAAGTCACCATGAAATGTACTCTTAATCGATAAGTCGTAGCGATCAAGATCAAACAAACTTAAGTCGAGCATGCCCGCGGTGCGGATTCTTACTGCATTAACCCCTTTATTGCTAGGCAAGTTAGTGACTGCCAACTTACTATTATTAAATGTTAGTTTTTGCTCAAGAGCAGACACCATCAATTGCGTTTCAATCAAGCCATCGCCACCCAATAAACGCAAATAACTGTCTACAAGCGACTCTAAATCATCATGACCTTGGCGTAAGTAATATGACGGCCGACGTTGAGCGATCATCAGCGCCACAATTTGACGAAACACCTCGCCACGCTGAGCACCATTTTGTGGTGTATGACGGCTCAATAGTAATTGGTTGGCCTGATTAAAATCAGTTTTAAACCAAGCCCATAAACCATCCCCAATACCATGGACTTCACCAAAACCGGGAGCCGATGATAATGGTACTGTGTTGAGATAATCTTGTACTATGCGATGCCGAGCGCCAACGGTGCTCTCGCCTTGCTGATACACTCGTACAATGGCCGAACCAATTTGCAATAATTTGTCTTTAATACTTAAGGTTAAGCCATGATTTGAATGCCTAAATTTTTCAATTTGGGTGGCTAAGGTACTACCACCAGCTTTAGACATATCAGCACCAAAAATATCCGCAACCTGGCTTGCTGCAGCCAACACAAATCGAGGCCAATCAACGACAGGATTATAGTTAGCTTCAGGGCTTAACATTTCTCGATTTTCAATAAACAACAAAGTGTTAACCACTTGATCTGGAATTTTATCTTGATCTCGATAAACACGTTTAGGGTACAAGAAGTCGAATACCGTCATGTCACGACAATCTTTTATACTTAACCCTGATTGGGCTTTTTCATGATACGGCGGGAAAAAACCTTTTTGGGTATAATCCATCAACATCGGCGAAAACGCGACTTGCTGAGTAATTTGGTAATTGCGCTCAATTAATCGAGCAATTTTCTTCGGTAATTGACTGTAACCATGGCGCTCATCAAACGGACCATATTGCGGATAGATGACCGCATCACTGCGATAATCTCGGGTTTTGTAGGTTAACTTACTGGCATATTGGTGCAAAAAATAAGATTGATAATACGATGTTCTTACCTCAAACTCGACCAAATAAGCGGTTGCTAATAATAACACTATCAACAGCCAACCCGCTTTACTGCGACGAACCGGTAGCGGTTTGGCGGGAGACGTTTTGGGCCGATAATTGTCAAACTGACTGTCTGTATTTGGACTAGACACGAACTCTCCATCTAACGCATAAGATCACAATAACGCACCATTTTATTTGTCGTTGATATGTTAAACACATCGCGGATGTATATTGTGTTAATTTTATCAGATGGGTAAAGCCATTAGATATAGACAAAATAACTAAATATTGTTTTTTAAACGTTTATTACCACAATATCGCTGTTTTGGCACAAGAAGCATTTATCAAGTCTAAGGATTGTTTTGGATAACAACATATCGCACACACAGTATCCTCCATTGCGACTAGGTTTGGCCATGTGGTCACAAAATCAGTGGCAACAAACTATCTACGGTAATAGCCAAGCTCACCGGCTAGCACGCTATGCAGAAATATTTAATAGTGTCGAAGGCAACACCACTTTTTATGCCATACCATCGTTACAAAACGTGCAAAATTGGTACGCAGCAACCCATGACAATTTTAGTTTTACCTTTAAACTGCCCAAGCAGATTACGCACGAATTACAGCTACAACATACAGGTCCTGCCTTGAAACATTTTTTCAACGTCATGGAACCTCTGATTACTCGCACTGGGATATGGAAAATCCAACTTCCCGCCAGCTTTGGGCCGCAATCGTTACCGCAATTAGCACAATTTTTAACTCAAGTTCCTCAAGGGTTAACTTATGGCGTAGAGGTACGTAACAGTGCTTTTTTTGCCAAAGGAGAAGCGGAACAAGCATTAAACCGTTTGCTTATCACCCATCATTGTAATCGAATTATTATGGACACTCGGCCGGTTTTTGCCGCCGCACCAACTACACCTGCCGTCATTGATGCTCATAAAAAAAAGCCCCGAGTACCTGTACACGCTATTGCTACCGCCAACAATCCAGTGGTGCGCTTTATTGGTCACCCACAAGATGAAGCCAACGTACATTTTTTCCAAAACTGGCTTAAACAGTTACCACTTTGGATAGCTCAAGGTAAGCAGCCTTATTTGTTTGTCCACACTCCAGATAATCATGCGGCACCGCAACTTGCGGTAGATTTATACCGCTTACTCCAACAGCAACTAACACACAGTGCATCGCCGCTGCCAGATATCAATTTATTACCGCAGCATCAGCACAGCACAACGCAAATGGGCTTTGATTTGTAACATTCACTTTTATCCAACACCAACAGCATACTAAGGCACAAATAGCGGTGAACAGAATATTGTATTTTATGATATTATTTGCGCCGATCTAGCTTAGCCATACCGCCCGTTTATATTGTTAAAGGAACCACTATGAGTGAATCTGCAACCCGTCTAAATAAGTACATTAGTGAGAGTGGTATTTGCTCACGTCGTGAAGCAGACCGCTATATTGAACAAGGTAATGTATTTATCAATGGTAAGCGTGCCAAAATTGGTGACGGTGTCGAATTCGGCGATAAAGTAAAAGTGAATGGCCATGATATCGCCCCTCGAGATGAAGCGGACTTAGTGTTTATTGCACTCAACAAACCTGTGGGTATTGTGAGCACTACTGAAAACTCCGAGCGTGATAACATTGTCGATTTTGTTAACCACAGCGAACGTGTATTTCCAATTGGTCGTTTAGACAAAGATTCGCAAGGATTAATTTTTCTTACCAGCAATGGTGATTTAGTTAATAAAATCCTCCGAGCCGGTAATAATCACGACAAAGAATATGTGGTCACCGTTAATAAGCCTATCACAGAAGCCTTCTTACAAGGAATGCGAGCGGGTGTGCCCATGCTAGGGGTCATCACTAAAAAGTGCAAAGTTGAACAAGTTTCAACATTTGTATTTAAAATTATATTAGTCCAAGGCCTTAATCGTCAGATCCGCAGGATGTGTGAACACTTCAACTTTGAAGTCACTAAACTTGAACGCCAATCGATTATGAACGTGTCGCTTAAAGGGTTGCCAGTGGGAGAATGGCGCGATTTAGATGAGCAAGAGCTCAGTACCTTAATGAAATTAATTGAGCATTCCTCGTCAGAGGTCAAAAACGCCCCAAAAAAAGCCAAGAAAAAGCCCACCCAAAGCTTACGAGATAAAATTGAAGGCCCTGAGCATTTTATGCAAAATAGAGGAGCTAAGCCTAAAAAGCCGACAGCAAACAAAGGTAAAGTTAGCCACTCAAGAAAACCGAAACGCTAAACTCAAGGGCTTGCAAAACTCACATTTACTACAGCATAAATGACATATCACTTAAGATATCTTCAGTCTGTAAATTAATCATTTTACAGTATTCAAAGAGGTTGTAATGCTGTAGAATTGAGATTGTACCAAATTTAAAAAAGCCAGTTTTATATAAAAAACAATTAATATAAGCACTTAGTGTTTGATTATGTATTTATAGAGATAAACATTTGATATGCATAATGTTGATCAAAATTAATACAGAATGGTTTTTTTATTTATGTTAGATATGCTAGAATTTTACCCGCTTTATTACGATAAAGACTGATAGATGACAGCAACAGGACGCTGTGTTTTTAAACAAGGAATGTGACATGTTCAACAATAACCTTCTAATTGTAGATTTCCCTGTCCTTCTTCATGGGCAATTTCAGCACCTTGCGAATCTGATCCAATTTAACTTAATTCCGACTAGTGCTAGTGATGCATTATCAGAATTATCCAACGCGTCTAGTCTGGAAAATGACACCAATATTATGGTTCATTATCTTGAAAATCCATTACAAGATATTGGCTATTTATGCGTCGAATTATTTAAAAATGATTTGCATATCGCATTTTGTCCTGCATTAAATGCGGAATTAGAAGTCATTCTTATTTCATCAGGATTTCATGGTGCAATCAGTGTCGATGACGATATAGCCCACCAAATACAAAGTATCAAAAAAGTACAAGATGGAGAAATCAGCTTCCATCCCAAAGCGGTATCCAAATATATCTTGCAAAGAAAGCGTATTCCATCATCAGGTAATCGCGCCAAAATACTTGCGGTCACCACCAAAAAAGAACAACAAGTCTTGTCACTCATACTGCATGGATTAACCAACGAAGAAATGGCCAAAGAGCTCAACATTTCGGTTAACACAGTCAAAATGCACGTCCAAAATATTTATAAAAAGACCAAGATTAAAAACCGCGGCCAATTATTTGCCTTCGCTGCTGGTTAGCTTTTTATAAATACTCAATAATATCAGCCTCATTGTATGAAAACCCCCATAGGTTCCGCTTATGGGGATTATCTATTTAGCCGCGACCCTATCTAGCTTAATCATATTGCCTTGTTTATCTTTAATGCTACTAACAGCAATAATGATAAAATCGATAAGTGATCAAACGCAAAAGAACCCACATACAAACATTAGACAATAGATCTACACTATCAGTTTTACTGCTCGTCTTCTTCCGCTTGCATGCGCTCAACATCTTGCTTGGTATAACCCATGGCTTCGGTTATATAACACATCTTCACCAGCTGAAACATTTGCACAAAAGAGCTAACCCGCCCAGCGTGCATTTGTACATTTAATAATGCCATAGTGGCACCTACTTCATCGCCGGGGGACACTGTAGCACTCAATTCAGATAACGACTGGTTATTAGCAGAGACCTCATCAATGAGGCTATTATATTCTGTGACGTTTTCTGGCGTATAACAGGTAGAGGTTTCAGGTAATTGCGATAGAAACTGCTGATACTCTTTGACAAACAACCTAGCCTGCACCAACGTCTGCTCAACGAGTGCTTGTAATTCTTGCACCTTGCCACTTTGGAATACAGCCGACGCATTGCCAGAATCCATGAGCTGATTAAACTCTTGCATCAAGACTAGCTGCTTATCGGATAGCACTTTTGCATCTTGTGCTATGGGTTTGGTTTTAGCTTCAAATGCATCAATAGCAGCTTGGTTACTAGCCAATGCAGCAAAACTCATTGTGGTAATGGCAGTAGTAATAGCCACCAGTAAGCTGGCTTTTTTCATCATATTCATCGATAACATCCTGTTAGTTGTTCGTTAAATAAGCCATTAAAATCGGTCCATTACAGCACTTAAAGTACAACATTAACCTGCTGTGAATGGTATAGCTGTAAGTTATAATTTATCTACCAATCACGGTTCATCGTAATAAAAGCTTTTGACATTAAAGCTGACTAACCCGGTAGCTCATAGAAACCAAATATCAATGCAACGGTGCCAAGTACAAGCAATGGAATGGCCAAAAGCAAAATCGCCGCGTTGAGTTGGTGATACGCTCTGACAATAAATAACCGACATATAAACCTTACATAGTAAACAATTGTAAGTTCCCCCAAAAAGGTAGCCTTGGCTACCTTTTTGCTCTTTGTATTTCTCATCCATTGATAAAATACATTTATAGACATTATTACTCAGCATATTAATACGGTGCAGACACACGTTAGGAAAGATAATCATATTAAGTAGATATTTTTTTTATTGGTAGATTTGGACTAAAGTAAAACAAGGCAATGCGATTTTGTGCGGAGAAGCAATGGATAGTTTTTTCAGTTTGATGAGCAACGCCGTGTTATTACTGGCTCTTGTGGTTATTTATGATGCAATTACGCTACAAAACATCGTTTCCCCAAAATATAAAGATGTCTTAAGTGGCATTTTTATCGGCATGATTACGGTGAGTTTAATGATCAATCCTTGGGAATTTCGTCAAGGAATTTTTTTTGATGCTCGCTGGATTTTATTGAGTTTAAGTGGTCTGTTTTTTGGTTTTATTCCGACATTGATTGGCTCTTTACTCGCTGCATGGTTTCGTATTTATCAAGGTGGTGCGGGGGTATTTGCTGGTACATTAATTATTTTCATCAGTTCTGCCATTGGCTTAGGTTGGCGATACTGGATTCAATCATCAAACAAGCAGATAAACTGGAAAAACTTACTACTAATGAGCCTGGTAGTAGAATTAGCCGCGTTATTCAATGTATTATTAATACCTGTTGCAGATAAATACGACATCATCCTCACTATCAGCCCTACCATACTTACAGTGTATACCTGTGGCTCCATGCTATTAGGATTACTGTTAAAACAGCATCAGCAAAGACAGCAATTAGCACAAGAACTGCAGCATAATAAATCCCTTCTTGAAACCGAAAAAAACCTATTACAAAGTATCATTGATGGCATTCCCGATATTATTTTCTATAAATCGATCGATGGGATCTATTTAGGCTGTAATAAAGCATTTGCTGAACTATTAAAACTCAAACCTGAACAAATTAAATATCATAAAGATAGTGACCTCTTTGATGAGCAACAAACAAATAAGTTTATCGAAGCAGACCGTTTTGTTTTACAGAAAAAACAACCATGGAGAAATGAAGAATGGATTACAACATCTGATGGTATTGCACACATATTTAGCACCCAGAAAACACCTTTTACAGACTCATTAGGACACATTAACGGCATTGTTGGGGTTGGACGAGATCTCGCCTATCGAAAACACATTGAAAAACAATTACGTCGCAGTGAAACAACTTACCGCAACATTATTAGTACTGCCCAAGATGGCTTTTTAATCACCTCACTTGAAGGCAATATCATTGAAGCAAATCAAAGCTTTGTAAATATGACCGGTTACAGCATGAAAGAGCTAATAAACATGCCCATTAACCAAATTGAAACCAGTAACCAGCATCAATTTTCTGATGAAAATATCGACAGAGCTAAGCGAAAAAAACGTTTACACTTCACTTCGCTTCATCGACATAAACAAGGCCATTTATTTCATGTTGAGGTGAATATTAGCTTTTGGGATAGTGATGAAGGAATGTTTTTCTGTTTTGTTAGAGACATATCAGAACGTATTAATGCCGAACAAAAGCTATTACGCAGTGAATCTAAATTCAGACAAATTTTTGAAAAAATCCCCGCAATATCCGTCCAAGGCTATGATAAAGATCGCTCGGTCATTTTTTGGAATCATGCCAGTGAAAAACTGTATGGCTATACCAAAGAACAGGCCATGGGTAAAAAACTAGAAGATCTCATTATTCCTCTGCCATATCGGGAGCATGTGATAAATAATGTTAACGCGTGGATAAATGATGGTATCCCGATCCCTGCGGAAGAATTACTTCTAAGGCATGCTGATGGCAGCAATGTTGCCGTTTATTCATCTCATGCATTAATGAACAATGCCGACAACGAAGCAGAAATGTACTGCATCGATATCGATTTAAGCGCCCAAAAAAAGGCAGAAGAACAAGCTCTCACTCTGTCACAAGCAATAGAGCAAAGCCCCATATCAATGATATTAACTAATATCGACAGCAAAATTGAATATGTTAATAGTGCATTTGAAAGGATTTCAGGCTATAGCGCCAGTGACGTTATTGGTCAGGATGCCAGTATATTGAAGTCAGGATTAACCCCTAAGTCACTTTATAAGGAATTATGGGATACCATTTCTAGAGGGGATGCGTGGCAAGGTGAACTGCAAAATAAAAAGAAAAATGGCGATATTTTTTGGGAACACGCACATATCGCACCTATTTTTGATAACGTTGGCGTCGCTAAACATTATTTAGCTCTAAAACAGGATGTGACTCAATATAAGCTGCAAGAAGAGCGAATAATTCAACAGGCTCACTACGATAGCTTAACAGGCTTGCCCAACAGACTACTCTCACTCGAGAGATTATCGCAAATGCTCAAAGATGCGTTTCGAAGCCAAAATAATGTCGCGGTATTATTTTTAGATTTAGACGATTTTAAAAAAGTGAATGATTCCTTGGGCCACTCTATTGGTGATGAACTATTAGTCCAAGCCGCTGCTCGATTAAAAAACACGATCTCAAATAATGATCTCGTAGGTAGGTTAGGCGGCGATGAGTTTATCATTATATTGGGCAATATTAACTCGCCCGCTGAAGTTGAAGTTATTGCCACTAAAATGCTCAAACGATTTTACCAACCTTTTGTGCTCAACAATCGTGAGTTAGTGTCTACCGTCAGTATTGGTATAGCTCTTTATCCGCATAACAGCGAAGATCCTAAAGAGCTACTTAGACAGGCAGATTCTGCCATGTATTATTCAAAGGACCGCGGTAGAAATACCTATAATTTCTATACCCACCAAATGGACCAGGATATAAATCGACGTCTAAGAGTTGAAGAGCAATTACGTAATGCTCTAAAACGAAAAGAATTCGAGGTTTACTTTCAGCCACTTGTAGAAATAAAAAGTCGTAAAATTATTGGTGCTGAGGCGCTTTTACGCTGGAAAAATGCATTACTCGGCCAAGTAACACCAGATGAATTCATTCCTATTGCGGAACAAACCGGACTGATCATCCCTATCGGTCAATATGTTATTGATATTGCATTTAATGCCACGAAAAAATGGCAGCAACAGTTTCAGCCTCAATTTAAAATTGCGATCAATGTTTCCCCTAAGCAATTTAGGGAAAATACCTTTATTGATATGCTTAAAATGCAGCTTGAGAAACACCAGATCCACGTCAGTTGTGTAGAACTTGAAATCACCGAAGGAGTATTACTTAATGGTGACCCGATTATCAATAGTAACTTAACCAGCATAAATGATATTGGTGTCAGCATCTCGATGGATGATTTTGGTACTGAATATTCGTCACTCAGTTATCTGCGTAGTTATCCGTTTGACACCTTAAAAGTAGATAAAAGCTTTATTAATGATATTACCGTTGACCCTGGCGATCTAGAACTTGTCGGGGCAGCGATCGCCATGGGACATGGACTTAACTTAAAGGTTGTTGCTGAAGGTATAGAAACTGAAGAACAGTATCATCTGCTACGTTCATTAAAATGTGATTATGGTCAGGGTTACTTATTCAGTAAGCCATTACCTAGAGCTGAATTTGAGGAACTGCTACAAACACAGGTAAAATCAGCTGATCAATAACATGTTTAATCATGCAAAAATCAAAAATACCTGTCAGCTCGCTGACAGGCATTAATAATTCGATTCGACAATTAAGCTATTTTCACTTAACTACTCACGATAATAAACAGCATGCTGCGTTAATTACCTGGCTAGCTTAGTGATTAAATTAAGCGGTTTTCACTTTCCAATTGACCGTTTGACCAGCAAAAAATGGCACGATAGGGCTACCGTTAGGTAAAATAATCTCTTCTGGTACTGTCCATTCTTGTTTGACTAACGTTACGGTACCTGTATTACGTGGCAAACCATAAAAGTCTGCGCCATGTAAGCTGGCAAAACCTTCGAGCTTATCTAAGACACCCAAGTTATCAAATACTTGTGCATATAGCTCTAACGCACTCCAGGCACTGTAACAGCCTGCGCAGCCACAAGCTGACTCTTTGCGGTGTTTTTCATGTGGCGCTGAATCGGTACCTAAAAAGAATTTACTTGAACCAGTCGCCACTGCAGCTTGCAATGCATGCTGGTGAATGTTGCGCTTTAATACGGGTAAGCAAAAGTTATGCGGACGAATACCACCTACTAACATATCGTTACGGTTTAACAATAAATGCTGTGGTGTAATGGTTGCGGCAACATTAGCAGAAGCATCGGCAACAAATTCAGCCGCCTCTTTTGTAGTGATATGCTCAAACACGACTTTAAGGCTAGGAATAGCTTCGACAATACGCGATAAGTAGCGATCGATAAATAACTTTTCACGATCAAAAATATCAATATGCGATTCGGTCACTTCGCCATGCACCAGTAATAACATACCTTGCTGCGCCATCACCTCAAATATTGGGAATAACTCATCTAATGCTTTAACTGCGGCATCGGAGTTGGTTGTCGCCCCAGCAGGGTATAATTTGCAAGCTACAACACCTGCCGCTTTCGCATCAATAATGTCTTGAGCGCTGGTATTATTGGTTAAAAATAGCGTCATTAATGGCTTAAAGTCACTTCCACTTGGACGAGCGGCTAAGATACGCTCCTTATAAGCCATAGCCATAGCAGCTGTCGTTACTGGTGGAACTAAATTCGGCATCACAATGGCGCGTTTAAATAATCTAGCTGTAGCCGGAACCGTCTCACCTAACATGTCCCCATCTCGAAAATGAAGATGCCAATCGTCGGGAGCGGTTAAGGTAATGTGCGTCATGTGGGTTCCTTGGCTTAAATAACATATTGTTAGCTGTTATTGTGCCTGAATTCGGATTTTCTTAATAGATGCATAATTTGAACGCAGACTTTTCTATATCAAAAAATCAGCCTATGCTGACGAATAGATCTAGGAATATGTCGCTATGCTATTATGTTAAAAGGACGTTTTTTATAAAGAGATGACATTGTTAACTAATATCGGATCAAAATTCCTGCTTAATACATGCCTTATTATCGCCAGTATCATGGCGATAATAGCGATTTCTGGCTGCGACAAAATGGTGGTAATGAAAACGCCTGATCATCTGCAGCGGCTGGTTAATGAGACGCTCATTGATGGCGTACTATCAAGCGATGCCAGCATAGCGGTGACATTAAGCAGAAGCCGTACATTATCGATATGGCAAGTTGCGACTGGCAAATTATTGCAGCAATGGTCTGACGATGACTTTGATGAAACCAATTACCTCGTGGCGTTGTCAGCGAATAAACATTACCTTGCGACGGCCAGTAAACACCAAATATCTATCTTTAACCTTAACACAGGAAAGTTAGACATACGTTGGTTCGCTCAGGGTTTCAATCCTGATGCCAGTATTTCGAGCCTTGCTCTGAGCCAAACAGGCAGTACTATTTTGGTGGGGATGAATGATGGCTCAATTACTGTGATCCAAAGGAGCAGCATGACAATGTCATTATTTAAACAACATAGCGCTGCCGTTAATCATGTTGAGCTATCCAATTTTGAACAACAAGTACTATCGACTGGGATTGATGGCGATGCACACATTTGGGCCACGTATAGCGGTGAATTAATAAGCAGCTTTTCTCGCCCGCAGCAGATCACTAGCGTGAGTTTTGATGAAGCCAATCGACGCTTGTTCATTGCCGATGCCCTCGACAATAATGTCATTATCGATACTCAAACCACGCAACCCATTAGCCAACTTGATTACCTTGAACGTTACCGCTATTTTCGACAGGCGTTGTTCATTAACCATGGTAAAAACCTAATTACTGCGACCTCAAAACAAAGTGTTATCTATTGGGATGCCGACTCAGGAAAAGAGCTTTCTCATTGGGACATTACCGCTTATAACGCTGGTACAACCGTATTTTCAATGGTGCTACAAACCAATGGAAAATTATTAACCCTAAGCTCAGACGGCGCGCTTGAAACCTGGAGTTTATGAGTGAGTATTGACTTGGAATTATCAATAATAAGTAGCAATCATAAGTAGCAATATTGTGGTTGTTTTGGCTAGCACTATGATGCAATAAACCTCGTATAAAATTAAATTTTGCTGGTGAGTTCAAAGATCTGTTTATATGTTAAATCGACATAAACAATAATCTTGCATGTACAAACTAAACTCAGTATATATAGCATATGCTATAAATGAGGTGCTAAATGGCAAGACCCAAAATCCCCCGAACCATATGTGCTCAATTAGCCAATATTTGCTTTAAGCCTAATGGTATTCCTATGATGCAATTAGAGCAGGTTCCACTTGCAGAAGATGAAATTGAAGCTTTGCGCTTAGTTGACTTGCTAGGAATGCAGCAGCAAGAAGCCGCTAAGTCGATGGGAATATCCCGCCAAACCTTGGCTAACTTAGTGAAAGGAGCTCGATATAAAGTGGTTGATAGCCTTATTTATGGCAAAGCGTTGATGACAAATATATCAACTAAATAGTACACACTGGTAACACGCATTGGCGTGTTTAGGTAAGTCTAATGCAAGCAGTATTAAAAGACTCTGGCCTCAAAATAACCACACAAAGATGTAAGTTACTTGAGTTTTTAACTCAAGTCGATGAGCAGCATTTGACAGTAGAAAATATCTATCAGGGGTTAAATGCTCGGGGAGAAGCAATTGGCCTTAATTCTGTATATCGAATTATGACCCATTTTGAGCGGGCTGGCCTCGTTGTTAGACGACTATTTGAATCTGAAAGTGCCGTTTATGAACTCAATAATAAGCCCCGCCATGATCATTTACTTTGCTTAACTTGCGGTAAGTTAATTGATTTTATCGATCCCTTGATTGAGCTGCGCTTAGGGTTAGCGGCAGAGCATCACGGTATGAGTATTCATCACCATAGCCTCAATATGTATGGTTATTGCTTTAATTGCCAACATGCACTTGACAAAAAATCAGATAAACAGAAAACCTAATAAATAGTCACTTCATTATTAATCAATTTTTTCTTGGAGACAGCTATGACTAAAATAGTCATTATTGGTGGTGTTGCCGGTGGTGCATCTGCAGCAGCAAGAGCAAGACGGGTATCTGAAACGGCTGAAATCATCATGCTAGAGCGTGGCGAGTTTGTTTCATTTGCCAACTGCGGTTTGCCATACCATATAAGCGGCGAAATCGAATCGCGCGACTCACTATTACTGCAAACACCAGAAAGCTTCAAGTCACGTTTCAATATTGATGTGCGTGTATTTAACGAAGTAATTGCTATCGACAGACAAGCAAAGCAACTTAACGTACGTAACCTTATTACTAATGAAACATATCTAGAGTCTTACGATAAACTATTACTCAGTCCAGGTGCATCCCCCATTAAGCCTCCAATCAGTGGCATTAATCATCATTTTGTTCATAGCCTACGTAATATTCCTGATATGGATAAAGTGTTGTCTACCCTTTTACTGCATAAACCTAAACACGCTACCGTGGTGGGTGGAGGTTTTATTGGTTTAGAAATGGTAGAAGCGTTACGCCATCTCGGATTAGAAGTGAGCTTGCTCGAACTTGCTGACCAGGTAATGGGGCCAGTAGATATTGAAATGGCCAATATGCTGCACCAAAAGCTTGTCGATAACGGGGTTGATTTACGCTTAAAAACAGGCTTGGCCGCTGTCAATGATTGCCCTATAAAACTCTCTGAAGCCGATAATACTGATGACTACGATAAACCTCTCTCTCCCCATTACCATTTGACATTAGACTTAACAGATAACAATACCTTAGCAACAGATTTAGTCATTCTCGCCATTGGTGTAAAACCAGAAACTCGCTTGGCCTCTGAGTGCGGTTTAGTATTGGGGCCGCTGGGTGGTATGGCGGTTGATGCTGGGATGCAAACCTCTGATGCTGATATTTATGCTGTTGGTGATGCTATCGAAACAGCTGATTTTGTGACTGGTAAGCCGACACTGATCCCACTTGCAGGGCCAGCAAACCGCCAAGGCAGATTAGCCGCAGATAACATGCTCGGGGGGAAGAAATTATATCGTGCGACTCAAGGCACAGCTATCTGTAAGCTTTTTGATATGGCCATATCCTCTACTGGATTAAATGAAAAAAGTTTACTCAAGCAAGCTATTCCTTATGAAAAAATCTATGTGCACACTGCCAGTCATGCCAGTTATTATCCAGGGGCGCATCCTATTACCTTAAAATTATTATTTTGTCCTGATTCTGGCCGTATTTTAGGCGCTCAGGCCGCTGGAATTGATGGCGTAGATAAGCGTATAGACGTATTGGCCGTGGCACAACGTGCGGGCATGACAGTGTATGATTTAGCCGACCTTGAACTGACTTACGCGCCTCCTTTTGGTTCTGCACGAGATGTGGTTAACCAAGCAGGCATGGTCGCTGCCAATGTATTATTGGGTGATGAAGCTGTTTGTCATGTTCAAGATCTACATCACTTGACTGCAACACAAATGATAGTCGATGTGCGAAATCCTGGTGAATTAACTGCCGTGGGCGCAATTGAGGGGGCGATTAATATTCCGCTACCAGAACTTCGAGATCGACTCAATGAGCTCCCAAAAGACAAAGAATTACTGGTGTTCTGCCAAGTCGGTTTACGCGGGCACGTTGCCTATTGCATGCTAGTCCAGCATGGTTTTAAAGTGCGCAATCTCAGCGGCGGCTATAAGACCTACCAGATGGTTAATGCGCATTTTTAGTCCATATAAAACGCTTAAATAAATACCTCAGCTAATGTGCTTATTCTGAAAGTGATAAAACAAAAACCAGCCTGTTGGCTGGTTTTTACTTTTTTATTAGGCGACTAACTCGACGGCTAGCCGACAAGTACAATTACGCTTGTGGGCGCATCGCTGGGAATAAAATCACGTCGCGGATAGTATGAGTGTTAGTGAATAGCATCACTAAACGATCGATACCAATACCTTGACCCGCTGTTGGCGGTAAACCGTGCTCAAGTGCGGTGATGTAGTCAGCGTCATAGAACATTGCTTCGTCATCGCCTGCATCTTTAGCATCAACTTGCGCTTTAAAGCGGTTGTCTTGATCTTCAGCATCGTTCAGCTCGCTAAAGCCGTTTGCCACTTCGCGGCCACCAATGAAAAATTCAAAACGGTCGGTGATGAAGTCATTGTTATCATTACGGCGTGCTAAAGGCGAAATATCCGCAGGGTAACCAGTAATGAACGTTGGTTGCATCAGCTTAGTTTCAGCGGTTTCACCGAAAATCTCTTCTAATAACTGACCACAAGTCCAGAATTTCTCTAGCTTGATGCCTAGGCTCGATGCTAAGTCGCGCATAAACTCTACGTCTTTCACTTGCTCGTAAGTCATCGCTTGAATAGTCGCATTGTCAGGGTTGTACTTTTGAATAGCTTCTAACATGCTCAAACGTGCATAGGGGCCACCAAAATCTACTGTGTGCTCGCCGTATGGCATTTGCGCACTACCCGTTAACTCAATGGCGATTGAACTGAGCATTTCTTCAGTTAAGTCCATTAAGTCTTTGTAATCAGCATAGGCCATATAGAATTCCATCATAGTGAATTCTGGGTTATGACGTGGTGACAAACCTTCGTTACGGAAGTTACGGTTAATTTCGAATACGCGCTCAAAACCACCGACCACTAAACGCTTAAGGTATAGTTCTGGCGCAATACGCAAGTACATGGCCATGTCTAATGCATTGTGATGAGTCACAAATGGACGTGCAGAAGCACCACCAGGAATAACGTGCATCATTGGGGTTTCAACTTCCATGAACTCTTTTTTGATCATGAAGTTACGAATGGCAGAAACCACTTTAGAGCGCATAATGAACGCGTTGCGCGAGTCTTCGTTAACGATCAAGTCAACATAGCGCTGGCGATAGCGAGTTTCTTGGTCGGTTAAACCGTGGAATTTCTCAGGTAACGGACGCAATGCTTTGGTCAGTAATTGATACTCTTCCATATTAACGTACAAGTCGCCCTTGCCAGATAAATGCAGCTGACCTTTAACACCAACAATGTCACCGATGTCTAAACCTTGATAACGCTCTTTTAAATCGCCTTGGACTGGCTTACCAGCATAAGCTTGAATACGACCAGACACGTCTTGAATCACTAAAAATGGACCACGCTTAGCCATAACACGGCCTGCAATGCTGGTTTGAAAAGCGAGTTCTTCTAACGCTTCTTTGGTCTGCTCACCATATTGCGCCTGTAACTCAGCCGCTTTATGGCTACGTTGCCATGTATTTGGATGCGCATTAGCAGGACAACTGGTGCGGATGTGCTCTAATTTAGCGCGACGTTCAGCAATCAGTTTGTTTTCATCTTGTACGTGTTCAGTCATGTTATATTCTCGCGTTTACTCGCCACACTTACATGGCGGAAAAAGTTAATTTAATTAAAGTCCTGATTTTAGGCTGGCTTCAATAAACTTATCTAAATCACCATCCAGCACTGATTGAGTGTTGCGGTTCTCAATCCCTGTACGTAAATCTTTAATACGGGCGTCGTCTAATACATAAGAACGAATTTGACTGCCCCAACCGATATCTGATTTTGCATCTTCAGCAGCTTGCTTATCGGCATTTTGTTTATGCATTTCTAACTCATACAACTTCGCCTTTAACTGTTTAAAGGCAGAATCGCGGTTTTTATGTTGCGAGCGATCGTTTTGACATTGCACCACAGTGTTGGTTGGCAAATGCGTAATACGTATCGCAGAATCTGTTTTGTTGACGTGTTGGCCACCCGCGCCTGATGCACGATAAGTGTCGATACGTAAATCGGATGGATTAATATCGATCTCAATATCATCATCAATTTCTGGATAAACGAACACAGAGCAAAAAGAAGTATGGCGTTTGCCAGATGAATCAAAAGGTGATTTACGCACTAAACGGTGGACACCCGTTTCAGTTCGCATCCATCCAAAAGCATACTCACCAGTGAACTTAATCGTAGCACCTTTAATACCGGCCACATCACCGTCGGTAACTTCCATTAACTCGGGGCTAAAACCATGTGCATCGCCCCAGCGTAAGTACATGCGCAGCACCATGTTGGCCCAGTCTTGGGCTTCAGTGCCGCCCGAACCAGATTGAATATCCAAGTAACAGTTTGACGCATCACTCTTACCAGAAAACATGCGGCGAAATTCGAGATCGGCTAGACGAGTGTCTAACACCTCAAGTTCTGCAGCTGCATCGTTAAAGGTTTCTTCGTCATCTTCTTCAATGGCAAGTTCAAGTAACCCTTCGATATCTTCAAGACCTGAGTCCATATCATCAATGGTTTTGACCACGACAACCAACGCAGCGCGCTCTTTACCTAATGCTTGCGCACGTTCAGGCTCATTCCACACTTCTGGGCTTTCTAGCTCGCGACTGACTTCTTCTAAGCGCTCACTTTTGGCAGCGTAGTCAAAGATACCCCCGAAGTAGCTCAGTACGTTCAGCGAGCTCTTTAATTTTGAATTTTACCGGATTAACTTCAAACATGAATATTCAACTTAAATTTAGCAGTTAACAAAAGGTGCAACGGCGCATTTTACCTCATGATAGGCGCTAAACCTAGACCGGAAGGATGATTATTAATAAACAAATGACGAATATATTTCACTGAATCAATATCAGAAAAACCATAACCGTGAGTGTAACGACTAAATGTACGCCATATTGTTGTATAACAACTTCCACAAAAGATTGAATAAGGATTCGGTTAAGAATTAAGCCTAGGAATGGCTGACTGATAATGCTAAAAAATACCCATAATAGTGAAAAAACACTTCAGATTATGACGAAAAAAAATGAACCCTTAAGGTTCATTTTCCAACCCAATAACAGTCACTATTATATTTTAAATTGACCGACTAACTTAGAAAGCGTCGAGCCTTCATTGGCCACCGTTTTGCTCATATCAGAAGCATCTTGACTGGCCGCTAATAGCGTATTCACAATCTCTTGCACTGAATTAATATTACGATTAATTTCTTCGGTTACTGAGCTTTGTTCGGTAGCTGCTGTAGCTATTTGAGTACTCATGTCATTAATGCTGGTCACTGATGAGGTAACAGCGCCTAAACTTTCAGAAATGGCCCTAGAAGACTCAACTGAACTTAAACAACTGGCTTGGCTCTGTTCCATGGCTTGTACCGCTTTGGTGACTAACTTATGCAGTTCAGACAGCATTTCATTAATTTCGACGGTACTGGTTTGAGTGCGACTGGCTAAATTTCTGACTTCATCAGCAACCACAGCAAAGCCTCGACCTTGCTCGCCAGCTCGGGCAGCTTCAATGGCCGCATTAAGTGCCAGTAAATTGGTTTGCTCTGCAATTCCACCGATCACACTCAGCACTGAGTTAATCTTTTTCGACTGCTCACTTAATGACTTCACATTGGCGGCGGCATTGTCAATTTGGGTCATCAAATTAGACACTTCAGTTAATGATGTATCGACACAGTCTTGCGCTTTTCCGACGTTATCAGAAGCCGCATGTGTTGCTTCAGCAACCATATTAGTATTATGAGCCACATCATGAGCGGTCGCAGACATTTCAGTAATCGCGGTCACAACCTGATCAATTTCATTGTTATGATTATAAAGCTGCTCAGTCATTGACACTGTTTGACCACTAATGCTTTGCGCTGCATGTTTAACCCTATCAGTCGCCCCCGCTACATCACCAATAATATTCTGTAACTTGTCAATGAACAGGTTAAAAGCACTGCCTAACTGGCCGATCTCATCAATGCTTGTTATCTCAAGACGTTTAGTTAAATCACCCTCACCTTTGGCGATATCATTTAATGAGCTAGCCATATTTTGGATAGGCACCACCATTCTATGGGCCATAATGACTACAGCAAAAGCAGTTATCCCTGTTAAACCCAAAGCAATTAATAAAAATAAGAATGCTTTTTGATTCATCTCTTCAGTTTTATAGGTTTCATAAGCCGCAATAGACTCTTCAATATCATCAATGTAAGCGCCAGAGCCTAACATCCAATGGGTATTGGGGACCATTACCGCGAAACCGAGTTTTTCAACTAACTGTTCTCTACCAGGCTTTTTGTAATAATAAGAAAAATTACCGCTCCCGGATTTAGCGGCATCTAATAGCCCAACAATAATTTTAGTGCCATTGGGATCGGCCATGTCAATTTTGTTTTGGCCTTCAAGTTCAGGCATAGTCGGATGAAAAATATTCATCCCCGCATCATCATAGATAAAAAAATACCCTGCTGTGCCAAAACGTAAGTCTCGCAATGCCGCATTAACATTACCTTTATCACCCAAAGAGAGTTCATATTCAACGACTCCCTGGGCAATCTGAACAGATTCTTTAAGTTGATTTTTGCGTTCTGAAATTAATTCACTGCGAAAATTATCAATATCTCTTTTCAGCGATGCACCTTCGTTAACGTAAAAAATGCTCAGTAATACTGTGAGGATCAACGTTAGCGGAATTAACGATAACCCCAATAGTTTATTGCGTAATGAAGATCTCAGCATAGTGGTAGCCTTTTGAAGGTCTTTTAAGATAATAGTCTACAAATATAATAGTCTATTTATTATAAATGGTTACATTAACAAACTATGACTACTCAAAAAAGTGCGGCCTATCGCAAAACGTACAATATAATAACCGTTTTACAACATAGACAACCCACTACCCATTGCTGCAAATCCTATGACTAACCATACAAGGCTTGGCTTAAAGACTTTTAATACACTAAAACCAATAATCACTAATGCCA
This sequence comes from Shewanella sp. SR43-8, assembly GCF_014163775.1. Lineage (NCBI taxonomy): Bacteria > Pseudomonadati > Pseudomonadota > Gammaproteobacteria > Alteromonadales > Shewanellaceae > Shewanella > Shewanella sp. SR43-8. Next base: position 191,355 of record NZ_JACJDX010000011.1, on the reverse strand, counting down.
TGTCCTGCGGCATGATGACCGCACTTGTGAATACTGGCTGATAAAGTGCTGCCAGCAATAATCCCACAACGGCAGCATTAACACCTGCTAACGCACCCGCAATTGCAGGACGTTGGCTAATGCTATGCCAGCTTTTTAACCCCACCAGCATCAGTAAAAATCCAGGAAGAAAAATTGCCAGAGTGGCAACTATCGCCCCTAAAATAGGTGACTCTAACCATAAATCAGCGCCTAAGAAAGTAGCTAGAGTAAACATGGGCCCAGGGATGGCTTGTGCAAGCGCATAACCGCTAAGAAAACGATCGGCAGTAATGTATTCGCCAACACTGGTTTCAAGTAAGGGTAAAACCACATGTCCGCCACCAAAGACTAAACTACCGACTTGGAAGAATTGTGCAAAAATTTGTCCTAGGCTATCTGGTTGATTAATAAAATATAACGATGCCACTATTACTGTAATAAATAGCCCTAACCAAACATAATTAAGCTCTATCGGAGGGTTTTCTGGCGTAATACTGTCGCCTCGAGTCATCAACATGACTCCAACAATCGCTGCCACAATTAACACCCCAATTTGCATTAATAATGACGGCATTAAAATGATGGCAACAGCTGTTGCTGCCATAAGTATTTTAGCGGTTTTTCGTTGACAGAATTGGGTGAACATTGACAAAGTTGCTTCAGCAACAACCACGACAGCGAGTAGTTTTAAACCATGGATGGCACCCGCAACAGCAGTCAACTCGAGCCATTGTGCACTGGTAACGGCAAATAAAAACATCAATAAAAAAGACGGTAAGGTAAAACCTAAAAAGGCAGCAAGACCACCTAATAGACCACCACGATGATAACCAATTGCAAAACCAACCTGACTGGAACCTGGCCCCGGCATAAACTGACTTAGGGCAACAAAGCTTGAGTACTGTTTACTGTCTAACCATTGCTGATCGTCAACAAAGACTTTTCTGAAGTAGCCTATATGCGCTGCAGGGCCGCCAAAACTGATTAGACCTAATGCTAAAAAGCGAGTAAATATTTGCCACATTGTCCGAATACCTTTTTATAGTGATTAACAATGCTATGACAATGAGATGGCATTTTTATGACAATAAAAAAATGCCCCCATCACCATACATAATACTAATATTTATCAGCAACTTATATTTTCTCGTTAGGTAGAGTCATCGTGTAGTGCTACAAAGCTTAGTTGGAGAAAATAAACATTTATCAAATAATCCATTATTCGGCTAAATCGTATTACCTCAACTTGTCAGCAATAAAAACCACCAGCTTGCGATGAAATGCCTCAAATATTCTGAGCGTGGCTTACATGCTTTATATCAACTCAACGTTGAGATTAACTCGGCCTATTGCAGCAGCTCTAACATAACCAATACCTCAAAATGATCCGTATGAGGAAACATATCAAACATTTGTACTTTGGTAATTTCATAACCCGTAATACAGGCTAAATCTGTCATTAAGGTGTGTGGATTACAGCTAGAATACACAATGGCTTTGGGCGCAAACTCGCTCAATGAATCGCATAAGGTTTTACCTAATCCTCGCCGCGGTGGGTTAACAATAATAAGATCGGGTTTGACTTCAGCTGATTGCCCTTGTGCAAAATGGGTTGAATCAAGAGCACTAAAATCCACTTGTGTCAGCCCAAGTTTGCTGGCTGACAAGATGGCACATTCTATTGCTTCTGATTCAATCTCTATACCCGTTAAGCGAATTTGATGATCAGCACAATGCAACCCAAAACCGCCGACACCACAGAATAAGTCCCAAATATAGTTAGGTGTAAACTCAGTAACCCACCCCCTTGCAATCTGATACAACTGCGCCGCAACGTCAGGATTTGTTTGAAAAAAGCTTTTTGGCCGAATAAATAACGGCACATGATTCAGTTGTTCTTCTAAGCGCGTAGTTTCGGTTAAAAAGATTTCTCTTTCACCTTCTAAAATAGCCATATGAATCGGCTGAATATTAGCCGACACTAAGGTAATTTGAGGAAATTCTTGCAGTAACTGCGGTAATTCTCGTTCAATTCGCGCGATCGCGTTATCGCTACGCAAAACAAAACGCAGCATAAACTGGCCACTACTTTGACTACGAGTCAGCAAAATAAATTTGAGCTCACCTTTGGCCTTATCGACTCGATAAGGAGGCACACCCGCTTGCTGCACAAATCGCTCTAAACGGTGTAATAACAATTGCATATCTTTAGGGTATAACGAACAATCACATAAGCTGATCGGCTCCCCTTGTGGATTAACCAATCCTAAAATAGGCTCATGAGCGGCACCTAATACCACCATTTTGGCTTTATTACGAAAGCCAGATTCTGCACTTAATATCGGTGAAAACCATTGTTTAACCGACATGTCACGAAACAAATCCGTTAATTTTTGCTGTTTTACATTTACTTGCTCAACCATTGGCAGTTGAATATTGCGGCATGACAAACAATCGCCACGCTCAAAATAGTCACATTTCACAGCTGTTTGCCTCTCCAGAATTTAACATCATAAAAGCGTGATCACACAGTTGTTTGAGTTGCTGTAAGTCCTCAATAGTGCCACCCACTTTACAGCGCATTTGCTCAGGAATACTCAAGGCTTGTTGATATAATTGTTGGCCTTGCTCAGTAACATGTAGAACACGCACACGTTCATCTAATTCACTGCGACCACGGCTCACTAAACCTTTGCTTTCTAGGCGTTTTAACAAGGGCGTTAAGGTTCCAGAATCAAGGTGTAATTTTTCACCTAAGGTTTTGACACTAATTCCTGGCTCTTTCCACAACACCATCATCACTAAATATTGCGGATAAGTTAGTGATAACTCATCTAACAATGGCCGATAGGCGCGGATCATTGCATTAGTCGCACTATACAACGAAAAACACACTTGGTTTTCAAGTGCTAGCGGGTTTTGCACTGAAGGTAATTGAGATTCATTAAGCACTTTACTAGACATAGGTCAAACTCCACTAACCACTAATATGGGTTAATCATAACATTGGTTGTGCACAACCTATAATCAAAAAAGGCATCTCGCGTTATTTTTGATAAAAAATAATCAAGTCTTTGGGTTTTCGGCCGTTATACTTATACCATTGGTTTTTTATATTAAGGTTAATCATGTCACTTAGCATTAACTCACCTTCTTCAATGCCTACAACGATTGATTCAGGCAACAGCTTGAAAGTTGCCGTTATGGCTAAAGATCAGCAAAAAGCTGAAGGGCAAATGGCATTGCAACTCATCGAAGCTGCACTAGCACCAGCGCCGCAACCCGTAGGCAACAGTGGCCATAATATTAATACAACTGCATAATTTATTTGTAGCGTCCTAAAAACCCTAGTGAATATTTTTTATATTCCTAGGGCTTTTTTACGAACGACACACTGCACAAGAAGCTCATCAATAGTCGCGACTAAAGATTGGCTTATACCTGCGATGCGAATTTAGTAACGCAGCCATTTCAATGCGTCATCTTCATCTTCGAAATATTTAATCTCGCCCGCGATAAACCAACTACCGATTTTGGCCGCCCATTCTTGCCAATTTTTATTGCCCCAAATAGCCACTCTTTCAAACTCAGATTTGTGCTTTAATCCCAGTGACAAATCATCCCAAGCAGCGCGTAAATCCCAGCCCTCAAGTTCAGTGGCGTCGAGAAATAAACTCACTTTAGGTTGATTAACTTGGCTTAAAGCCCCTTCTAACATAGGGGTAATGACGAGATAGTCTTCGTGGGTTAGTGTGCCCGTTGCTTTTAATGTCACAAAAAACACATTTTCAATTCGGTTTATGCCTATTGATAAACCATGTTTCTTCATATCCATATCGTGGCTCCTTTAACATGCGATTACACATTTAACTGCACACGCCTATCAACAACGCTTATGCATGCTTACATTTTAAGCAATTATAAAATTAAGTATGTGCAGGGGCTGCACAAAAAACAAACAGAGTGATTGTAATTAATGTCAAACAGCATCATGTATAGAGCATGATTTGGGTGACAAAACCACGTTATAAATAACAAATTCAATGCGAATCACAGGACGATTTAATTAAACAACAATAGATTGAAAATAAAGACTTTTATCAGAAAATGGCAAGATGATGTACCATTATGAATCGATTATCAAACGGCCATCGTCTTTAGATAACTGCGAAAAAATCACGGCGGCTAACATAGTCATCACCCCGACTGTCACAAAAGTGAGCTGGAACGCCCCAAGTACTGTCGCGGCGTTATCGCTACCAATATTGGCACTAAAACCACCGAGTAAAGCACCGGCACAGGCAACTCCCAAACTTAATGATAATTGCCCGACTACCGACAATAGGCTGTTACCGCTACTGGCACTAGCATCATCAAGATCGATTAAAGTCACGGCATTCATTGCGGTAAACTGCAATGAGTTAATCGCGCCCATGAAGGCCAACACGCCCAGTAACAACCAATAAGGGGTGTGCTCGTTAACTAAGCCTATGCTCGCCAGCATCAATCCCAGAGCCAGTGTATTAGCGGTTAATACAAATCGATAACCTAAACGTTCAATAATGGGACGAGCCACTGATTTGGCCATTATTGCCGCAGCAGCCAATGGCAGCATACTCATTCCCGCCTGAGATGGTGAATAACCCAAAGCGACTTGCAGCAACAATGGCACCAAAAAAGGCAATGCACCACTGCCCAAACGAGCAAACAGATTACCAAACAGACCTATAGCAAATGTTCTGGTTTGGAACAATAATGGGGAAAACAGTGGCTGATCAATTCGCCCAGCTCGAAGCCAATAGGCAATTAAGCATGCCATGCCACCAAACAACAGCAACATCACTCGCAAGTGTGGCAGATGCAGTTCACCTAATCCTTCCATAGCAACGGTAATCAACAACATCGCCGCACCAAACAACAAAAAGCCTAGGGTATCGAAACGCGACCTTTCCTTACCACGAAGGTCAGGAATAAACCTCCAAACCGCATAACACCCCACAATGCCGACAGGTAAGTTAATCAAAAAGATCCAATGCCAAGTGAGATATTGCACCATCCAACCGCCCATCACAGGACCAATTAAAGGACCGAGTAGACCGGGGATGGTGATAAAGCCCATGATCCGCACCAACTCAGAACGCGGGTACGCCCGCAGCACAACTAGCCGACCAACGGGCAGCATTAACGCACCACCCAAGCCCTGAATGACTCTAGCGCCAATTAACATGTCCAACGAATGCGACAATGCACAAAGCAATGAACCAAAACTAAACAATAGGATGGCACCAAAGAAGATTTTCTTAGTACCAAAGCGATCTGCAATCCAACCGGAAGCGGGGATCAACAGAGCAACCGTGAGCATGTAAGCGATAATGACGCCTTGCATGCGCAGCGGATCTTCGTTTAAGTCATTGGCCATTGCGGGTAAAGCGGTATTGAGGATTGTCCCGTCAAGCGACTGCATAAAAAAAGCAATGGCAACCACCCAAGGTAATCCTCGAGCAGTTTGTGCATCAAGCAGTCGACTATCGGGCATTGAACCTCCATTTACCACATGAGTGTCGCGACACCAAGCAGTGCAAATAGCACGGCACAACCGCGATGAATAAGCTTCATTGGTAGTTTGTTCGCACTAAAATGACCTGCCAATACCACAGGGACATTAGCAATCAGCATACCCAATGTGGTGCCGATAACAACCCAGGTTAATGATTGATATTTTGCCGCTAAGACAACAGTAGCAATTTGTGTTTTGTCACCAATTTCGGCGATAAAAAACAAAATAAACGTCGCAGTAAAAGCACCTAATTTATAAAAACGGTTATCATCGTCATCCATTTTATCGGGTATGAGCACCCATAAAGCAATGGCAAAAAATGAACCGGCTACCAAATAGGTGGCCCATTGAGGATCAATCCAAGCAATGGCCCATTGACCAATCCATGCAGCAAGAAAATGGTTTAATAAGGTGGCAAGTAGAATGCCTAATATGATAGCCGTTTTATTACTGAATCTGACAGCGAGTAGTAAAGCCAATAATTGAGTTTTGTCGCCGATTTCAGCAATAGCAACAGTAAAGGTTGAGGCAAATAAAGCTTCCAATGTGATAATCCTAGGGGTAAATGACGACTAAGCACAGACCGCCGCATACCCCTTGATGCAGTGACAGTGCTTAGGTCTTGCATGGCGAAATCATTAACATCAATAATTTTGCCGTAAGTACCATGGCATGAGGCCAAGTATGTTGACACTTACTCCTAATCATATCGTGTCGATATGCTTAGGTTAGCTACTCCCCTAAAACGATGGGCATTATAGCTTATGATCAGATTTAATCAACGCATTGATACAGTAAAGAGCTTAACGCAGTACTGACGTAATGATACACTATTGCAAAATCATAGTGTAAAACCGTTTAGCTAAATGTTGAGTAATTGTTTATAAACGCAGCTGTTAGCCTATAACCATCAAAGATCCTTGCCTGCTCTGTCACCCTTCTGCTAATGTCCGACACAAATAAAATAATAATTAGACAGGACGTTTTCGGTGAATTTTAAAACTTTAGGCTCTATTTCGATTGTAGCAGGGACTGCAATTGGGGGTGGCATGCTTGCGCTGCCATTAGCAACAGCGGCATTAGGCATAATCCCAGCATTAATTTTACTCGTGGTCATTTGGGGCCTATCCGCTTATACCTCATTATTGATGCTAGAAATTAATCTTCACTCTGGTATCGGCGATAATGTTCATGCCATTACCGGTAAAACCCTGGGTAAAGTCGGCCAGCTAATCCAAGGAGGTTCTTTTCTCAGCTTATTGTTCGCTTTAACTATGGTGTATTTGATGGGAGGGTCGTCGCTATTAGAAACCCGTTTACAGCCCATTGGCATAAACATGAGCAACCAAGTGGCAGTCATACTGTTTACGGTTATTTTTGGCGGATTAATTGCCATTGGCGTAAAATGGATTGATAAAGTATCACGTATTTTGTTTACTTCTATGGTGGTGTTACTGGTCATTGTGGTGGCATTTCTATTACCCGACGTTAACCTAATCAGTGCATTAAACAATTATTCAACCGAAGTCGCTTCAGGCACTGCGCTGCAGCAATTATGGTTAGCAGCTATTCCTGTGGTGTTCACCTCATTTGGTTTCCATGTGTGTATTGCTACCATTGTGCGCTACTTAGAAGGTAATGCCGTTTCTCTTAGAAAAGTGCTCTTAATTGGCTCAACCATTCCGCTGATTTGTTACATTCTATGGTTATTAGTGACCTTAGGCTCTTTAGGTGGTGAAACAGTACATAGCTTTGGAGGTTCATTACCTAAACTTGTTACCGCCTTACAAAGCTTAGCCCAATCACAAATTATCAGCCAAGCTATTGATTTATTTGCTAACCTCGCATTAATTACTTCATTTTTAGGTGTCACCATGAGCTTGTTCGATTACATAGCCGAGCTCACGCGAGCCAACGACGATGCTGCTGGACGTGCAAAAACCTGGTTAATGACCTTTATACCACCTCTATTGTGCGCGCTTTATTACCCCGACGGCTTTTTTAAAGTCCTTGGTTTTGCTGCTATCCCATTGGTAGTGATGATCATCTTCTTGCCCATTGCAATGGCATTAAAACAACGCTCACAGCAATTGGGCGGTTATCAAGTATCTGGTGGTACTTTAGGGCTTGTTGTCGCAGGTTTACTCGGTATATTAATTGTTATTGCTCAGTTAATAGTGGCATTAACCTAAATGAACTAACTGATTAACCGGATTTGTAAGCGAGTTTTTCAAACGCTTTTAAGATGGTTAAACATTTGTTAAAGTCAGGCTTAGCCTGACTTTTTTGTTTTATGGACTACCAACATTAGCCATGATGAAACAAGAATTAAGCAAAAAATTAGAGACAACAGCAATAATATTCATCGCACGCTAAACCCTAAACGGAATTATATAATGAAAAAATGGTTATTAACTGTCGCTATTGCAGCCAGCTTTGGCGCGTCGGCAGATGAAGGGATGTGGCAGCCACATCAACTTCCCGCAATGGCTGATGAGCTTAAAGCAAAAGGCTTAGAGATCAGCGCTGATTCAATTTCTAAATTGACTGAGTTTCCAATGAATGCCGTGATCAGCCTTGGTGGTTGTACCGCTTCATTTGTATCGCCTAAGGGCTTAGTGGTCACCAACCACCACTGTGCTTATGGCGCAATTCAGTACAATTCAACTCCTGAAAAAAACTTGCTTAAAGATGGCTTCTTAGCAAAAACCTATGCCGAAGAATTACCTGCTACACCGGGGTCTCGTATTTTCGTTACCGAAGCCGTAACTAAGGTAACCGATAAAATTACCGCTGGCCAAATGGATAAAGTAGGCAATGACTTTTATAAAGGTATTGAGCTACAAGAAAAAACCTTAGTTGCTGAATGTGAAAAAGAAGATGGTTACCGTTGCCAAGTTTATAGTTTCCATGGTGGCCTAGAATATTATTTGGTTAAACAGTTAGAAATACGCGATGTGCGTTTAGCCTACAACCCAGCCGCTAGCGTGGGTAAATACGGTGGCGATATCGATAACTGGATGTGGCCACGTCATACCGGTGACTTTTCGTTTTATCGTGCTTACGTATCAAAAGATGGTAAGCCTGCTGATTTCAGTAAAGATAACGTTCCCTATGAGCCAAAAAGCTTTTTAAAAGTATCAGCTAAAGGCGTTAGTGATGGCGATTTCGTCATGGTTGCGGGCTACCCTGGCCGTACAAATCGATATCGCACTGCAGATGAAGTTAAAAATCAATTTGGCTGGGCTTATCCGCAGGGTAAAGAGCTGCAAGAAAGCATGATTGATATCATCAAACAGACTGCAGCAGAGGGCAGCGATGAGCGAATTAAATACGAAAGCTTAATTGCTGGCTTAGCAAATTATGCTAAAAACTTTACCTCTATGATTGAGTTTTATGGTAAATCATCCATGCTTGCTGAGCGCGTAAAAGTTGAAACTGATTTAGCTAACTGGATTAACCAAGACAAAAAACGCCAGCAACAATATGGCAAAACCTTATCAAGCTTAGAAAAACTGGTCGCTAAGAGCCAACAAGATCAGCAGCGTGATATGTTGCTAGGCTATATTGGTTACACCACTATGGTGACCACTGCGCGTAATTTATATCGCTTAGCCCATGAAAAAACCTTAGCGGATATGGAACGTGAACCAGGTTATCAAGACCGCGACATGACTAACTTTACCTCAAGCATGGAGCGAATTGATCGCCGTTATGCAGCCAGTGTAGATAAAGCACTTCTCGCAGACTTACTTACCCGCTATGCGGCATTACCTGCAAAACAACGTTTAGCATCGTTAGACAAAGCCTTTGGTATTAGCGATAAGTTTGACGCTAAAGCATTGGACAAAACACTCGACAATATGTATGCCAATACCAAGCTAAATGACAAAGCGACTCGCTTAGCATGGATGAATAAATCGGTTGCAGACTTTACCGCATCAAATGACCCATTCATTCAGTATGCGGTACAAACCTTTGACGCCGATATGGCGCGAGAAAAACAGCAAAAGCAGTTAGAAGGTGAATTAATGAAAGTGCGTCCACAGTATATGGATGCGATCATTGCCTATAACCGCGAGCAAGGTAAACCTGTGTATGCTGATGCGAACTCAAGCCTACGTGTGACTGTCGGCAATGTGAAAGGTTACTCACCACAGGATGGATTAGTTGCGGTGCCGTTTACGCGTTTAGAAGGTATTTTGGCTAAAGACACGGGTATAGATCCATTTGATGCGCCAGCTAAAGAACTTGAGCTAATTAAGCAAAAACAATACGGCGACTATTATGTTAAAGCGATTGACTCTGTGCCGGTTAATTTCTTGTCAACCTTAGACACTACTGGCGGTAATTCAGGTTCTCCGACCTTAAATGGCCGCGCCGAATTGGTCGGTTTACTGTTTGACGGCGTGTACGAGAGTATCATTGGTGACTGGGGATATGATCCACAAACCAACCGTTCAATCCAAGTAGATAGTCGTTATATGCTTTGGGTCATGCAGTATTTAGATAATGCTGACAACTTATTAGCTGAAATGGACATTGTTAAATAATGACCATTTAACCCTATGCTCAGTTTACTGAGCGTTGAAGACTCAATAACTCTGCGGCCGTTAATGGCCGCATTGTTTTTTCTGCTAGATCATCAAGACACACATCAAGTAACTGGGTGCGAATTAAATCTACTACCTTATAGCCTAGTGCCTGACACATACGGCGTATTTGTCGATTTAACCCTTGGGTTAAGACTATGTTAAATCTATCTTCATCCGCCGCAGGGCTCAATGCTCTAATATCACAAGGTCGTGTGTGCACATCGCCATATTGCACACCTTGAGCCATCATCAGTAAAAATTCTGGCTTAATAGGTTTATTCACTTGAACAACATAGGTCTTCGGATGATAAAAATCAGGATGCATTAATGCTTGAGTTAATTGACCATCATTGGTGAGTAATAATAATCCGCGAGAATCTTTATCCAAACGCCCAGCGGGATATAACCTTGGCGATTCGGGCAACACATGCAGTAAGCTATGGGGATCATCGGCTAATAAGCGGCAATCAATCCCAACAGGTTTATGATAGATAAAATACTGTTTGGGTTGCACCGGCAAAATCGGTTGACCATCAACCAAAACCGTTACCGCTTCAGACAGTTTGACTCGATCGCTATGCTGGGCTAATTGATGATTAACGCTCACTCGGCCACTGTCAATCAGTCGTGCGGCTTGGCGTCTTGAAGCCACACCACACACAGCTAAATAGTGGCTTAGTCGCATTGATGTCATAAACGATGCTCAAGTAATAATACCCAGTAACAAACGGGATTAGATTAATTTATACAGGTTATTTTGTTGCGTTCTAATGGTTTTTAGCAAGCTTAATCCTAAGCAAACACACCATAAAATATTTGCTTGGGTTAATGACCACATGGATAAGGACACCACACAATATTGAGGGAAATCGGCTGAACACTCGCTAAAATCAAGCTGACTCCAATCAAGCAGCATCAGCAATACAAAGCCACTACATAAGGAAATAATGCTCAAGGTAAGCATTCGTTTGGTCATCGTGCTGCCTGGTTTGAAATAATCCACTAAGCAAATACTGTGCAATACCAGAGAGCTGAGTAAATAAAGCGTCGACACTTTGCGATGTAACTCTAAAAAGTTAATCGGAAATACACCCATTAATACAATACTGAACCCCACCACACCACCAAGAACAGCGATATAACGGCTGATTAAATCAGGGAAAATATTAAACACAGCGACCATCGCCAGTAAGAAACATGAACCACTTGCTAGCAGTGATAAATTAAACACCACAGCAAACGATGAATTCATATAGTTTCCAAGGGCGTCAGGGCGGATCATTAACATCTCTATGCTGATGCTATCCACTTTAGCAATGAGCGCACTTGCGACACCAAAAGAGCCGATAACTGCCGCCGCCAATGACATAAATACAATCACTAGATGTAAATCATAATTACGGACTCTACTTGTCACTGTTCGATACTTATACAAAAAATGGGTGCGGGATATTAACGCGTAAAGTACAAAAGTAAAAGCCGATAATCAATAGCCCCATAAAACAATGCCCAATCGTTTAAGATTGGGCATTGTCGACTCCATAGCTGACGTTTACTTGCTTGAGCCAATGAAGCCAGAGGATTATTGAGCGTATAGCCGATTAGACTCGTTTACGAAAAATCACGATAATCACAGCAATAACGGCCAAAATCATACAGTACCAAGCATTAGATACTGCCACTAATGGACTAATGGTAAACACCGAGGCAATTAATAATGCTTGGGCACCATGGGGGATTAATCCCTGAATGATACAAGCAAAAATATCTAAAATACTCGCCGCGCGTTTTGGCGAAACGCCATGTTTTTCAGCAAGCTCTTTAGCAATATCACCCGTTACCACAATCGACACGGTATTGTTAGCCACGCAAGTGTTCGTCGCGGCAACAATAGCGGCCATTCCTAGCTCTGCCGCGCGGCTTGAGGCTTCACCATTAGCTTTAGAAAAACGACGGATTAAGGCTTCAATTTGGTTACTGACAAAGATTAATCCACCTTGTTGCTGCATTAATGCCGCTAAGCCACCCACTAACATCGACAGAATAAAAATTTCCTGCATATTAGTAAAGCCAGTGTAAATATCATTACCAAATTGGATAACACTATAATCAGAGCTCAGCACGCCTGTCACGCCAGCTAATACTATTCCGAGGGACAAGACGACAAATACGTTTAACCCGGCCACAGCCAACACCAGAATGGTTAAATACGGTAATACTTTTAAGATTTCGATGTCCTGAGCTGCAATATCTGCTTGGCCCTGACCAACAAACGAAAAAGCAATCAAGGTGAGGATCGACGCTGGGATCGAAAACACTAAATTCTCTCGGAACTTGTCTTTCATTTCACAACCTTGAGTACGCGTTGCCGCAATCGTGGTATCAGAAATAATCGATAAATTGTCACCAAATAATGCGCCCGACATGACTGCTCCCGCCATTAAGGCATAATCGATTTGCGCTTGATCAGCCACGCCTAATGCCACAGGAGCTACCGCAGCAATCGTGCCCATCGATGTGCCCATCGAGGTTGCAATAAAAGCGGCAATAACGAAAAAGCCCGGTAGCAATAGATTAGATGGAATAAACGATAAGCCAAGTGCAACAGTAGCATCAACACCACCAGTGGCTTTAGCCACTGCAGCAAAAGCCCCCGCTAATAAATAAATTAAACACATAGCAATAATATTGCTGTGGCCAATCCCTTCAATAAAGGTTTCTATCGCATTATTGATGCGCTGTTTTGATAACAATATTGCCAATACAATGGCAGGTAAAATAGCAATCACACTGGGTAATTGGTAGAACGCATAATCAATGCCCTGACTTTGAAAATATAAGCCAGCGCCAATGAATAATCCTAAAAACAAAAATAATGGTAATAATGCCACAAACGATGCAGGGCTATTTGGCTCCGTGGTGGCTGATGAAGTAGCTTTAGTCAAAGTGATCTCTCTTTATCTTAACGAATTGGGATTGTCGGATGAGAAAAGCGAGTACGACTCAATCTCGGTCATCGGTGATTATTTAACAACACAGTGAATGCTGCTAAATATTGCAGTCGCATCATAACAAGTTGTGCCAAGAATAAGAGAACTCTTCACCACTGTCAATCTAGACGTCTAGACTTCTTTGCTTCCGGAGCGTTTTTTATTCTAAACCTCAAAAAATGCTACAAATATTTTACATAAACATAATCAATTTATCGATTAATCGCTATTTTTACAGCAAAAAATTGATTTACGTTAATATTGCCCTTTGGCTGATTTGTTATTGTGAAAGTTCTCACTGAACGATTAATTGACCTATTCCATGACTGTAAATCGTTAAGTTACCGGCTAGCGATAACAGCCGCGACTTCATCATCATAGGTGAAATATGCAGCACAAACCCGATAGGATCAGCGCGATGAAGCAACTCATTGCCCAAGTAAAACAGACTTTTCCATTAGATTCAGCTGATATCTTTCGTTGTGGTCCAGCCAATACCTGTGTTGGTTGCCCAAAAAAACTATTGGAGCTTGTTGATGCGGAACTCACCTACTGGGAATCAGCGATTAACCAAGGCATAACGCCTTCATTTGGTGATATCAGTCGCTTTGGTAAATTGTGTAGCAATGTCAGTCGTGGTTTAAAACGCAATAATATTCCAATCCAAGAGTAAATAACCGCAAACAAGTTAACAAAACCCGAGGCGGCATAATAACAAAAAGCCCACGAGAAGTGGGCTTAGTCAACTTGAGTAACTCACTCGGTTATTCGTCAGTATCACCTAATGATAATAACGTCGCATTGCCGCCAATTGCGGTAATGTTATTGGTACGAGTTTTTTCAGTTACAAAACGGGTTAAGTAATGTGGACCACCGGCTTTAGGGCCTGTACCCGATAATCCTTGACCACCAAATGGCTGCACACCAACAACGGCGCCAATTTGGTTGCGGTTAATATACACATTACCGACATTGACTTTATCAGCAAGGTTTAACGCATGGCCTTCGTTACGGCTATGGATCCCCAAGGTTAAGCCAAATCCGGTACTATTGATTTCATCAATCACTTTGCCTAAATCAGCCGCTTTATAACGGATAACATGCAAAATCGGTCCAAAATGCTCTTTTTCAAGCATTTTTATCGAATTGATTTCAACCGCTGTCGGCGCAACAAAATGGCCCTTTTCAGTACCAGCAGGTAACTCAAGTTTATTTATCAACTTACCTACTTGGCTAATATGATCAATATGAGCATCCAAGTTAGCTTTGGCGGTCGCGTCAATCACTGGGCCTACGTCTGTTTTCACAGAACTTGGGTTGCCAATGACTAACTGCTCCATGGCGCCTTTCATCACTTCAATGACGCGATCGGCAATATCTTCTTGCAAAAACAATACTCGTAATGCCGAACAACGCTGACCTGCACTGGTAAATGATGACGATACAACATCATTTACCACTTGCTCTGGTTGTGAGGTTGAATCAACTACCATGGCATTTTGACCGCCAGTTTCAGCGATCAATGGAATAATTGCACCATCGCGATTAGCCAAGGTACGGTTAATCAATTTAGCCGTGCCAGTGGAACCGGTAAAACACACACCGCCAATACGTTCATCAGCAGTGATTGCAGAACCAACCACAGCGCCAGTTCCTGGAAGGAATTGCAACACATCGGTAGGAATACCGGCTTGATGTGCCAGTTGCACAGCGCGATAACCGATTAAACAGGTTTGCTCTGCAGGCTTGGCAATAACAGTGTTACCTGCAGCAAGGGCTGCAGAGACTTGGCCTAAGAAAATAGCGAGTGGGAAGTTCCATGGGCTGATACACACAAAAATCCCGCGACCTTGTAAAAACAGTTCGTTTAACTCACCTGTTGGGCCTGGAAGCAATTCTGGCTGGGCCATCATTTTCTTAGCTTGAACGGCGTAGTAGCGACAAAAATCGACTGCTTCTCGAACTTCATCAATGCCGTCTTGAATACTCTTACCCGCTTCACGAGTACATAACACAATCAGTTCTTCGCGATTTTCTTCGAGTAAGTCGGCCAACTTTTGCAGTGCATTGGCACGCGTTTCAACCGCAGTACGAGCCCAACCACCAAAAGCAGCATCAGCACTCGCAATGGCTTGCTCAATGGCATTAGCATCAGCAAAAGCAACAGTACCTACCGTTAATGAGGTGTCGTATGGGCTGACCACAGTTTGCACTTCGCCGGTTAAGGTTTTGCCATTGACCAGCGGGCCTGCGGTCCACTGGGTATCGCTAAATGTATCTAGTGCAGCAAAAAATGGCTCTGACTCAGAAATAATATTCATGTTTAATCCTTTAGAGTTTTTACGTTCTGCACCAAAAATATCAGCTGGTTGAACAATTTTACGATTCGCTAAGCTCTTGTAGCCCAATAATGTCACCAGTGGATGAACCACTAAACTCTCAATTGGCGTATTAGGGTCAACAAGTTTATGCACAAATGAGGTATTGGCACCATTTTCCAGTAAGCGACGGACTAAATACGGCAGTAAATCTTTATGAGCGCCAATGGGGGCATAAATACGCACAGCCTTAGCACCGCTTTCAGCTAACATAGTGTCGTATAGCTCTTGGCCCATACCGTGTAAACGTTGAAATTCGTATAAGCGATCGCCCGCCATAGCATCAATGCTAGCGACGGTTTGCGCATTATGGGTGGCAAATTGTGGATAAATAGCACCGCGAGTGGCATCAGACAACAAATAGCGTGCACAGGCTAAATAAGACACATCAGTGCCCGCTTTACGGGTGTACAGAGGGTAACCAGCTTCGCCAGCTTGTTGGGCCCATTTAAGCTCGCTATCCCAGTAAGCACCTTTAACCAAGCGAAGTGGAATTTCATCACCTTGATCTTTAGCAAGACGTGTTAACCAGCACAACACAGGTAAACAACGCTTAGAATACGCTTGAACCACAATGCCCAGTAACCCCCAACCTTTGGCAGCTTCTGACTGATAAAGTTGCTTAAACAACTTTAACGACAGCTCAAGGCGGTCAACTTCTTCTGCATCAATAGAAATACCGATATTCAAAGCGCGGGCTTGGACAATTAATTTAACTACCGAGTCGTATAGTTCTGTTAATACGCGGTCTTCATTAGCGACTTCATAACGAGGATGCAATGCTGACAATTTAATAGAAATTGTCGGTCTTGGAGCGTTGCCAACATCATATTGCTGTGCACCTAAATCATCAATAGCGTTGCTATAATCCATAAAGTACTTGAGCGCATCAGTGGCCGTTAACGCAGCTTCACCAAGCATGTCATAACTGTGGGTATAACCTAACTTACGTTTAGCTTCGCTGTTTTTAAGGGCTTCTTTAACATCGCGCCCTAGCACAAACTGCTTACCCATGATCTTCATCGCCGCTAGCATAGCTTGACGGATCATTGGCTCACCAACACGATTAACGAGACGTTTGAGTATGTGACTTGGCGAACCATCAGTATTGCGATCTAACTTAACCAGTTTACCGGTTAACATTAAGCCCCATGTTGAAGCGTTAACCAATAACGAATCACTTCGATTAAGATGTTCATCCCACTTGGCACCAGATAACTTGTCTTGAATAAGCGCATCAGCAGTTTCTGCATCAGGAATACGCAGCAAGGCTTCTGCCAAGCACATTAAGATAATGCCTTCTTTCGTTTCTAAGCTGTATTGCTGCAAAAATGCATCAATACCGACCATAAGGCCTTTCTTCTCAAACTGACGAACTTTACTGACGAGTTCATGGGCACGGCGTGTGACTTGTTCAATATCTTGTTCAGACGAAGGCACAAGCTTAATTAATTCAGACAGGTATTGCTCTTCATCGACAATATAGTTGTTGGTCACTGCAGTAAACAGTTCCTCAAGAGTGGCATTGTCATAGCAACCGCCCAGTACTTCACTCGCTTTGAACATAGTATTCGCTTCCATCTAGGTCAGGTTAAGGATGGTTATTATCGTTATTGAATGGACACTGTATTCACGAATTATTTATTTTGTATACAATGTACGATCTAATTTTCGGCGATTATACATTCAAAATGTGAACTTGGACACTGTAGTTAAATACTTGCTAATGATTGTTTGATTACGTTCACTGAAATGAATGAAAAAAATGTGTTACAGAAACAACAGAAACTAACTAAGTATTTGTTAAACAATCATTAAATAAAAATAAACCTAACTAAATATGAATAAATTTTATCGACAAAAAACACCATAAAAAAAGGCCAACGTTTGAATCGTTGGCCTTTTTTAGCAATCAAATTTATCACACAAGTGTTGTCATCTTATCCATGACAATCTGATGATTATTGGAGACATTACATCCAGCGACTTTTTTGACGGCGCTGCGGACGAGGCAAATATACCAATACAATACCGATTAAAGCCCCGATACCTGCTATTAATCCACCTTGTTGCCACATGTAGTATCGTTGATTATCAGCTACTTGCTTTACTTCTGACTTAGCGACATCCCGTTCTTCAATCGCTTTGGCTAACTCAGCGCTTAACCCAGTCACCTTTGCGTTCGCCAGCGTTAAATACTCTTCGGTACTTTCAGTATTTTGCGTAATATTATTTAATTGCTCATTAGCTTGTTTTAGTTGCGCTTCCATCTCTGGAAAACGTTCACGAAAACTAGGCTGATCGGTTACTAAACTGGTTAATACCCAACCTTCACGACCTTTATGGTCGATAATTTGAGTGAAGTCACCTTGGGTATCACCTAATAAAGTAATAGGTTGGCCCGCTTCAACACTGCCGATAATACGAAATTCAGTACCCGGTCCACCGTGGATATAGGTAAACACATCATCAGAAATGAAGCGCGTTGGCCCTTGGGCTGCAAATACGCCATTTGGCGCCAGTAAAAATATAAGAATTGAAAGTACTCTTAACACGGTATTTATCCAAACTCAGAAAACTTATCGTCATGCTATTTATTAAATGCTCTGAATGCAAGAAGGAAGTCATACGACTTCCTTCTTAAATACATTCAGCATTCACATTTTTGCTAATACTGCATGGCGTCTTCGTTATATTAACTAAAGATATTTTTAATAATAAAGAAGAACACAATAGACAGTGCAGCACCTGCTGGCAGGGTAATAACCCAAGACACCACGATGTTACGCACCACACCAATATTGATGGCTGCGATACCACGAGCCATACCCACACCCAACACGGCACCCACTAAAGTTTGCGTTGTTGAAATAGGTAAGCCAGTACCAGAAGCAATCACAACCGTCGATGCTGCCGCTAATTCAGCAGCAAAACCACGACTTGGAGTTAAATGAGTAATATTTTTACCTATGGTTTGCATTACACGTTGACCAAAAATCGCCAAGCCCATAACAATACCAACAGCACCCAGTGGTAAAATCCACCATGCTAGAACGGCTTTAGCACCAATAACACCGCCACTTTCAACCACAGAAACAACCGCAGCTAAAGGACCAATCGCATTGGCAACATCGTTAGAACCATGAGCAAATGCCATACAACATGCAGTCACTACCATTAAAATAGCGAACACTTTTTCAACATTACCATACTGGGTTTTTAGGTCAGCTTTGTCGCTCATTTTTAAACGACTAATCGCCATTTTACCTAGAAAACCCACTAATGCTGCAACAGCTGTTGCAAGCACATACGCTTCAATTGTTGAAAAGTTTATCCCTACATGCGACAAGCCTTTAGTGATAGTC
This sequence comes from Shewanella sp. SR43-8, assembly GCF_014163775.1. Classification (NCBI taxonomy): domain Bacteria; kingdom Pseudomonadati; phylum Pseudomonadota; class Gammaproteobacteria; order Alteromonadales; family Shewanellaceae; genus Shewanella; species Shewanella sp. SR43-8. The sequence goes on along the minus strand of NZ_JACJDX010000011.1, from coordinate 172,449 downwards.
ACAAGTGACATCACAAAACCTGCAAGGGCCATGTAAAAAGGCACATAACGCTTAGCACTCGCTAACGGATCATCGGTGTTAAAAATCAGCTTTTGTACACTTTGGAAAATAATAAAAGCAATAAAACCCGAAATGGCCGGAGTCACAACCCAAGAGCCAACGATACCGACAACTTTACCCCATTCAACAGCATCAGCACTGACGCCTACCGCGGCGAAACCGACAATAGCACCAATAATTGAGTGAGTTGTCGATACAGGCCAGCCTAACGCTGACGCTACGACTAACCAAATACCCGCAGCAAGTAATGAGGCAATCATGCCGTATACCAATAATTCAGGTACATCAGTAAAATAACTTGCGTCGATAATACCTTTTCGAATTGTACTCGTGACTTCACCACCGGCTAAAAAAGCACCGGCGAACTCAAAGATCATTGCAATAATGATCGCTTGTTTAATAGTAATGGCATTAGAACCTACAGAGGTTCCCATTGCATTGGCTACGTCGTTTGCACCAATACCCCATGCCATCAAAAATCCAAATGCCGCCGCTATCATAATAAGCATAGGGCCGTTGGTGACTAATACATCAACCATGTTGTTTCCTTGATAACCTTTGTGATTAGTTACGAGCTAGCATTAGCTCTAGGCGGGAACCGACACGCTCAGCAATATCTGCTAAACCTCCTACCCATTCGATAATTTTATACATGAACATCACATCGATAGGATTCAATTCAGATTCTAATGCATATAACTGACGACGCACTTGAATTTGTAAATCATCTGAATCTTCTTCGATAAGATCTAATTCATTAATCATTTTGGCAACTAACTCAACTTCACGACCACGGAAACCGGTTTCGAGTAAGTCATCGAGCTCGTTAATAGCACGTTTTGCAAGCGATACTGCATCTAAACAACGCTTTAGATAAGCGCCAAAGGCAGCTTGCATTGGCTGAGGAAGGACTAATTCACGACCGATAATACGGCCAGAGATATCTTTTGCTTTGTTAGCGATTTTGTCCTGTTGAGTTAATAACTCAAGCAAGTCGGTACGCTCAACAGGCATGAACAATCCACCAGGAAGTGTTAGGCGAATTTCACGTTTAAGTGAGTCAGCATCTTTTTCCAACAAACTAATTTGTTTGCGTATCTTTACCGCTTCATCCCAGTCACCTGAGTTGGTTGCGTCAAAGAAAGGAACAAGAAGTGATGCACACTCATGTACTTTGTCGATATGCTGTTCTAAAGGCTTAAGAGGTGATTTTGCAAACACACCTAAAATAGAGTTTACTGGCATTGCCGTTTACCTATTTAATAAATTCCAGTTTGGAAAAAGCGGGCGCATGTTAACCCAAGCGTCCACATAATGAAACTGTGTTTTTTAATTTCGTACAACAGTTTCTCTGTTATCGTTGCTTAGTATATATGATGCGAGCAACGCTATCCTAAGAGATTTTTATTACAGCAATGTGACATTATGAAGATAACATGACGCATTAGTGAATATTTAATGACAAGGCAAATATAAAGTCAATGGACGCAGAAATAGAGTTAAAACTATTCATTCAATCACAACACCATGATTTTTTGAAAAAAATATTGAATGAATATCCAAATTCAACCCCACAAGGGCAGAAGAAACTCACCAACGGATATTTTGATACCGACGATTTACAACTGCGTCGTTGGGATATGGGCTTACGAGTAAGAGGGTTTGACAACCAACTCGAACAGACTATAAAAACAGCAGGCAGAGTGGTAGGAGGGATCCATTCTCGTCCTGAATATAATGTCAGCATAAATCAAAAAATGCCGGTTCTGTCACTTTTTCCAACAGAAATATGGCCAGTAGGAAATGATCTCGACAGTGTATCAAGATCACTAAAATGCATTTTTGAAACTAATTTTGAACGCCAAACTTGGCATATCTATCTCAATGACAGTTTGATTGAAGTTGCTTTAGATGTGGGTGAGATTATTGCGCAACATAAAATTGACCCCATTTGCGAACTCGAATTCGAATTACTTGCTGGTGATACTTCAGCTTTAATCCAATTGGCACGTGAAGTGGCTAAGTCAGTTCCGTTTCGTCTTGGCAAAGCCAGTAAAGCTCAGCGTGGCTATCAACTCGCGGGTAAGTCAAAACCTTTCTCAATCGAATCGATTGATCACGTCTGTTTGCCAAAAAACAATAATGTCCCCCAAGCCTTAAGCGCTATATTAGAAACAGCCCTAGAGCGCTGGCAACTTATTGAAAATGTATTAGTAACTGTCACTGATGATGTGGAGCAACAGTCAGTATTGTGGGGGGAATTACGCCGCTGCGTGCGCTTACTCAGACTCACCTTAAATCAATTTGGATTACTGGAAAAGCACATTAGTCCATTATTTGATCACCTTGAACGTGCGCTAGAATTTGTGGGTCCATTGCAAAGCTGTTGTTTATTGCTGCAAGATGATGCCAATATGCTTGCCAATATCAGCAATAAAGCTGTTGTTTGCCAGCAACTCGAAAACCATATTAACGCAATGTCAATTTCAACCCAGCTAGCCTCGATATGGCAACATGCCGAGTATGGCCAATTACAATTAGCGCTAGTCGATTTGTTATTAACCACTGAAAATGGTCAACATCAATTCAGTCAAGAGCCAGAATTAGACCTATTTGCCAACAAATTGCAGCAAGCCTCATGGAAACGTATTGGCAAATTAATGCCTATAACATCAGCAATGAGCAGCGAAGACTATCAAGATGTGGCAGATGCTCTTGATGAAAGCATCTTAGTGGGATTTGCTTATGGCGAAATATACCCAGCGAAAAAACGCGAAGCATTTCGCTTGCCTTGGCAAGACTTAGCATTAGGAATTAGTACTCTGTCTGCATACAAAATATTAAGACTGCTTAGTGAGCTACATCAACTTGATATTGACACCTGGCTAGACAATAAAGAAACCAGTTTATTGTTTGCAATGGAGCAGTCACGTAAAAGCGCCTTAAAAGTACCTATCTACTGGTAAACTAAAACCTTATAACAACGGCTAACATCAATCATCGATTAAGCATTATTGATGATTGAAGATTGAAGATTGATGATTGATGAAATAGGCCAAAATTCAAGTCAGAACCCATTCAACAAAAAAGCCAAAATATTCATTTTGGCTTTAGTAGTAAACAGATTAATGACCACCATGAAATTAACTAAATGAGGTTAACTATTCAGCCGGAGGTGTCGGCTCGCGGTATAACTTAAGCAAATAATATGCATCAATGAGTACAATAAAAAAGTTCACTAACGCCACTGGAATTGCGTCTATCGCTAACCCATAAGCCACAAATAGACCAGCACCAATCAAGTTCCACCAGCGGAGTTTTTTAATGTTGGCCATCATCAGCGAAATCGCCACAACGACCGAGGCTAAGTAACCGACCCATTCCCAGATATTGATACTGTCCATGGATTTTCCTTATGGTAATATTCTGCATTACCTCATATGACCACTAACACGCTTAAGCAACAAAATAGATCCGATTTTAGCGCAGTGAATTATGCGGGATAGCTTAATATTTAACTCAATATCTCATCAGCGCAACTCGGGATCATCAAGGCTAATCAAATAATCATCTTTAACCTATTATAGTCTATCGCTCGACCACAGCAGCTGTCATTCTTGAAATACAGCACAGTTGACCCGCGCTATTGTGGATCAATATTTCCCATACAGAACTGCGCTTGCCTATGTGTATTGGTTTTGTTGTTGCGGTTAACTCACCATTGCGTGATGCTTTTAAATGATTAGCGTTAATTTCTTGGCCAACACAATAGTAACGGGTAAAGTCGACCACAAAATTAGCTGCATAGCTGGCAACCGTTTCTGCTAACGCTACATTCGCGCCACCATGAACAATGCCTAATGGATTATGCACTGCTGGATTAGCGGGCATAGTCGCAACCATGTAATCATCGCCAATCTCAGTAATTTTAATGCCTAATGTTTGCATTAAGGTGCCCTTTTCATGCATCCCAGCATCTAAACGAGCACAATCTTCTAAAGTAACAGCCTTAAACCAAATACTCATTGTTAACATCCATTATTATTGTTATCAGAAAACCCAGTGTACTTATTAGCGTAAGCTTTTAAAAGATAACACTATCGATAAACCTGACCGATAAAATAGGAGCCTAAGCTCCTATTTTAATCACTCTATGAATCCATCATCATATTAGCTGACTAATTCACTATGACTTTGATAGGTTTGTGCCCAACGTAATAATTCAACTCGGTTGCGAGATTCTGTTTTACGGAAAATAGACGAAATATGTGCTTTAACGGTATGTTCACTAATACACAACCGCTGGGCGATTTCTTTATTGCGAGCACCACTGGAAACAAGCTGAATAATGGTTCTTTCTCGATTGGTTAATCTTTGTAGAATGGCAACGGTATCGGAAGGGATTTCAGCACTGGTATCAAGTTTCTGAACTAAACGTCTAAAGATTTTACTGATCAATGGCCGGTCATACCATAATTCATCTGCCACCATTTTACGTAAACCCGTCAGCATTAAATCCATGCGCTGGTCACTGTACAATAAACCACGAACGCCGAGGAGTAATGCCGCTTCTTGATCGAGCGAGCCACGTTCAACTTGATATAACGCAACAGGAACATGCTCCACTAAACGCGACACTAACAAAGGAATACCTTTGCTGTCTAATGCGGCACCTTTTTGTGAAACAAGATAAAATTTATTGGATTTTTTTTCTAACTCAAGCTCAGCGGCATGTTTGACTATTCGAGTTTTCAACCCGATCGACTCAGCCAAAATAGCTAAATGGCAAGGTGCTGCGATTTGGTGTAAAAACACCAATTCATCGATATTTGAACTCATCACTCTTCTCCCTGAAAAGTATGTTATTGCCCAACGTACCTTGAGCACATCCTGAGATTATATACTATACGTAAATGAAGCTGGTTTACTAGCCTTAAGTACTAGGCAAAGCCTATTGTTTACTTTTATTTCACTCTATTTGCACATTTTTATAAGTGACTATTTATTGAATTTAATGTGCAAAACTGCTCACTTAACACTGAACCAATCACGGTTAATCGCTTATTGTTAATCAAAGATTACTCTCATCAAAGACCTGTTATATGGCAGGATAGTCAGTATTTTCTCGTATTTATGGCCATGGCGTAAGTCTAAGGTATGAATAATTAATTTGCCTGATGTTGTATCGCTTTGAACACTGATGCAACCCGGATAAGCAGATACGTTATATTGGCTTAACATCTGTAATTAACCCTAAGCACAGCGAACTAATCGACTTATTGCAATCACTGCACTTAGGTACCTAAATCAGATAACTCACTTATATCGACTTATTATTAAGGGCCATTTTGACGGCTATTTGTTTATTATGAAGCGGTGAAAGCAGCAATACACCACAAATACCACCAATTAAGGCTAAGAACATATCTGATTGGGTATCCCAGACATACCCTTGAGTACCTAAAAAGGCTTCAGCATTTTCACCTGAAGCTGCGGCGACCCACCACTCGATTAGCTCGTAAAATGCCGAAAAAGCCAATACAAAACAAACGGCCAAAAACTGGCACCATGCGCCTATTTGCATGACCTGCTTGCGGATAAATATTTCTCGCGCCAATATCACAGGAATAAAACCTTGGGCAAAATGGCCAACTTTATCGTAGTTATTGCGTTCGCTACCCATAATTTGGGCTAACCAGTCAAATAATGGCACTTCGGCATAGGTATAACGCGCACCCACAAATAATACACAGCAATGCACTAAAATAAGGGCATAAGCTAACGTGGTCAGCGGAAAGCTCTTACGACTAAAAAATAAAATAGGTAAGGCAATTAATGCGGGGATAGCCTCTAGCCACCAAGTGAACATATCCTTGGGATTACTGACAGACCAAAACAATACCAATAGGTAGATTGCCATCCAAATCACGCGTTTTTGCATCCTCAATTCCTCATCTGCGATATTGTTCTCAATTAAAGATATTACTTCAGCCATCTAGCCCTCCACAAGCCTTAAAAAAAGTGCTACTTTGGCATTGCGTCGGAAGTCCGCATTTATAGCATAACTATTGGCTAATTCATTAGCATAAGCATCATTTAATGATAAGAGGGTACCCATATCATGGCGAAACACTCGCTTGACAAGGATAAGATCAAAATCCTGCTGTTGGAAGGCGTCCACCAAACTGCGGTTGATGTTCTAGAACGAGCAGGTTATTCCAACATTGAATACCATAAAGCGTCGCTCGGCGAAGAGGCTTTACTTGAATCGATCAAAGATGCTCACTTTGTTGGATTACGTTCCCGCACTCAGCTTACCGCTGAAGTATTGCACCATGCAGAAAAGCTGGTTGCGATTGGCTGTTTTTGTATTGGCACCAATCAAGTCGATTTAGCCGCCGCCGAAAAATTGGGTATCCCGGTATTCAACGCCCCATTCTCTAACACTCGTAGTGTTGCAGAACTGGTCATTGGCGAAATCATCATGCTCATGCGCGGCATTCCACAGCGCAATGCAATGTCGCATCGTGGCGGTTGGTTAAAGAGTGCTAATGGTAGTGTTGAAGTCCGAGGCAAAACCTTAGGTGTGATTGGTTACGGTCATATTGGTACTCAGCTAGGTATTTTGGCTGAAACCCTTGGCATGAGAGTAATTTTCTTTGATATTGAAGACAAATTACCACTGGGTAATGCCTCACAAGTTCACTCTATGGAACAGTTATTGGCCCAAGCTGATGTTGTCAGCCTGCATGTACCTGAAACGCCACAAACCAAAGACATGTTCGCTAAAGCTGAATTTGCCCAAATGCGTCAAGGCAGTTTCTTTATTAACGCCTCACGCGGTACCGTGGTTGATATTGACGATTTAGCCCAAGCGCTAAAATCGGAGCAGATTGCAGGTGCCGCAATTGACGTGTTCCCGGTAGAGCCAAAATCAAATGATGATGAGTTTGTGTCACCGTTACGTGGTTTAGACAATGTATTACTGACACCACACATTGGCGGCAGTACCGCTGAAGCACAAGAGAATATTGGTATTGAAGTGGCTGGTAAGTTAGTGAAATACTCAGATAACGGTTCGACGTTATCTGCAGTTAATTTCCCTGAAGTATCTTTGGCACAGCATAGCGGTACTTCACGCTTATTGCACATTCACCAAAATCGTCCTGGCGTGTTGATCAAAATCAACCAAGCCTTTTCTGAAAAAGGCATTAACATTGCCGCACAGTACTTACAAACCACTGCTGAAATCGGCTATGTGGTAATGGAAGTCGATTCAGATCAAGCTGAAGAAGCATTAGTAGAACTTAAATCAATTGAAGGCACTATTCGTGCTCGAGTATTGTTTTAAGCTTACTTAGAAAGCGATTAGCTTAGGTTAATGAGCTTCTAGAAAGCTATCTTGGTAACAAGGTAGCTTTTTTTATTGGTTTTTAAAACCTTGCCCCCTGTTGAGCATTGTATTATTCCGTTACACTCCAACCATACCGTCTTATTCTCAGCTTAGGGATAGTTATGACCATTTCAGTAAATCAACCCGATTGGGATTTCATCGCCACTTATCCTGCATTAATGCTATCAAGTTTGACTCACATGGGATTAATTGAAATCACCGGCGAGCAAGGGCGCAGCTTTATTCACGGCCAAGTCACCACTGACATCACTTCACTAGGTGAAAATGAATGGAAATGGGGCGCACATTGTGACCCTAAAGGCAAAATGCTTGCTAGCTTTCGTACGTTTGCAATAGCCGACAGCTTGTTTATGTTACTGCCAAAAAGCGCACTATTGTTAGATTTACCCCACTTACAAAAATACGCGGTATTCAGTAAAGCTGAGTTGGCTAATGTGAGCGATGATTACCACATAATCGGTATTGCTGGCGCAGAAGCACAAGCCTTTGTTACGCAATATTTTGGTGAGGCGTCGCAAGCGCTTAATCTCGTCGACCAAGGGGCGATCATTCGTGATGGCGAACGTTTTATTGCCATTGTAAAACGCGCTACCGCAGAGGCTATCATTAGCCAATCAGGCCAAACATTATTTGATGCCACTGCATGGCAAGCGTTAGAGATAAAAGCTGGTTACCCCAACATAGATGCCGCCCACTCAGGCCAGTACGTAGCGCAAATGTGTAATCTACAAGCCATCAATGGCATCAGCTTTACCAAAGGCTGTTACATGGGCCAAGAAACCATTGCCAGAATGAAATACCGCGGTGGTAATAAGCGTGCGTTGTATATTCTATCTGGCACTAGTAGCCTAAACATCACTACTGACACCCAATTAGAAATCGCCCTTGAAGACGGTTTTCGCCGGGGAGGCAATATCATTGAATGTGTCCAATATGGCGACAAAGTACTTCTGACGGCTGTACTGCCCAATGATACTGAAAACAACGCTCAACTGCGTATTGCTAACGATGAAAGCTCACAGTTATCCATTATTGAATTACCATATTCATTAGTCGATGCTTAACTAATTCAATGTTTTATTGTCACTAAGCGAGCCATTGGCTCGCTTTTTTTATGTTTAGACATAAACAGATTTTATCGCGTATATTGGTCATCATATGACACAGTCAATGCATTACGTTTATCAAAGCTAATTCGTTATGGAGCAATTATGACAAGCATCGTTACCTTAGAAAATATTAGTAAAGGGTTTCGCGATGGCGAGTCATTTCATCCCGTATTGCAGCAAGTGAGCCTGACACTGCAACAAGGTCAAACAATTGCACTAACAGGCCCTAGTGGTAGCGGCAAAAGTACTTTACTGAATATCATTGGTGGCTTTGAAACTATCGACAATGGCGACATGTTAATTCGTCAAGGCGATAACATGCTCTCAGTAACACAATGGCAAGATAAGCAATGGAGCCAGTATCGACGTCGGTCGCTTGGAGTGATATTTCAGCATTTTAACTTACTGACACCATTAAATGTCCGTGACAATATTCAATTCTCACTGGCGCTCAACCAATTAACTTGGAGCCCTTGGTGTGATGAGTTATGCCATCAACTCGGCTTAACCCCATTACTGGAGCGTAATATTGAAAATCTCTCTGGTGGGCAACAACAACGGGTCGCCATTGCGAGAGCATTAGCTCACAAACCACAATTGATTTTAGCTGATGAGCCGACAGGTAACCTAGATCAACACGCTGGAATGCAGGTAATGCAACTACTCACTGAATTAGCTCAACAAGCAAACTGCTGCATTTTGATGGTTACCCACAGCGAGGAGTGTGCAGCGTTTATGCAACACCGTTGGCACGTTGAAAATCAGCAAATAGTAGTTAACCCTACAAATAAAAAGCTGCAGGGATAGACAATGATGACCGACTCCTCATCAATTAGTCGCTTAAGATTATGTTTGCGCTTATTTGTTAGTCATTATCGTCATGCGCCACTGCAAGCAAGTGCCATTTTACTGGGCATTATGCTGGCAGTAACTTTGCTTATTGGGGTTTATGCCACCAATGAAAACGCTAAACAAAGCTACGGCAATGTCTCCGAGCTACTCAGCCAACAAGCATGCTTATCCATTAGCCACCGCACAGAAAGCAGCATTGATGAGTCGGTATACTTTGCATTGGCTAATGGCGGATTCAACACCATCGCGAGTATTGAAGGTATAGCAACAGATGAACAAGGCCGGCTTTGGCGCGTCAACAGTAGCGATATTATTGCGGCAATCAGCAGCCGCAAACAGCAAAATACTGACTCTCACTCCTCTGCCGCGATAACGTCAACCAATATTCCCCTTGCCGAATTGCTCAGCGGCCAAGCCAAGGTATTAATGTCGCTAAGCCAGCGTGATCGCCTTGACAATCTCAGCCGCAAAACTGACCGCTTAGTACTGAATAAGGTCCCTGTTGAGATCATCGCCATTGATGATAACTGGGGACTTGGAACCGCTATTCTTGCCGATATATCTTTAGCTCAACCGTTACTGAATATGCAAGGAAAACTCAGTTATATTGCGGTATTTGACTCAAAGCCAGCAGATCCTAATGCAACAGCGCCTGAGTCAGATGAGCAACTCATCGCTCGGTTAACCGACACCCTAACTCAAGCAGGTATTGACACCAGTAAGCTAAATTTCACCACTCGAACCAGTGAAGGTGAATCGCTTACCGCCCTCACGGCGAGCTTTCACCTTAATCTTGATGCCATGAGCATGCTAGCATTTGTGGTCGGATTATTTATTGCTTACAACGGCGTGCGCTACAGTTTAATGAAGCGTCAAAAACTGCTGGTGCAAATCATGCAGCAAGGTATAGATAGGCGTACTGTGATGTTTGCCTTAAGCCTTGAAATAATATGTTTAGTGTTTGTCGGCTGTATATTAGGCTTTATTGGTGGCTTACAGTTGTCGCTGTGGTTGCAACCTATGGTTGCGATAACCCTTGAACAGCTTTATGGCGCAAAGTTATTACCCGGAATTTGGCAATGGCAATGGTTTGTACAAGCATTGATACTAACCTTGTCTGCGGCATTTGCAGCCTGTATCCCAATGCTAATTAGCCTTATCAAAACACCATTAGCCCAAGGGGCCCAAAAACAGCCACAAAACCAACAATTCAATATTATTCATTGGCGCCAATTTGTCATCGCAGTGTTGCTGTTACTAATTTGTACTGTCGGATTTGCCTTTACCGAGCAGTATCGCCATAGCTTGGTATTATTGGGTATTATCTCAGTGGCGATTCCATTGCTATTACCACAATGCCTGCATTGGGCGGTTAACTTACTCAGCCCATTTATGCCTAAAGGACTTTGGCAATATGTGATTGCAGAAACCAAAGAGATAATTGCCCCGCTTGCCTTGGCAATGATGGCTATGTTGTTAGCACTGTGCGCCAACATTGCCATGAACACTTTAGTTGGTAGCTTTGAAATCACCCTAAAAAAATGGCTCGATGCCCGCTTACATGCCGACTTATACATAAGACCAAATCCAAATCAGATAGATGCTTTAATCTTATTATTAAATAACGATCCCAAAGTTGAAGCCATTTATGATCAATGGACTATCGATAGCAATCTTAATCGGATTGAAACACCACAAACACAAGTGCCTATCGATCTAGTCAGTCGCGATCATCTGTCGTTGACAGAAACAACCGTGTTTAAAATCACTGCGGATGACTTTTGGCCTGAGTTCACCCAAGGCCATTATGTGATGATCAGTGAACCCTTATCGATAAAATATCAACTCGATATCGGCGATAAAATTCAGTTATCACAACTTAATCAGCACACATTAACCGTTGGTGGAATTTATTACGATTATGGTAACCCTCAAGGCGAGGCGATTATTACCCAGTCTTTATGGCAACAATCTCAATTACCAGCTAAACCGATTAGTCTAGCAGTATCGTACCAAGGCGATATTACTCCACTACAAGATAGCATTAGCCAGAAAATCAATCTGTCTTCCGCTTATATGTACAGCCAGCAGCGGATAAAAACCGAAGCGATTACCATATTCAATAAAACATTCTCTATTACTGTGGTACTGAATAGTTTGACCTTACTGGTGGCGGCTATCGGCTTATTCAGTGCCTGCATGATGCTAACACAAGCAAGGCAAGCACCATTAGCACGCTTGTATGCCCTAGGTGTTAGCCGCAATCAATTGCGTATAATGGTATTAGTGCAAATGTTATTCATTGTGCTATTAACCTGCTTGGTTGCATTACCCACAGGCGCATTACTGGGTTATTTGTTAATTCACAAGGTGACCTTGCAAGCATTTGGCTGGAGTATTGCTATGGTATGGGATTGGGCGGCTTATTTTCAAGTGGTGGTCATTGCGATAGTGAGTTGTTTATTCGCCGTATGTTTACCCTTATATTGGCAGACTCGAAGACCACTCATATCGAGCCTACAACAGGAAGCATTATGATCTCTTTCATATCAACTATAGTGCCCAAAGCAGCCTTTAAAATGCCACAGAGTATGGCTATATTAACGTTTTTTGTAATCGGCCTAGCGTTAACGGCTTGTTCACCAGCACAAGACACCGCAGTAAAAGAATCAACCATTAGCAGCATGTCATCAACATCTGCTGAAGGGTATAGCGACGTTGTTCAAGGTAAAGTATTACAATTTCCACAAGACCATTTAGCTCACAATGACTTTAAAATTGAGTGGTGGTATTTAACCGCTAACCTCACTACCACAACCGGTGAAGACATTGGCGTACAGTGGACTCAATTTCGCATCGGCCTGAGACCACAGACAAGTACGATTACACTTAAAGAAAATGACTGGATAACTAATCAGCTTTACATGGCCCATGCCGCAGTGACCACCAAAAGTGAACACTTAATCGCCGAAAAATGGTCTCGCGGCCATCCTCAACTTGCAGGTGTGGAGCCACAACCATTTGAGGTTCATTTGCAAAACTGGCAATGGTTAAGTCAATCAGAACAACTATTGCCAGCTACATTAACCGTCGCAGGTGAGCAATTTAAGTATCAATTACAACTCAGTAGTCAACAACCGCTGCAATTACAAGGTGAGCAAGGTTATAGCAGTAAAAGCGCCGATAAAAGTGTGGCATCTTACTACTATAGTCAGCCTTTTATTGACGTCACTGGAGAGATAACCCGCCATGGAGTGACTGAGCAAGTAACTGGTAAAGCTTGGCTTGATCGAGAGTGGAGTTCGCAATTTCTAACGAAGGCTCAGCAAGGTTGGGACTGGTTTTCACTGCGTTTAGATGATGACTCAACGCTAATGATGTTTAGGCTTCGCGGGCAAGATGATACGGATCACTTCTACAGTGGCAGAAGAATGTTTGCCGATGGCAGTGGGCGTAATATCAACAGCCAAGATAATCCCGGTGACATCTCAATGGAGCCAACGCAGTGGCAACAAACTGCATTAGGCAAACACCCTATTGCTTGGCATCTTCGGATTGACAGTGAGGGCATTGATATCACCACTGACGCATTAAATCCTAACAGTGACATGCTGGTATCAACCTCATATTGGGAAGGCCCCATCACCATTAGCGGCAGTCACAAGGGTAAAGGCTATATGGAGTTGACCGGCTATCGCTAATACTGTGAGCATTTTAGCAAAAATAATGTCACTACTATCAGCATAAGTTGTATATCAGTTATCTTCCCACTTGATTAGCTGCATGGGTCATAAAACCGTAACTGACAATATTGACTAACAACATAGAGCTAGTTAAAACAGTAATATTCACATCTGATAGAGTAATACTCTAAGGCCTGGTTAAAAAATAAACCCAGCTTAAGCTGGGATTATTGGTTGAGATCTTTGCTGAACAACTTGCTCGTTGTTTACGGCTGTTGCTTTTGATGTCTTCGATGATTCAATCTCATCATGCTCTACTGGCATCGCTGCTTGCCATAATGCGCTAACCCATAAACTTGAAGTAGATTTCATTGTTATTCCTCCGTTTTTGCTAAGGAGTTCAAAGTAATCCTTTAAGGTTCATAGGTAAAATGAATAATTACCATGAAGTGGATTCCATTTAAGCATGAACATCCCAATCAAGAGCTTACAGATTTTTCTCACCATAGTTGAAACCGAAAACTTTACCCGTGCGGCACAAAAGTGCTTTATGACCCAACCGACACTGACCAAAACCATTCAACGTTTAGAGGAAAATATTGGTGAGCAGTTGCTTATAAGAAATAATCAAACAGTAGAATTAACCCAAGCAGGACAATTGTTTGAACAAAGTGCGCGGGAGATTTTGGGTCACTGGCATCGACTTCAAGAAGGGATTAGCAACCTTAGCGGCTTAAAGTCTGGACGATTACGACTTGGAGTCTGCCCGATGATGAGCAGTTTAATCACGCCTTTGTTGACCGAGTATCGACAAAAATACCCCGGAATCGAATTACAAATGAACGAGTATGGCGGATTTGGTTGTGAGCAAGCACTGCTGAACAACAGTCTAGATATTGCCTTCACGGCGCTGCCTACAACGCATAAGATAGAGTTAGCGAACCAAGCGCTAACTAAATACCCTTTACTTGCCTGCTTACCAGAAGGGCACCCTCTGGCTAGCAAAGCGGAAATACGCTGGCAAGACTTTGAATCTTACCCCTTCATTCTTTACAACGAAGATTTTTCATTAGCCAAGTTAATTAATCGTTTAAGCCGTAAAGTTGGTGTACAACTTAATATTGCTTTTAGAACGGGTCAGTGGGATTTTTTAGCGGCAATGGTTGAAGCTAACTTGGGCGTCGCAATTTTACCCGAACCCATTTGCCAACGGCTAACCAGTAGCAAACTGATATTTAAACCAATGCAACCTGCCATGACCTGGGATTTAGCCTTGATATGGCGAGAGAACCTGCCATTAACTCCGCCGGCTCAAGCACTCTTAACCCTCAGTAGAGATGGCCATCAATAATGTGGTAAATGCTGTCAGGGTTTTTATATGCTGTTAACAGCATAAAACAAGCATAAAAAAACCGCTGCCTAGGCAACGGTTTTTATGGGCAAATCGAAACTAGAATTACTTCTTAGCTTCAGCAGCCTTACGCTCTTTAACTTGAGCAACAACTTTCTCAGAAACACTGTTTGGACATGGGCTGTAATGAGCAAATTCCATAGAGAATTGACCACGGCCTGAAGTCATTGTACGTAGTGAACCGATATAACCGAACATTTCTGATAACGGTACTTCAGCTTTAATACGAACACCTGTAACACCAGCGTTTTGATCTTTGATCATACCGCGACGACGGTTAAGGTCACCAATTACGTCACCAACGTTGTCATCTGGGCTGAATACGTCAACGTTCATGATAGGCTCAAGAAGTTGTGCACCGGCTTTAGGCATAGATTGACGGAATGCGCCTTTAGCAGCGATTTCGAACGCGATAGCTGACGAGTCAACTGCGTGGAAAGCACCGTCTTGAAGCACAAGTTCAACGTCTAACACAGGGAAACCTGCGATAGTACCTGTGTTCATCATGCTCTTGAAACCTTTCTCAACAGCAGGCCAGAATTCTTTAGGTACGTTACCACCAACCACTTTAGAAGTGAAAGTGAAACCAGTGTTTTGCTCGCCAGGGCGAATAGTGTAATCAATTTTACCAAACTGACCAGAACCACCAGACTGTTTCTTGTGCGTGTAGCTATCTTCAATTTCTTTAGTGATAGTTTCACGGTAAGCAACTTGAGGCTCGCCTACAATTAGGTCAACGCCGTAAGTACGCTTAAGAATATCAACCTTAATGTCTAAGTGAAGTTCACCCATACCTTTAAGGATGGTTTCACCAGAATCAATGTCAGTCTCTACACGGAAAGATGGATCTTCTGCAATCATTTTACCGATAGCGATACCCATTTTCTCGCTGCCGCCTTTATCTTTTGGCGTTACAGAGATAGAGATAACTGGCTCAGGGAATACCATGGCTTCTAGTGTACAAGGGTGCTTAGGATCACATAAAGTGTGACCAGTTTGCACGTTCTTCATACCAACGATAGCGATAATATCACCCGCTTGGGCTGATTCAATTTCGATACGTTCGTTAGCATACATTTCAACCATGCGGCCAACACGCTCAGATTTACCAGTGAATGAGTTAAGGATGGTGTCACCCTTTTTCAAACGGCCAGAATAAACACGTACGAATGTTAATGCACCAAAACGGTCATCCATAATCTTGAACGCTAATGCTTTAAACGGAGCATCAACATCAACGATTGCGAATTCGCCATTTTCGTTACCTTCTTCGTCAGTTAGCGGTTGTGGATCAACTTCAACTGGATCTGGTAAGAAATCAACAACGGCATCAAGTAATAACTGCATACCTTTGTTTTTGAATGCGCTACCACAATATGTTGGGAACACAGCCATTGTACGAGTACCCGCACGGATACAACGCTTAACGTCTTCTATAGATGGTTGAACACCTTCCATATAAGCTTCTAGTAGGTCATCGTCTTGCTCAAGAGCAGTTTCGATTAGCATTTCACGGTATTCTTCAACTAAGTCAACCATGTCAGCTGGCACATCAGTAATTTCGAAGTTTTCTGGTAAACCAGAATCATCCCAAATGTGCGCTTTACGAGTTAGTAGGTCAACAACACCACAGAATTCGTCTTCGATACCGATTGGTAAAACCATTACCAATGGGTTAGCTGCTAAAACGTCTTTAGTTTGCTTAACAACACGTAAGAAGTCAGCACCCATACGGTCTAACTTGTTTACGAAGATGATACGCGCAACTTCAGAATCGTTAGCATAACGCCAGTTTGTTTCTGACTGAGGCTCTACACCGCCTGAACCACAGAATACACCGATACCGCCGTCAAGTACTTTAAGCGAACGATATACTTCAACAGTGAAGTCAACGTGGCCTGGAGTATCAATAACGTTGAAACGGTGATCATTCCAGAAACAGCTTACTGCTGCTGACTGAATGGTAATACCGCGCTCAGCTTCCTGTTCCATGAAGTCAGTGGTTGATTCACCATCATGTACTTCACCGATCTTGTGGATCTTACCGGTTAGCTTAAGGATACGCTCGGTGGTCGTGGTTTTACCCGCGTCAACGTGAGCGAAGATACCAATGTTTCTGTATTTGGATAATTCGGTCATGATTCAACTTTAATGATTAGTTTAAGAAGTAGACGGAGCATGCGAAAAAAAACCGACACACCGCACATCAGGTTATTAAGGCGCATATTGTAAATTGGAACCTTGCTGGGCGCAAATAGCTGTTGCAATATTTATTTACTTTTAGCAAAAAAAACCGCATTAAAAGCCATTAATACCATATAAAACAAAAGA
The DNA here is from genome assembly GCF_014163775.1 of Shewanella sp. SR43-8. Taxonomy (NCBI): domain Bacteria; kingdom Pseudomonadati; phylum Pseudomonadota; class Gammaproteobacteria; order Alteromonadales; family Shewanellaceae; genus Shewanella; species Shewanella sp. SR43-8. Next base: position 155,589 of record NZ_JACJDX010000011.1, on the reverse strand, counting down.
CTAAAAAATAATAGTTTATTTTTTAGTCTTTAGGCTTATTTCACCTTAAAATGTTAAATTTTAGCTTAAATGGGTAAATTAGCCTTTTTAGCCCCCAATAATGTCGCTATTGAACATTGTGCCATATCGAGCAAGCATTTATTAATCTACATAATGAATTGGTTTAGAGGCGTAAACATCAATCAAGATGAGGTTTTTATCTACGCACTACAATATTGATTACGTCCTGACTGTTTAGCTTTGAACAACGCAGCATCGGCACGTTCAAAGCACGCCTCTATGGGTTCACCCTCACCCAGCAGAGCAATCCCGTAGCTGCAAGTCACTTTGATATCGTTGTAAAAATGAAAATGAGTGAGTTCATCGGTAATTCTTTGGCATAGCTCTTGGGCATTGATCAACTGCACATGCTGGCAAACGATGACAAACTCTTCACCGCCCCATCTGGCGACAACGTCACGCTCTCTCACTGAAGTTTGCAGCACTTGGGCAACCTGGACCAATATTTTGTCACCAATAGCGTGTCCATGCTTGTCGTTTATTGCTTTGAAAAAGTCGATATCTATAATGATTAAGCCAATATTATTATGGTGATTTTGCTCAGTAGGAGCTTGTCTAGTATCGAGAAATGTTTGGTTGAAGTATTGACGATTATACAATTTTGTTAGTGGATCGTGTTGAGCCAAAAAGTCTAAATCACTATTTTTTTGCTCAAGTTGTAATTGTAATTGCTGTAACTGTTTATTGTTTGCCTCTAAATGAACATTGTACTTACCGATTGATATTGTGCGGTACAGGAGAAATAAAATAAATGTCCCTAATGCCGTTAGCACAGGGATCACTAGGCTATAATCAATGTCTTCGATCACGGTAATATTGTGCCATTTCTTATAAATTGCAATATGATCGGCTTGGGTGATTTTTGCCAATCCTGCATTAATCTGTGGCAATAAATCTTGCTTTGCGTGAATAACCCCCATGCGTAATTCATCTTCAGGCCCTCCCCAACCCGCTATTTTAAGCGAGGTTAAACCCTGTTGTTGAATATATGCATTAACAGAAAACATTGATCCAACAAATACATCAGCCTCACCATTCGCGACTTTTTCCAACCCTTGGCGCTCACTATTAGTCAATATAGTATTGATATTGGGGTAATACTGTTGGATGTACTCGACTAAGCGATAATCTTTGGGGATGGCCAATAAGCGGTCGCCGATATTTTCAAAACCTTGTAGAAAGGGTTGCGACTTCAACGACACCAGTACATTTGGCGATTTAAAAAAGACCTCACTAAAGTAGAGATATTGGTCGCGCTTTGGCGTTTGATTTAAAATAGGGGTTAACTCACATCGACCTTGTTTGAGTAATTCTAAACTCTGCCTCCAAGAGGTTGTCGGGACTAACATAAAAGTTAAACCGGTATACTTTGTTAATAAGGCTAAATAGTCAGAGGAAACACCAGTATGACGACCATCGACGATAGCTTCGTAAGGTAACCAATCGGGATCAACACAATAGCGGACGATATTACGGCTTTGTGAGTCGATTAAAGGCTGCACTTCGAGCACAGAAGCGCTGGCATGCTTAGTGTTGAACAGATTAATCAATATCAACAGCATGACCAATAACACGCTAGATATTTCAGGCAAACTCAACCTTCTCAATAGTATGCTCCACCCATTATGACTCAAGAAAATGGTCGAAAAAGAAGTGTATACGCTATTGAGTGTATGACAACATACCCAAATATGACAAAAAAATACCCGCCAAATGGCGGGTATTTCATTTACTGAACAATTATAGGTATTAAGCTTCGACTGGTGAGATCACAAATAGTAAGTCGCCTTGTGAAACTTGCTGGCCATTGCTATTGAGAATACGTTCAATGCGATACTGTTGGTCTTCAGGATATAACACACCCGTTTGACGATTAAAGCCCGCTAACGTCAGTTGCGAGAACATCTTCATTGCTTCCATCAATGCCAATGTCTGTTCAACAGTAACAATGTCACCTTCTTTTACAAAGTCAGCTTCACCCGGTGCTGGAGAGGTATAGAAAATACCAGCCCCCTGAGCCATAACCTTCAGCTCGTTACTTTCACCAACACGTAATGATTCAGTATCAACCTCAATCGCTTCTGCTGCCGCTTCCATTTCTGCAATCAGTGCAGGTATATCTAACTCAGCCATTAAACGTGGCAAGTAGTTAGTGTCATATACCCCTTCGTTGAAGGTTGGATCTTTAAGGATAAGCTTTAACAATGGAATGTTAGTCGCAATACCTTTAATCACTACGCTATCGAGGTACGCATACATTTTAGATACAACGTCGGCACGGTCAGTACCACGTATAATGATCTGGGCGATCAAACTATCATAGTATGGCGACACTTCTTTGCCAGCAGCGGCAATCGAAATAATTTCAACATCATCACGCTGAGGCAATACACATTCTGTGATTTTACCTGGATTCGGAATAAGCTGCAGAATACCATGGCTATCAAGCGCTGCTTTTTCCGCCGTTACGCGCACTTCCATGGCGTAACCTTGGTCAACAGGCTCAAGCTTCTCAATTGATCGGCCAGCAGCAATATCAAACTGCGCGCTAACAATATCGATACCTGATGTCGCTTCTGTCACCGGATGCTCAACTTGCAGACGTGTATTCATTTCCATGAAGTACACTTCGTTAGCATCTAGGTTATAGATAAACTCAACAGTCCCTGCGCCCATATAATCGGTTACTTCGCCTAACGCACGTGTATATTCCATCACACGTTGCTTCAGCTCTTCAGGCAACATAGTTGAACCTGATTCTTCGATTACTTTTTGGTTATTGCGCTGTACTGAACAGTCACGAATACCCAATACTTTGGTATTACCAAACTTGTCACGCAGTAACTGCACTTCAATATGACGTAATGAGGTAACGTATTTTTCTAAATACAAATCACCATTGCCAAATGCAGCAGCAGCTTCGGTGGCGGTTTTTTGGAACAAACCAATCATGTCTTCAGGACGTTTCACAACCTGAATACCTTTACCACCACCACCTTGTACCGCTTTTAGCAGCACAGGATAACCAATCTCAGATGCTACGTTTACGGCTTGCTCTGCGTTAGTCAAAATACCATGACTACCAGGCACAACTGGCACATTTTGCGATTGAGAAGTATGGATAGCATTAGACTTGTTACCCATTGTGGTCATTGAATGCACACTAGGACCAACAAAGTTAACCCCATTGTTAACACACAATGCTGCAAACTGCGGACTTTCTGATAAGAAACCGATACCAGGATGTAACGCGTCAACATTTTCATATTCAGCGACTTTCAAGACTGAGTAAGCATTAAGGTAACTTTCATCTGAAGTATTACCACCAATACATACAAGCTTATCTGTATCTTTCAGCATATCTGCTGGAACAGATGTCATGTCAGGATCTGAAGCCACCAACACCACATTAATATTGTTGTCGTGAGCTTTACGGATCAATTTAACCGCCGTACAACCACGAGCATGTACCAATACTTTATGAATAGGCTTCATCAGTGCACGAGGATCATTTTGGACAATGACGTCCTCTAACTCAATCACTTCAGGCACTAGCGTCGACAATGCTTTACTGATCACGTCTTCAATCTTCATTGTCGGTAATGGCATGAGTGGATCAATACCCGACAACTGAGTGTCTAAGGTGTCACTAAATGGATTATGAACTAACCCGGTCATGGCACCTGGCACTTTAGACAAATAGTTAGACAGTGTTGCTGTTGATGGTAAGTACGCAGGTACCACCATTTGGCCAGCAAACGGCATGTTGGTGCCAGACAAATAGTAAGTCTGTACTAACGGATGAGTCACGAAACTGGCTTGAGCACCACCCGTACAATCACCAAAACCAAACATTAATACCGGTAATTCGTTATCACGAATAAAGCGTGTAATACGGTCATTCACAACCGCCATTGAAAACAATGCCGCCGCGCCTTCTTTGGTTTGCATGCCACCAGAACTGATGAAACAAATAACCGGGAGTTTGCGCTTAGCACATTCGATGAGTAGCGAACTGAATTTTTCAGCACTGGCCATATCAAATGCACCGGCTTGGAATGCGGTATTTGAAACCGCAACACCAACACGTAACTTACTGCCGTTATTATTAAAATCAGCTAGACCGGTAATTAAACCGCAAGGACGGATCTTTTTATCAATAGCGTCTTCAATCGATAAACGGAAACCTGGGAAGTTAAGCATGTTAGCTGACATTTTGTCGGCATCAATTTCATCAAACTTATTAAAGAATTGTTTGATGATATTTTCCCATGCCATCTTGCCTTGTTTTTTCTCTTCACGAAGCACTTTTAGGATCAGTAAGTCTTGGTAACCCATGGTTAAGCGGTTCCAGAAATCCTTACGACGGCCAATACGCACAGGGTTAATGGTACCGGTATATTTGTCATGATCGTCTTCACTGTCGAAATATTCAGGTAATAAACGTTCGAAGAAGTACGTCAAAATAACAAATAAAGAATCGTTTAACTGTGGGAAACCGACACTCTTCCATTGCTCTACACGCGTTAACAATTCTGCACGATTCGATTGATCCATGAAGTATTTTAACCACTTATAGAACTTACTCTTGTCGTTAGCTTTGTCACTTGTCGATAATGCGTTATCAATAGATTTGTGCAGTAACTTATCCACCGACTCGCGAGATAAGCTTTTTGACATCATGGCTTCTTTCGAAATTGACGCCAAGCTACCTACAACATTGTCATATAACGCATTAAAAATAAGCACGTTATGACACTGCCAAATAAAGTCTGCGCGTAATTCGTCATTAACTACGATATCCAACACAGTAAGTTGGCTAAGCTCAGGCCACGGCGCTTGTGTTGTAGACTTAGGCAATGACTCTAAATGTTTAATTAAGCCATTGAAGTTGTTAGCAGCATTACTTTTCCAACGATGGTATAACGACCAACCAATGTTAAATAACAACGCTTTACGCGCTTTTTTATAGTTCTCTTTTGGTTCACCCAAAATAAAACGAGTAATGACGTTACGCTCGGCAGAAATATCTTTACGTTTAGCGCTAAAGGTACCCCAAAGCTTATTCAGTTCTTCATCATAAACTAACTTATCTGGGTTGGTTAACCACGCTTGGAACACGCGTTCCTGCTCTTGCTTAATGCGCGCTAACAAGTCACCTTCTGGCACGCTCACTTTTGATAAGCGACCATACTGCTCTTGTGAGATTGAATGAATACGGCTACGCAAGGTCAAATAACGTAAATAACGATATGCACTACCAAAAATATTGTGGTACATGGTCGGGTTATTGGCGACAGACAAGCGAGTATTATTTTCCAGCGTCAGTAAATTAGCCGACGGCGCTAAAAAACGCTGCAAACTACGATCGTAATGATCTTTTAAATCGGTTGATTCACGCACAAAATTCATTGCTGCACGTTCAACTGCTTCAATAGCACTGATAATCGCACGACGGAAATTATGCTGACGCTCATCTTTATCTGATGGAGTGAAATCGATAATGCCGTCAATACAGCCTGCGGTATATAACTCTTCTGGAGAAACGCCAACAGACTTAGCACATTCCTGCCATGACAAGTTGTACTTACGCGCAATGCTTTGCAAACCTTGTGGCTGGATAGTGTTAAAAATGCCGTCTCGTACAGACAATAAAATATTAGCTGCCGCTAATGGAATAGCACCACCTGAGTAACCTGCACCAATCACAATACCGACTGTCGGCACATCAACATTGGCACTTTCAGCAATCGCTTTAGAAATGGTATGCGCTTGGTTTTGACTATTGGCAATTTCGCCAGCATCAGCACCAGGAGTATCAATAAGATATACAATAGGCATAGACAATTCGGCGAAATGGCGAATCGCTTTACAGGCTGCAAGATGATGCTCTGGCATCCATGCGCCATTGGCGGTAGTTCGTTCCTGCGCGATAAAACCAATACGGCGAGTACGCGTGCCAAAGTTAAGTTCCACTTCAGCACGATAAAACGGTCCGATGTGACTTTCGGCAATAATCTTGCCTTTCAAGTCAGCGATCATACGCTTCGCACCTGGGCGGGTTTTATCCAAGGTTGGTTGGATAACTTTATTGACGTAACCGTCAACGTCTAGAGATGCCAAACTTTTCAAGTTTGATTGAATCGCATCTTCTGTTAATAGCCCTTTCACTTCTTCAGATAAACTCTGCTTGTTATGAGCAGGAAATAATGAAAAGTCTTTAGCCAAGTGTTCAGCTTGTAAAAAAAGTGGGTCAGCCGATAGTGCTTGAGTCTTGTTAGCGGGCTGCTTTTTGCTGGTCATCCTTAGATCCTCTGCTTATATAGCCTCTGAAAATTTTTTTAGCTTGTAAATATAACTTTGTTAATGGGTAAATTACCATATAAACTAGCTTGGACGCTTTGTTCCATAAATGAGACAGTGAGGTTTGAATGCCCGATTTGAACGGTATGATGCTGTTTGCAGCCGTTGTTAGAGCAAAAGGATTCTCTCAGGCAGCACGAGAGATCGGACAACCTAAATCAACCATTAGTCGTAAAGTTGCGCAATTAGAAGAACAACTCGGAGTGCGGTTACTGCAACGAGACACCCGAAATTTAAGCCTGACTCAAGTTGGAGCATTATTTTTTCAGCACTGTGATTCTATTAGTCATGAAATTGAAGCGGCTAAAGCAACAATAGAAAACACCCATAATGATATTTCGGGCGCATTACGCATCGCCATTCCGGTGTCATTTTCACAAGATGTCATTGGTCATTTATGCTCAAGTTTTATGCGACTCTATCCTAATATAGAACTGGATATTCAATTTACCGACAACGATGTTGGCCTAGTCGGTGAAGGTTACGATATCGCCATAAAATATGGGCCGCTGCAGTCATCGGATCTTGTGGCAAGGTTATTATTTGAACGCCAGCCTATTTTGGTCGCAAGTCCGGGTTACATTAAAAAATTTAGTAGCCCTGCCACGCCACAAGAATTAACTCAACACAATGGTATTTTACTCGGCACCACCTTGTCGGCCCCCATTTGGGCTTTAGGAAAAGGCAGCCGTAAGATAATGGCGACCTTTAAACGTAAAGTGCGAGTGAACAGCGCCAGCATGGTAAAACGTTTAGCGTTAGATGATTATGGTATTGCTATGCTGTCGAACACGAGTTGTAAACAAGAGCTTGCAACCGGAAGCTTAGTGCCAATTTTACAAGAATGGCCAATGGAACCCTTTAAAGTCTATGGGGTCTATTCAAGTCGCCGTCAGCTAGCCAGTAACATTAGTGCTTTTTTAGACTTCTTCACCAAACGATATACCAGCCAAGAATCATTACATTCAATGATGAGTTAAAGTTATATATTTAAAAACATGTCGCCAGCAACTCTTGATTATTATTGATATGATTTAGCCTCAACAGCAGGTCGATTAACTGAATAAATAACCTCAAATGGCCTAAACTAGCCGTTTGAGGTTATCTCGTTTTAGAGACGCATAATGCGAAACTTTGTGACTAACACTAAAATCGATAAGGGAATCGCAAACTAATTTGATAGTCTGGTGAGTCTTCTGTTAATCCGCTACCAATTGATGTCACCATCGACAAATTAGGTGATAAGGCTAACGTAGCCCCAATGCCCAAGCTTGCAGTATTGGTGTCAGTACGAGGTATTTTCTCCCATTCTCCACCTTCTGGTCTTTGTTTTGTTTTACTGTAGAAGCGCTGATTAAAGCTCATACTCAAACTCATGCGTTCAGAAACAGCAAAAGCCAATCCCACGCTGTAATCCAGATAATTACCTAAATCAATTTCACCAGGGCTTAATCCTGGCGAACCTGATAGGTCATCAAACGCCTCTGTGAAGCTAACACCGTAATTTAAATTGAAAAATACAATCGCTGGATCAAAGGTTTTTGCTAAACTAAACCCTGTAGATGCTCCCCAAACACCAGAGCCCGTTGCCATTTCAGTCGGATACGTCAAATTACCGGTATCAGATGTTTCGAGTGGGATCCCAAAAGGATCTTTTCCCGTTGGCGCGCGAACTCTGACATTCCACACCCAGTCAGGCCAATCAACTGATTCTGCATTTATTCGGTAATAAACCGCGCCACTGACATCACCAATTTGACCACCACTAATGTCGGCAGTTTCATATCGTTGACTAGAGTTACCTTCACCCACCGAATCATACTGAGTCCAACGATACAGATACGGCAAACTGAGCTCGAATTGCCAGTTGTCATTTAGCGTATAGCGAGTGGTGAGATCCAATCGTGTTGTATTAGTGCGAATACGATCTAGGTTTAAGTTACCCAAAAAAATAGCATCAAGGGCTAAAAAACCTCTAAGAATAAGATCTTTTCGACTGTAGTAACTATAGGTAAATGAGGGCTCTACGGTAAATTTCCGAGAAAAGACATTATGTGCTTCTTGCAATACATCGTCAGTACTTCTTGCTCTGTCTGGCGCTTTTTTTCGCTCTGCAGCGTCACTGGCGATTGCAGCTTGCTGGCTTGATTGAGCTTTTTGTCGCTCGACTGATGGTGGTGCAGATGACGGTGTTGATGCAGAGACTGGTTGCTGTGTTGAGGTAACATCTTTCCTGCTGGCTTGTCTGTTTAAAGCCTCTTGTTTGAGCACCTGTTGAGCCATCTGATTAATGGTCTGTTGTTGTAATTTAATTTGTTGATTCAACTGAATCAGTTTTTGTTTAAGTACTGCAATATCTTGTTCAGATAAGGTTGATTCTAAGGCTGGTTGAGGATCTGTATCTGCAGAATACGCAGGTACTGCCAATATTCCTGGCAGTATCACTGCAACAGCTGAGGTCCATTTATTATTCATAAATACATCCTTGGCTTGTACAAAATGAATTAAAATCCTAGTGTGGTTAAATCACTGATTTGCCTACCAAGTATATTTGACTCAATTGGTCCAACAGGCATACCCTCATATCTTAGTGTAGACTGGTTTATTACTCCATGGCTAAGCCCATCAATAAAAATGCTCTGAACTAACTGTCCATTGCCATTTTGATAGCTAATTCCTTGACTTGCTCTGCCCGAAGCCAGTTCGACCTGATAGCCAACTGTGTTACCATTAGCTGAAAACGTGGTATTGCCATTGTTGCTTACAAGCGTTGTACCGACGGTAACATTAATTCCTTGCACTAGCGGTGTTAATCGCCCCTGAGCCATATCCAATTCATTTATCGCTAAATTTTCACTCCCAGCGATTTGAATTCGTTGTTGTAACCCTGCTGTTTGCCCCAAAGCATCCAACTGAAACCCATTATTACTACTAATGGCATTAGGATCACTGATCGTAATATTAACAGAAGGCTGATTGTTGACTTGAGTAAACTCAATTTGCATTCCCACTTGCTGTTGGACGCCATTATCTTGAATAAACTGTGTTTGCATCTGCAAGCCAAAGTAATAATCCTGTCCGTTATTAGTGTATTTACCTTTCATTGATTCCAATTCAAAGTCTGTCAGAACTTGGCTGTGCTGAAATACCATCAATGAAGGCGAGCTGGCCATCACAGGTGCTGCGATAGCCAGTAATAGCATCATGCTTAGTTTCATATCTTCCTCCTTAAAGCATATCTGAATATGAAAAACCAAATTCAAGTAACTCAGCATCCGTCATAGGTGAGAGCGGATCGAGTGTCTTAAACGTTAGTTTTGCTCTTGGATGCAGTAATGGATTATCGCGTCGATATTCTTGCCCAATAACCACAAATACAACCCCATTCCACTTTTGAGTAAACTCAGCCATTGTCATAATCCGATTACCTAATGCTGGATCGCCTAAATAGACGTTTCCACCATCCTGGCGACGAAACACCACAAAATGGCTATAACCACCATCATTGAGTAAAACAATGGCAGGTATTTTGAGCAAGGATATTTCAGCTTCACCGATTTTATATCCCCGCCCTCTTAATTCTTGAGATTGCAGATACCGTTTCATATTAAGCAGTGAAAATCCTTGCTCTTGAACCAGAGTCAAATCAGCATGCTCTAACATGCCAATCAACACTTTTTGTTCACTAATATCTTGACGGTCATAGGCATATTTCAACAGACTAGCTAAACTAGCCGCACCGCACGAAAAGTCGGTTTTTTGCTCTATAACATGTTCAAATTTTCGCTCACGTATACTCTGAATAGATTTTGTATAAGTTCCCATGCCAGGCACAACACCCGTTAATGGGATCTCGGCGGCATAATTGTAGTGAGTAAAGCTGAAAATGATCAATACAGAGATAATCAATTGGCTAATGTTGCGCATAAGATGAATCAGGGGGGCTTACCCCCCTGCCTTATTCATATTGATCAATTTAGTTTTATTCACCAGAGATAATTTCTGCTGCTCCGGTAATACTGGTCAAGGCTAAATTGTTTGACTGTAAGTTACCTGTGCCACTTGCCAAGTTAACCCCAATATTACCCGAGGCATTTTGGAAGGCTGTTCCAGCTAATAATGAAGAGTTATTAGACTTCTGCAGTACAGTTTGCACGAAGAAAGGTAATTGACCACTCACAGTACCATTAAGCGCTAAATCACCTTCTTCATCAAAGGTCATCACTTCGGCACCAGTTGGATTCTCAGTATCAAAGTCAATGTGTCCCACAACGGTTCCAGGTGGGACATCGTGAGAACCATTACCTTCAAGAATAACTTCTGGATAGTAAGCATCATTAAGTGCTGATGTACCTTCATATCCGCCATTGGCGTTTAACGCTAGATTAACATCAACATATTCAACGTTATCCTGAACAACCCCAATATTCATCGTGCCGTTATGCCCAGTATTTTGCACATTAGACACGCTTGCTTCACCTAGACGACCATTGTATGAAGACGCGGCCATATTATTCGCCTGAATATTATTGTTACCAGCAGCAACGTTGACACCAATATTACCCGTGGCATTCATGAATGACGCGCCATTAATGGTTGATGTGTTAGTTGATGCTTCATTCCACACACCATTGAAGCCACCCACCTGAGTACTAAAGATTTCAGCATCACCAGAACCAAAAGCAAAACCGGCATCAATAGAGGCTAACGCAGCAGAATTACTTTGAGCATTAAAATCACCTGCTGCTTGGTTAACACCAATGTTACCGCTGGCATTTTCAAATGCACTGCCGGATATCTTAGCGTCATTATCGTGATAGTAATTTTCAACCATATTCGCGCTAGTTTCCTGTACGTTTTCAACTACAGCCATGCCTAACCCATTAGCAGTTATAGTGCCTTCAATGGCCACTTTACCTTTATATTCAAGGTCTTTAGATACATCTACTTTTTTAGTTAATTCAACACTACTGTCTGAATCATTCATTCCATTTCCATTTCCATTTCCTGGTCCATTTCCTGGTCCATTTGCATATGCAGAACTACTCATTATTGCTGCAATACTTAGCACTAGAGTGAGTTTTTTCATCTTCCATTCCTCCGATCGATGATTATTAATTCCCGCTTGGTAACTGCAACGAGAACTGGTTAATGGCAACATTATTGTCACCAGAAATCTGATTTACCTGCATCACGCCCTGCGCATCCAAAAAACTGTCTGGCGCGATGTCGGCTTGATAGTATGATAATTGATAAGATGACGGTGCCATTTGGCTCGTCACTTGAGTTAACGCTTCATCATTCAATCCCTGGCCCACTATGGTTGCTAGGCTCGAATCGATGGCAATACTGCCGATGTTAGCTTGTATGTTTTGCTCACCGCTGACTTGATTAATACTTGCTAAGCCTTGAAACTGAGCGAAAGCTTGGCTGTCTATTCTTGCAGTAAGTTGTTTATTGGATTCTGACAATGATGTTGGTTGAGGTAATAAACTGTAATTAATCGTTTGGATCGATGTACGCTGGCCTAATACATGACTGTTAGACTGAATATTAAAATCGCCAGCCGCTTGATTGATACTTGCTCGACCAGCACCTTGCATCACATGCGAACCAATAACAGTGGAATCATCAGCGTAAGAGGGGGCAACCAGCAATAATACACTGAGCTGTATTCCTCGTATTAATGACAATTGCAATATGTCGTAATGTGATTTGCTAATGATATCCATAAGATGTTCCTTCCATACCTGATATAAGGATATAGCAACCCTTATGCCAAATTTGAAAGTTAATAATTTTCAAATAGATAGTGTTTTTTTAATGCAGAGATATTCTTAAAGTTAAGAATGAAAATAGCTAGGTTATTGATATAAGAATTAATTATATTTTTAGACTTAATCTTAATGTTAAGACTCGATAAGCAAACTATACGGATGGCTAAATTAAACCAAATTAAACCAAATTAAATCAGCTATAAATCATGTTTGTCCATGAGTCTATAAAAGGTTGCCCTTGAAATATCTAAATAACTTGCTGCAAGCTCAACTTGGCCATCAGCAATTAGAATGGCCTGTTGTAAGGCTTGTTTTTCGGCATTGTCTTTTAAGGTTTTAAGCGAGAGCGCGATGTGACGCTTTTTGTCAATATTAGCTAACTCTAGGTTTTGTGCACTGATCTGCGGCATGTCGCACAGTACCACTGCACGACGAACACGATTAATTAACTCTCGGACATTGCCTGGCCATGAATAGTTTAATAATGCATGGCATGCAGATTGCGATAATGGCTTAGCCACCAGTCCATATTCATTCGAATACATTCGAATGAATCGATTAGCTAGACCGATGATATCATCACGCCTTTCTTCTAATCTTGGGGTGTTAATGGTTATGCCATTCAAGCGATAATAGAGATCTAACCTAAAACGACCTTTATCGATAGCACTTTCTAAATCAACATGAGTTGCCGCTAAAATACGCACGTCAGCCGATTGAGATTTACCGCCACCCACTGAGTCGTACAAACCCTCTTGTAAAAAACGCAATAAATTGACTTGTAATTCCGCGGGTAAATCACCTATTTCATCTAATAACAATGTACCGCCATCAGCCAATGCAATTTTGCCTTTCCGGTTACTTGTTGCTCCTGTAAAAGCACCTTTTTCATGACCAAATAAGTCTGACTGAATTAAACCTGCCGCCATAGCACCACAATTAACGGTAATAAGAGGTCTATCTTTTCTGGAAGATAATTGATGTAACTTAGTGGCGACTAATTCTTTACCTGTGCCTGATTCACCACGAATAAGCACTGGAATATCTGTTGGTGCAACTCGCTCAACTTGACGAAATAACTGTTGCATGACGTCTGATTGGTACACTGATGGCTCAGTTTCTTTGCCAGTTTGCTCAAGCTTTGGCGCATGATGCTGCTGTTTTAATTTAGACAAGCCGATGCCATGACCTAGACACTTTTCTAACCTTTCTGGATCGATTGGACTCGTGCAAAAATCCCAGGCATATTGCGCAATGAAGGTAGTAATATTTTTTATTTCGAGTTGTGATTTATTGATCAGTACAATAATATGGATCTTGGGGACCAAACTTTTAACTAAGTGGCTGATTTCATTTTCAATATTTCCTTTTCGAAGATCGATTAAGCATAGGGCACAATTATTAGGTATATTATTTTGATCATACTTATCAATGTAATGCAGCTTAAAATCTAATCGAGAAAGTACTTCATTTAGCTCCTTACACTGAAAACCTGCTATGAGTAACGTTTTCATGTTGATATCCTTTCGATAAAGAAATCACAAAAGGGCTAACACAAGGCTAGCCCGTGCATCTTATCTATAGATATAACCGGACAATATTACTTGAATATAAACCCTGCTGACATGTTAATCGTTTATATCATCGGTAACTTAATACATAAGTTAAGTAATGTAGTTACTCATGAGCAGTATCATTATTGGATTCAATATGGATACCCACTCAGAACCACACTTTGTACGTTTTAATCATCTTTTTATCGACTAATCACCCCAGATTGATCGTAATGATGACTAACTTTAATGTATCTGTTATCTCAGCTACATCTTTCTTATGACCATAGTATGGTACAGAAGTGTTAATAGTATACAAAAAGCAGTAATTAAATTGACATATATGCAACATTTAACTATTACCCCAAATATCCACATAAATCGGCGCTCAAAAACAGCTTACTCGTGCACAAGAGTTAACCGTGCTCTTAAACCACCTAAACAACTGTGTTATAAATATAACCTAGACTAATCGTTAGTCCGTCTCACGGGCAGTAAAGTCGTTAAACGCAACCTAAAGATAGATATCTAGGAGTCCTAAAGGAACCGTCATGATTAAATACAATGCTTGTATAATGTTAAGTTCATTGGCACTAGTCACCTTATCTGCTGCAGTTAACGCAGGACAACTCCCCAAAAATGTTGAAGAAATTCGCGTATTAAAGGCGGAACAAACCCTACCTCAGGTGGTTAATCGTTATCAAGCCATTAGTGATACCTTGGAGGTCAAGTTTGCTCAATCCACCGATGAATTAGCGGTGACAGAAATGGCAGCCCATCAAGGGCATAGGTTATGGCAACAAGCTGTTAGGGATGTTCAGTCTGGACACAGTGATGATCGCTCCTTGTACTGGAGTCGATTAAGCATGCGTAAGGTCTTAAAACAAGACAAAGCAGGATTTAATCTTGCCGACTGGCAACGCGAGATTTTAGTCAAAGCGGTGGAGAAATCCTCCCGTGGCTTTAGTGATATTGAATTTTCTTCCGACAGCCAAATTAATATCTTGGTCACTGGTTTTGATCCTTTTTTCCTTGATAAGGATATCGGCCAAAGTAATCCGTCAGGTTTAGCAGCTTTAGCTCTCGACGGTTATCATTTTGAAGTTAATGGAAAAAAAGTACAGATTGAAACTGTGATGATCCCAGTGAGATTTAGTGATTTTGATAATGGTATTATCGAATCGTTACTGACACCGTTTTATCGAGAGAACAGTGTTGACATGGTATTTACCATTAGCATGGGTCGTGATAATTTTGATATTGAACGTTTTCCTGGACGTAACCGCAGTGCAGAGGCACCAGATAATTTAAATGTATTAACTGGAGCAAGTCGCACCAATCCAAAAGCGCCGCTATTTAACGGTGGCACTTCAAACGATGGGATATTAAATGGTCCTGAGTTTGTGCAATTCTCATTACCTGTAGAGGCGATGGCAGCGGTAAAAGGTCAATGGAGTGTTAATGATAACAATCAAGTTAGCAGCTTATCTCGAGGCCAATTTAAAGCATCATCACTGGCTGAATTACAAAATGAAATTTCTGTAGAAGGCTCTGGTGGCGGCTATTTATCTAACGAAATATCCTATCGCAGTATTTTACTTCGAGATCAATTTAACTTGAATTTACCGGTAGGACACATTCATACTCCACGCATTAAAGGTTACGACTCGCAAGTAGAGTCAGACATTGTTGAGCAAATACGTGCCATGATAGCTGCGGCAGCGAGCACACTATAATATCGATACACTAAATTAACAGGTCAATACTTTACTTGCCTGAATCTTTCGTTAATCATTCAAGCAAGTGAAGCAACCCAAAATGTTTAAAAGTATTTTTAATTTCAGCCAACGCGCGCACCAAGCGTTAACGCAAGATATCCATACTAAGGAATCTTCATTATCAGCGCGCCCTCGCACCAAGCAACCACTAAACACGAACGTTAGTAACCCCTTACAACTGCAGATCTTGGCCAAAGTCGAAGCCGATTACCAGTTAGCCGAGCTGCATTTCAAACGCCAATTCCCCCGTCCTTGTGTGCATTTCAGCTTACGTGGAAAAAGCGCCGGCACAGCGCATTTACAAGCGAATAAATTACGCTTTAACTCGGTGTTACTGGCTGAAAACCCTGATATTTTTATTAACGAAGTTGTGCCACATGAAATTAGCCATTTAGTGTGTTTTCATCTGTTTGGTAAAGTAAAACCTCATGGTAAAGAATGGCAAAGCGTTATGCTGACAACATTTAATATTGCCCCCAAGACCACTCACCAACTCAATACTCAGTCTGTCAGTGGCCAACAGTTCGAATATTTTTGCGCCTGTGGCAGCATCCACTTAACCATAAGACGTCATAACAGAATTGTCCGCGGCCAAACTCAATATCGCTGTCGCCGTTGCCAACAAACATTAAGCCCTTTTTCTCCTTAAATATTATCAATTGCGTCATCGCATTCGATGGCTTAACATCTGCCCAAATGACAGGCTAAGCCTGCGCTGTAATGATGTTTTTGTTAATTTTAGGGTTTATTTTGCGCTTATCATCCACTCATTCTTGGTTATTTGGGGTGTCGCTACTGTGCGGCATTTTTTCATCAACACTTATTGCGGCAGAACACCCCAGTAGTTTCGGTAAAGCCAAAACCATTGCCAAAAAGATCTATCAGCAACACTTGCCACTCAACACCTTCTATTGCGGCTGTGATATCGTCATAGCAGGTAAATTATGGCAGGCGGATCATGCTAGCTGTGGCTATCTGGTTAGAAAACAAATTATTAGAGCCAACCGTATCGAATGGGAACACGTAGTCCCCGCCTGGGAATTTGGTCATCAACTGCAATGTTGGCAAGATGGCGGACGTAAAAATTGTGGTAAAAACAATTCGCAATTTAAAAAAATGGAAGCCGATTTACATAACCTTGTGCCCGCTGTCGGTGAGGTCAATGGCGACCGCAGTAACTTTAGGTTTAGTGATTGGGGCGGCAAAGCAGATCAGTACGGACAATGCGAGATGATTGTCGACTTTAAAGGCCGTAAAGTGCAGCCACCAAAAGATGCAAGAGGGCCGATCGCTCGAACTTACCTTTATATGCAACAAACCTATGGTCTACAAATCAGCAGTAGCCAACAGAAATTGTTTAATGCATGGAACAAAATGCAACCGGTTAGCACCACAGAATGTCAACGCGACAGCTTAATCGCAGCTAACCAAGGTAATCATAATGATTTTGTATTCAAACAATGCCAAAATAACGGCTTAGTTCGATAATTGGCGATCAAGCTACCTTGAACAATTGATTAAATAAGGTCAACACTGATGAGAGTCCCACGCATTTTTCAGCCCCAAGACAATTTACAGCAAGGGCAAACACTTCAATTAGATGAAGATGGTGTTGCTCATATCGGCCGAGTATTGCGAATGGGAATGGGCGATCACATCAGTTTGTTTAATGGTGACGGTAATGATTACTTAGCCGAGATTATTGAAACCAGTAAGAAATCTATCACTGTCACGCTATTGAGTTGTGAAAAAAACCACAGTGAATCGCCATTAAACTTACACTTAGGCCAGGTGATTTCACGTGGTGACCGCATGGAATTTACCGTTCAAAAATCGGTTGAGCTTGGCGTAACCACTATTACGCCGTTATTTTCCGATCGTTGTGGTGTCAAACTGAGTGGTGAGCGTTTAGAGAAAAAACTGCAGCAATGGCAAAAAATTGTGGTCAGTGCTTGTGAACAATCTGGCCGCAGTATCGTACCTATTGTTCGCCCGGCAATGACATTGGCACAGTGGTGTGCAGAACCCACTGAAGCATTAAAACTGAATTTGCATCCAAGGGCTTCACATGGCATTAATGGCTTACAGTTAGACGGCCAACATCAAAGAGTAAGATTGCTCATTGGCCCAGAAGGCGGTTTATCTGACGAAGAAATTGCCATGACAGAAACCCAGCATTTTACCGATATTTTATTAGGCCCTAGGGTGCTGCGTACAGAAACTGCATCATTGACTGCCATTACGGCATTACAAGTTAAATTTGGCGATATTGGTTAACATACCGATACCTCTCTGCACATTATTAAGGATACACACATGATTAAGCTCGGCATTGTTATGGACCCTATTAGCGACATTAATATCAAAAAAGATTCGAGCTTCGCGATGTTATTAGAAGCGCAAGCAAGAGGCTACCAATTGTTCTACATGGAAATGCATGATCTTGCTATGGTCAACGGCAAAGCCATGGCCAACATGCGTGAATTATCAGTTAAGCAAGATGCTAGTCAATGGTTTACCTTAGGCGAGTCCGTCGATACTCCGCTAGCAGAACTTGATGTTATTTTAATGCGTAAAGATCCACCGTTCGATACTGAATTTATCTATGCCACTTATATGCTTGAACGTGCAGAAGAAGAAGGCGTATTAATCGTTAACAAACCACAAAGCTTACGCGATGCCAATGAAAAATTGTTTACCGCATGGTTTTCTGAGTTTACCCCAGACACTATTGTGACTCGTGATGCTAAACGTATCCGAGCCTTCCACCAGCTAAAACAAGACATCATTTTAAAACCCTTAGATGGCATGGGTGGCACCTCGATTTTCCGTGTGAAAAAAGATGATCCTAACGTGGGAGTGATTATCGAAACCTTAACCAGTTATGGTCAACAATACGCAATGGCTCAGGCATTTATCCCAGAAATCACTCAAGGCGATAAGCGTATTTTAGTGGTTGACGGTGAACCAGTACCTTATGCACTAGCGCGTATTCCGATGAAAGGTGAAACCCGTGGCAACCTAGCCGCTGGCGGCAGTGGTGTGGCTCAACCATTATCAGAAAGTGATTGGAAAATTGCTCGGGCAATTGGTCCAGAATTGAAAAAACGTGGCCTTATTTTTGTCGGCTTAGACGTCATCGGCGATAAATTAACTGAAATCAATGTGACCAGCCCAACCTGCATTAAAGAAATCGAAGCAGCATTTGACGTTAGCATTACTGGTATGCTCATGGATGCCATCGAAGCCCGTATAAGCCAGCAGAAATAGGATTATTCATGCATTATTTATCTATCTACACAAAAATAGTCAGCAGATTAATATTGGTATCTAGTTTGATTATAACTGGAGCAATGGCTGATGAAGTCATAGTGTCCCCTACTGTAGACAGCGCCGTAAGCAATAATGTGCCGACGGTCGGTCCATCAAGACCGAAAAATATTATCATTATGATTGGCGATGGTATGGGACCGGCGTACACCACAGCCTACCGTTATTACAAAGATAATCCTGAGACCGAAGAGATTGAACAAACGGTTTTTGATCGTTTACTTGTGGGGATGGCAAGCACCTACCCAGCCTCTGTAAGCGGTTATGTTACCGATTCAGCAGCATCAGCAACTGCCTTATCAACTGGGGTTAAAAGTTATAATGGAGCCATTGCCGTTGATACCGAAAAACGTCCGCTGACCACCTTAATGGAAAAAGCCAAAACATTAGGTTTATCAACTGGTGTAGCAGTCACCTCGCAAGTCAACCATGCAACACCAGCGGCATTTCTGGCTCATAATGAAAGCCGTCGAAATTATATTGATATTGCAGAGGCTTATTTAAGCTCAGATGCAGATGTGATTCTTGGTGGGGGTCAGCAATATTTCACCCCAACACTACTTGAGCAGTTTAGCGCTAAAGGTTATCAACACATTACTGAATTCGCCCAGCTTGAATCGGTTACTAAACCAAAAGTATTAGGGCTATTTGCTGATGTCCAATTACCTTGGGTAATTAACGATAACCAAGCGCATAACCTGAGTCATATGACCCAGAAAGCCCTAGATTTACTGTCACAAAATAACCAAGGGTTTGTGTTATTAGTAGAGGGTAGCTTAATTGATTGGGCTGGCCACAGTAACGATATTGCTACGGCCATGGGTGAAATGGATGAATTTGCTTCAGCAATTGAAGTGGTTGAACAATTTGTTCGTCAAAGTAAAAACACACTTATGGTGGTAACAGCCGATCATAATACCGGTGGGTTATCTATTGGCGCAAATGACAAATATGAGTGGAATCCACAGGTGCTACATAAGGTTAAAGCCAGCCCAGATGCAATTGCTACGCGCGCGATTGCTGAAGATAATTGGCAGCCTTTAACCGCAACACTTTTGGGTTTTACTCCAAGCGACGCACAATACAGCCAATTACAAGCAGCTCGTATGCAAGGTAACGAACCACTGTCTGTCGCACTGCGTAAATTAATTGATATTCAGTCTAATACCGGTTGGACAACTGGCGGACATACCGCGATGGATGTTCAAGTATTCGCTGCAGGCCCTGGCGCAAGGTTGTTTAGCGGCCATCAAGACAACATTGATATCGCGACTAAAATGTTCAGCCTATTACCACAATAGAGACAAATACCTTAATCAATACCGAACGACGATGCCCCACACAATCCCCGCCCTTATCAGCGGGGATTGTGTTAATATCAGCGTGTTTATCTTATCACTAGCATTATGAGCAACTGACGTGTTAACAAATCCTTCTCAAGCATTAATCAGAAACAGCCACTATTTTGAAAAGCAAAATGTGTTAGTGCTTAATTATGAAGCTGATACTTTTGCACATCAATGTCTTGAGTTTGCTCATCATGTTACCGCCCTAGCGTTGGATTTTAATCATCACCTGATATTGTCCTCTTGTACCAATGACAAATTACAGTGCTATTTTGGTCATCAATTACCTGATTCACTCGCAAGTTCAAAATTTGATAGTGTGATTATTTATTTTCCCAAAGCTAAACCGTTAATGGGCTATTTACTGCAACTAGCTGCGCAGCATTTATCTATTGATGGCCAGCTGATCATTGTCGGTGAAAATAAAGGGGGAATAAAGTCGATTGCTAAGCTCACACCTGATTATTACTCGCCACCAATCAAACAAGATAATGCCCGCCATTGCCTGGTGTATATCAGCTATTTAACTCAAGTCGCGCCAGCATTAACCCTTAGTGATTGGGTAAGCCAGTACTCACTCGAGACTCCGCAAGGGCAATTACAGATTTGTAACCTTGTTGGTGTATTTAGCGAAAAACGTCTCGATCAGGGCACTGAATTATTACTGTCGCATTTACCAGAAAATTTACACGGCAGAGTTCTCGACTTTGGTTGTGGTGCAGGGGTCATTACAGCGGCGTTACTCAAAGCTAACCCGACGCTAACTATTGAATGTATTGATATCAATGCGATGGCACTACTATCATGCGAATTAACCCTTGCAGCCAATAATATGCGCGCAAAAATTTACCCTTCAGACGGATTCAATCAAATTGTCGGTAAATTTGACGGTATTATCTCCAACCCACCGTTTCATGATGGGTTAACCAACACTACAGATATCGCCACACAATTTGTCCAACAAAGCGCAACTCGACTAACCAGCAAAGGCATATGGCAAATTGTCGCTAATCGCCACTTACCTTATTCAGAGACTATTGCGACTCATTTTGGCAAAGTAGAAGTGTTAGCTGAAAACAATAAATATAAGCTATATTCCCATCAAGGTTAATCCCTCCTAAAAGCCCGCCAAATCTCACCTCAACTGGCTTAGTTCATGGGCAGCAAAGCTCATTACGGCTGGAATTACAGCTAAATATCAGCTAAATTAACGAAAAGGCAAAATAACGCACATTTTCGGCTTTGTTTCGTTGGTATGGTACTGGCGTCTAATGACCGAATATAAAAATAAAAATAAAGGATGTTATGTTAACGCCATCACTCGTCACATTAAGTGCAGATAAAAGCAAAGCGGAATTACGTATAATTCCCAATACCCATGGCCCCGTGTCGGAGGATGATATTAATGCCTTGCTGACACAGGCTGATTTTACGATGTTATTTCCGATTATCCCCGCGATTAATAAAGCCGTATCTGAAGTCAATGCACTTTGTGGCCAAACGCCTGGCGGACATGAACTCTTTTTTACGATTGCCGAGCGCAAAGATGGCTCTGTGAGCATCAGTGTCAGTGACGATAAAATGCAAGCAAGCATGAAAATCACTTCAGCCTGGGGCGGCAAAGATATCACCCTACCAGACATACTCAATACCCTGAAAACTCAAAAAATCAAAATGGGACTCAGTAAACCTAAGATTATGGCATTGATACAGCGTTTATCGATATTGCCCCCAGGTGAAACCTGTGAGGGGATCATAGCCTCGGGTAAGTTAGCCGTTAATGGCGAAGATGCAATATTAACCCGTAAAGTTGCCTTAGCTCGCGAGCGTCTATTGCAACCACAAGAACGCGAAGACGGCTCTGTTGATATGCGTGATTTAGGCTCACTGATTACCGTCAAACCCAACGATGTATTAATGATTAAAACGCCATTAACGACAGGGACTCCGGGGTTTAATATCCACGGTGATGTACTGCAACAAATTCCAGGTAAAGATAAATCCATGGAGCCCGGCACTGGCGCGAGCTTTCATCCTCAAGATCCCAACCAACTCATCGCCACCGTTCCTGGTCAGCCAGTGGAAAACCGTACTGGCATGCAAGTTGACGATATTCTGCAAATTAAAGATGTTGATGTTCGCTGTGGCCACGTTAATTTTAAAGGCAGTATATTAATTACCGGTGATGTGCACGAAGGTATGGAAGTTAAAGCCAGCGGTGATGTCACCGTGATGGGCTTTGTTGAGTCTGCCACTATTGAAGCTCAAGGTGATGTGATTGTCAGTAAAGGTGTTATTGGTCGCTTGATTAAAGAGCATGAACTGAGTACTAAAATTAAAGCTACCGGACAGATTTGTGCCCAATTTGTACAATATTCACAACTAGAAGCGCTGGGTAATATTTTAGTCACTAAGCAGTTGCTTCACAGTCATTCGACATCTGGTGACACTATAACGGTCAGCGATGCTCAAGGAAAACGTGGTGACTTGGTCGGCGGCATTGCCACTGCTGCTAAAGGGATTAGGGCTATTGCATTTGGCGCTACGGCCAGTACTAAAACCGAACTGTTTTGTGCTATGCATCAAGGTGAGTTAAAGCAAGAGCTTAAAGAATTAGATGACAGTATCAAAGGCATGGTTGTCGCGAGCTTAGAATTAGAGGCGAGATTGCGTAAACTACCGCCTAAAGCGGAATGGCAAAGTGATGCTGGCATGATTGAACAAGTTAAAATGATGCTCGAGCAAAAAAACCAGATAGATGCAGAACGTATTAAAGAAGAAGTTGAATACACACAACACCTTAATGAAGTTGAAAACTATTACAATAATTATGTTATTCAAGCTGAAAAACACATATTCATCAACGTTGAAATCCACATTGGCAATGCATTTAATCGCACCCAACGTGAACATGGTCCGTGCATTGCCAAAAACGTCAATCAAGAAATATCATTCGATTACAGCAATCGCTAGCGAATTCAACACAGCAAATATAGGTAGAAATATACACTATGCAACCAGTACATTGGCCTGCAATACTCAAGTTTGATCAAGATGATGAGTTAATGTACCTAGTTAATCATCAAGATTGGTTAAGCTTTATTTGTGCAAATCAATTTACCCTTGATGCTAACGATAAACTTATCGATAGTGTAGGTCATGTCTATGGTATTCAAACACAATCGCAACAGCTCGCATCAGTGAATAGCTGCGTGGCAGAGCTGCCTTCGTTGCTCAAGCTCGGTGATGATATGAGTGTATTACAACTATTGCCTCTTGTTCGTCAGTATGGCCAATTTCAAGGCCATTGCTGCAGCTCAAAAATTATCTTTACCACCATTGAACAAGGTATCGCGACTGTAGCTGAGTTAGAGCAGCTCTATTAAACCCGCTCTCCTAAATAAGACCTTTACCACCTACTCATTGACGCCATCATGGTTAAGTTAAACACTTATCCTTGATGGCCTTTGTTAAATAAGTCAAAACTAAAATTAACCAATATAATGGCCTCCCCCATTGAGCAACACCCATCGCTCTGGCAAAATGCCCTCTATGCTCACAGCTCTTAACCCCTGAGAATCCTTAATGGAATTACTAAATATTGAATGTCTAGGTAAACGTTTGCGACTAGAAGGCTCGATTGCGGGTTGGCAGCAACTTTATTGGGACAATCAGCTAGTATCACAAAAGTCTGCCAGTGCCGCCGACCAAGCCTTTCACATCCATTCATTTGAACTGACCAGGCAAACATCTATCGCGACTGAAACCGAAAATACAAGCGCGAATCTAAGTGTCACGCCACTCCCTGTACGATTAGAAATCGATGTTAACTGGCAACCATTTCAACTTGATTATTGTTTGTTAATTGATGATGAGTCCATTACTCAAGGACAACGTACAGTTAAAGATATTGAGCGTCAAACACCTGAAATTGCCGTGGTAAAAAACCAAAAAATCAGTGTTGTAGGCCTTGCCTCACTAGGTTTTAAACTGCTAAAAAGCGCTAAGGTAGTTAAGGTTCTTTTTGCCGGAGCCAGTGTTGCCGCCTATTCTTGGCTATTTTCATTTCAATTTGCCTTAGCCCTTATCGGTTGCTTAGTGTTTCATGAATATGGTCATATTCGAGCGATGAAACATTTCGGCATGAAAACCAAAGGGATCTATTTAATCCCTTTTGTTGGCGGTTTAGCCTTGAGCGATGAGCGGATCAACACCCGTTGGCAAGACGTGTATATTTCAATAATGGGCCCTACTTTTGGGCTGATTTTATCGATTATCTGTGTCGGACTTTATTGGATAACAGGTAACGTATTCTTTGCCGGATTAGCGGCATTTAATGCTCTGCTGAACCTGTTTAATTTATTGCCTATTTTACCTCTCGATGGCGGACATATATTAAAAAGCATTAGCTTTTCGATGAACAGCTTGATTGGCCTCATCGCCTGCATTTTAGGCGCAGCCATAGGCGTCTTCATTAGCTACAGCTTAGGCTTGGCTTTACTCGGTTTTTTATTGCTGATTGGCAGTGTCGAGATTATCTTTGAGTGGCGCGGACGACATCAGAGCCACTTATTACCTTTAGATCGCTATGGACAGATTTTCTCTACTGTATGGTATTTGCTCACAGTGGCAGGTTTAGTCGGCATTATTTGGTACTTTGCAGGCTCTGGCGATGAAATGTTAGCTATTCCATTGCAAATTCTGGGTAGTTAGTCCTATTGCCTGAATGCCAATAAAACCTAGTCTGATGACTGACCACATAAAAACGCCTGCATATTGCAGGCGTTTTTATTTGAATCTCTCTGTTTATTATACTGAGGGTAAAGCAAATACCTTGGTCATGACTTTATACAACTCAGTACCTTGATGAACTGAGGCGGAGGCAAAATGTAAAATCGGCACGCAATCCATGGGCAAACTAATCGCTTGAAAAGCCTGATCAGTGCCATAAAGGTCAATACGTAAAATGTTGACCAATGGCTGCCCTGCAGCTAATGGCTCACCGACTACAGCACAATATTCAATCAAGCCCGCTTTAGGTGCATGAAACTTTTTATAATCTCGTAAATAACAAGCAAATCGCGCCATTTTTGCTGGGCTAACGTTCTCAGCTATCACCCCGCGATAGCTTAAATAAGCCAATATACCTTTAGCATCCACGAGTGCGTCATCAAGATCAATGCGTTCTTGGCTGGCAAGCTCTAAGGTAAATGCCGACACGGGTACCGAAAAATCTCGGCCCTGGCTCACTGCATATTGAGTTAATTGCCACCATGGACAAAATGTTGCTTCATCCATCGCGCCACCAAAACTATTGGGGATAACGAGGGTATAGGGTATTGAAAAATATCTCGCGGCATCGATATCATACTCAGGACAATAAAGATGTTTACACGACTTAGGGCCAGTATGTAAATCAAGCACTATGTCGGCTTGGTGAGCCATGGTCTGTAAATTTACCGCCAGACGATGACCTGTTGAGATCCCAAAAGGTTGCGCTAAGCGCTTTTGGCATGCTTCCACTAACATCGAGCGATAAGCCTGAAACAAAGCGTTATCGGTTAAATGTTGGTGTTCGCGATACCAAGCTTGAACATCCACTTGGTGATCAAAA
This sequence comes from Shewanella sp. SR43-8, assembly GCF_014163775.1. Taxonomy (NCBI): domain Bacteria; kingdom Pseudomonadati; phylum Pseudomonadota; class Gammaproteobacteria; order Alteromonadales; family Shewanellaceae; genus Shewanella; species Shewanella sp. SR43-8. The sequence goes on along the minus strand of NZ_JACJDX010000011.1, from coordinate 129,768 downwards.
TACTCTCGATTCCAATTAACACCTGTAATAGGGTCAAATCGTCCTAAGGTAAACTCGCCACTCTTCTGATTAATTCCTAGCGGATTAGCTAATGGCGCAAAGGTAATATTACCTAACACCTGATAACCTTCCAACAAGGTCATCAGTTGATAAATTACTGCATTGCCCTGCACTTCTGCGCCATGAACATTGGCCTGAATATAGGCACTAGGCGCAGAACTATCACTACCAATGAATGAATATAGCGGCACTGTCAATGCTTGCCCTGTCGCCAACTCCCCGACCTGAACAGACGATTGGATTGCTTTAGTCATCTCAACACTCAAACAGATTTTGATGTAAGGCATTAACCACTTGCGCCGCCTCAGATTCAGCCACCAACACACATAAATTATGTGGGCTAGCACCTTGACAAATCATCCGTACATTATGGTTTTCAAGCACTTTAAACACCCGGCTACAAATACCCGCCGTCGAGGCGATACGATTACCAATAATGGCGATTAAGGCTAAATTTTCTTCAACTCTGACACGACAATGCTGCGATAGCTCTTGTAATAACGATTCGCTTAATAATCCTTGCCCGCTTGAATCAGAACCCGTTTTATCCAGCGTTAGCGATACGTTTACTTCAGAAGTGGTGATTAAATCAACCGATATTTTATGCCTTGCTAAGGTTGCAAACGTTTCTGCTAAAAAGCCTTGAGCATGCAACATTTGTAAACTATGAAGATTCAATAAAGTTTGATCGCGGCGCAATGCAACGGCTCTAAAAACAGGGGTATCTTCCACTTGATGACGGATCCAAGTCCCCCCCATTTCAGGTGCTTTACTGGATCCTACAAACACCTGAATTTTTTGTCTAACGGCCGGTAAAATGGTCGCAGGATGCAATACTTTAGCGCCGAAGGTGGCCATCTCAGCCGCTTCATTAAAACTAATTTCTGCAATAGGGCGAGCATTAGGCGCAAGTCGAGGGTCAGTGGTATAAATTCCGGCAACATCAGTCCAAATTTCAACCGCTGTAGCACAGAGAGCTTCAGCAAGTAGAGCTGCTGAATAATCACTGCCTCCACGGCCTAATGTCGTGGTTTTACCACTGTCATCTGCGCCAATGAAACCTTGAGTGACAATGACATAACGGGCAAGTAACGGCTGTAAAAAATCACCTGACAATGTTGCTATAGCTTCAATTTGTGGTTCTGCACGGCCAAAATGACTGTCGGTACGTAACACTTGACGTACATCAAAATGATCGGATGCGGTGCCTTTTTCACGGATAACGGCTGAAAATAAAATCGAAGAACATTGCTCGCCCGTCGACAGTAATTCGTCCATCACCGCTTTGCTACGATCCAGCTCTAGCGATTCACTTAATACCGACATCCGGCTGAGAATTTTATCAATGCTGGCAGCCACGTCTTGAGGACGTCCTAATTCGTCTAGGATCGCATATTGAATTTTGGCGATTTGCTTAAGCAATATCAAACGACGCTCATCATTAACATTCGCTTGGGTTAACTCAACTAATAAGTTAGTCACACCACTGGAGGCGCTCACCACCACCAAACGAGTAGCAGGATTCGCCAAAACGATATCGGCACAACGACTCATAGAGGCATAGTCAGCCACTGACGTGCCACCAAATTTGGCAACCACTAATTCTGAGCGATGACTCTCAGGCGCAACATTATCTGGGACAAGGTTCATACAGACGCCTCCGCAGTTTGCGAAAGACAACAAAATAAGATGTGATTTACTAACATGATATACGCTCCGAACACACTACGTTCGAAGAGCCTGGTGCTAAGATAACGCACCCTTATAGAAGGGAAACAGCAATCATCACCAGAAGCTCTCCACCAAAAAAATAGGTGACAATCGTTAGGATTCAGCCTAAACGACCGATATCAATGTTTGCCAAACAAACTGATACCTCGGCGCTAATCTCCATCATAAGTGGTCATTGGACTGGCATCCTCTCACTTACTACCTAGTTAACGCTCCTCTTCTGTTCCTCCCTAAGGAGGGAGTTGAAAATAGCAACAAATACCCTATCAAGTCAATCAGCAAAAACAGTAAAAAACACAGTTCTGCTAAAAATCGTGAATATTTGATAATTCAGGCACAGCAATAGCGATTATATGATTGTTCTAGATTACGAAATAAAAGCCAATATCAAGCTAAAAAAACATCATGAACGCAATATATCGAGACAATTATAACTGCATTGTATCTTTTTATGGTTCAATGTGTTGTTTAACCGTTTAATTGCTTGAATAAACTTATCACTCATCACGGATATGACCGCACTCTGGCAGTTCATACACCAAACGCAGTCGGTGATTAAACGCCCCCATAGCCACTTCCGGTTTAATGGTATCAAGACATGCAATCAAGGATATTAAACCTCTATTAACGTAATAAATGGCATATTGATTAAACTCGCGACCAAGCTCAACAGCCTGTTCTTTATCAATAAAAATAGCCCAACTCTTTTCCATATGCGACAAATCAGGTGCCGCACCGACTAGCGCGCGATAGGGACGATTATATTGTTGGATTTTAGATTGAAGCTGGCGATCAAGTAAGCGATTTTGACTAGGAGAGAGCCTAGTGCCGAGGGGGTTATGAGCAGTAACAATTGCAAATGGGAAATCATCAGAAAGACGCTGAGTGAACAAAAAATGAGTTGTTTGATAGTCATCCCACAATGAATCTATAACATTTTTCATAGTAAATTTTCGTCAATTAAGCCAAAAATAGTCTATCAGATAGCTTAAATATCTAAAAGGTTCGAGATCTAGATCACAAGAATAATATTTAAAAATCATTAACTATTATAATGTTATCAACATTAATCTTTTATGTACTTCATTGGTATATTAATTTTTTAACATTTAATTTGTTAACAAATACCTAAAACGAGTACAATACCCTCTACTCATTAATAAATCACTTTAGCGAAGTTGGCTACATACACCTCAAAAGCTCAGCAAATATTGTTGAGAGTGTGATGATTTATTGATGTAAAGTTTACAGTCGTACTAAATTTGTTCTACATTTGATAAAACATTCATACGATTAAATAAGTTTGCGATAGAAGGAACTATCTTTCTAAATGGCATTCATAGTAAGTAAGCTTAGTTACAACAAATTTACACCACTTTTTACATCATCATGCTTTAAGTGCAAACGCACATCATAGTGTCATGATAATAAATAGACGTAAGCAGACTCAGTAACCAGCATTAACCGTTACGTAATAGAGTTTATAAAGAGTGTTTAATTCAGGGTAGACATAGATAAACACCAAAGAAATATCGGAATATTAGTGCATTAGCCCAAGCGCTTTTGCAACCTATTAGCACAAAGTGGCTAGAATCGAATTTTATAAAATCAGGTAAATATCATGCAAAATCCGCACATTTTAATTGTTGAAGATGAAGCTGTAACTCGTAATACATTGCGCAGTATTTTTGAAGCTGAAGGTTATGTTGTTACTGAAGCCAATGACGGTGCAGAAATGCATAAAGCGATGCAAGACAATAAGATAAACCTTGTTGTTATGGATATTAACTTACCCGGTAAAAATGGCTTGTTATTAGCACGTGAATTACGTGAAATTAATAACATCGGTCTTATTTTCTTAACGGGTCGTGACAACGAAGTTGATAAAATTCTTGGACTTGAAATTGGTGCAGATGACTACATCACTAAACCATTCAATCCTCGTGAATTAACCATCCGTGCTCGCAACTTGTTAACCCGCGTAAATAATGCTGCAGCAGAAACCGAAGAAAAAGGTTCTGTTGAGTTTTATCGCTTTAATGGCTGGAGCTTAGAAATCAACAGCCGTTCTTTGGTTAACCCACAAGGTGAAGCTTACAAGTTACCACGCAGTGAATTCCGTGCAATGCTTCACTTTGTTGAAAACCCAGGTAAGATTTTAACCCGTGCTGACTTATTGTTAAAAATGACTGGCCGTGAATTAAAGCCACACGACCGCACTGTTGACGTGACAATCCGTCGTATCCGTAAGCATTTTGAAAGCTTACCTGATACGCCAGAAATCATCGCAACAATCCACGGTGAAGGCTATCGTTTTTGTGGTGACTTAGAAGCGTAATATTGTTAAGTTTACACAATAAAAAACCAGGTTAATCACCTGGTTTTTTTATGTTTATTTTTTAGTAAATGAAATAATAGTCAGCGAAACGATTATTTCAACTGTTGATCTAAAAACGCTGCTAATGTTTTATATAAATGATTTCGGACTTTCTCGCCGCGCATAGAGTGCTTAGACCCAGGATAATCCATCATTTGGAACAATTTACCTTCATCCTGTAATGCTTTATAGACTCGGGTACTGTTTTCAAACAAGACGTTGTCATCTGCCATGCCGTGATACATCAATAAACCCGACTGATAGTTTTTCACATAAGGTAGAATACTACTGGCATCGTAACCGTGTTGGTTAGTTTCAGGGTTGCCCATATAACGCTCGGTATAATGAGTGTCATACAAACGCCAATCAGTTACTGGCGCACCCGATATCGCCGCTTTAAAATAACCTGGTGCCTTAAACTGACTCATTAACGCCATGTAACCACCGTAGCTGTGACCATAAATAGCCACCTTGTCCCCATCAATAAAGGGTAAGCTACGCAGATAATCAACACCTACCTTTTGATCGTTCACTTCGGCATCACCCATGTTTCGATAAATCACATGTTCAAATTGAGTACCTCGGTGCGCCGAACCTCGGTTATCTAATTGAAATACTGCATAACCTTGCTGCAGTAAATATTGAGTAAAATAATCGGCTTCGCTCCAACTGTTGACCACTAACTGAGCATGCGGTCCACCATATACGCGCACCACAACCGGATACTGTTTAGCGGCATCAAAAGGCACTGGTTTAAACAATCGGTACTCGAGTGTTTGACCATCTTCAGCACTTAGTTGGCCAAACTCAGGCATTTGCCATAATCCGGCATAATCATAAAGCGGATGATTTTTATCAATCTCATTTTGCTCAACCCAAGCGAGTTGTTTGCCACTATCGTTGTGTAAACTAATTTGTGGTGGTTGCTGCAAGCTACTAAAGTAATCTAAATAAACGGGTTTTTTATCCGCAAAGACCGCCTCATGCATACCCGATGCTTGGCTAATTCGCTCAATTGAATCCATGCCTTTATTAAGATTAACGCGGTATAAGTGACGCTCAACCACACTGTCTTTACGACCAGAAAAATACACCCACCCAGTAGCTTCATCAACAAATTCAAGTGCATCTACAGCCCAATCACCTTGGGTTAATTGTTTAAGCTGCTTACCGTGCAAGTCAAATAAGTACAGATGATTAAAACCATCACGTTCAGATCCCCAAATAAAGGCAGCTTGTTGCTTTAGAAAGTGCAGATCATTGTTTAAGTTAATCCACGCTTTACTGCGCTCTTCAATCACGGTTTCAGCTTGTTTCGGTGTACTTATCGAAGCAATGCGAAGATCGAGCGTTTGTTGATCGCGACTTTGCCATTGAAATGACACATGTTGGCTATCTGGCAACCAATCGACACGAGGTAAATACATGTCTTTTTGTTTGCCTAAATCGATCCAGTTAATACTACGATCTTTTAAGGTCACGACGCCAAGTGCTATCTCAACATTGGCTTTACCTGCATAAGGATAACGCTGTTCAGTTAATTTAATCCCTTCGGCATATATTTCATTACGAGTGACTAACTCGACACCTGATTCATCAATGCGAGTAAAAGCAATCGCCGACTCGTCTGGCGCCCACCAATAACCAGTCATGCGATCCATTTCTTCCTGGGCGACAAACTCTGCCATGGCATTTTTTATCGGCCCTTTGCCGTCGGTGGTTAAAGCGATCACTTTTTGCGTCTGCAACGACAACACATATAAATTTTGATCGCGCACAAACGACACAAAGTGACCTTTTGGAGATAAACGAGCATCGGTAGCAAAGCCTTCTCCGGTAGCTAATTCAGCGACTTTATTATTGGCAACATGATATAAATACAACTTACCTGCGGCAGGAATTAAAATACTTGCACTGTCTTGCGACCAAAAATACTCCATGATCCCTTGACCATAAATACGTTGGCGCTCACGGCGGGCTTTTTCCTCATCAGACAGTTCTCCCCCTTCTAATTGATCTGCATTAATCAAGATGCTGCGTTTGCCGCTAGCAATATCCATTTGCCACAAATCATAAAAATGCTGATTATCTGCTCGGCTCGATAAATAGGTAACTCGCTTGCCGTCTGGGGATAGTGCTAATCCACGAGGGCTTGAACCCGCCAATGCGGGAGAGGCATGAATACGCTCAATAGTGAGTGGCGTAGTGTTACCTTGTATCGCCGTCAATGTTGCGGTGGTCGATGAGTTCATGATGCTGCCTTTAGCGGTTGCTGTTGCGGAAAAAACCGCGCTGGTAAAAAGGAATGGTACGGCAGACACTGCCGCTAAAGCATGATGCTTCCATGTTATTGTCATTATTATTAATCCTTGGGCAATTCAATCCGCCCACATTCTGCCTTAATTTACAGCAAAACCAAAACCCCAGATAACAATCGCTGAAATTAGCGTCATTGTGGGGTATGATTTGCATATAACTGATAAGAATGAATTACCTCGACCTTAACTTCGCAAAATCTCATAGGAAAAATCATGCAGACTTTGGCACAAACCCTTAGCGCACAAGCCGTAAATACGTCTTTAGCACAATTACTGTTAACCTTAGCTGACACTTCAAAAGCCATTAGTGTTGCTGTTCGTCACGGTGCATTAGCCGGTGTTTTAGGCGCGACAGAACAAGAAAATATTCAAGGCGAAACTCAGAAAAAACTCGATGTCATCACTAATGACATGCTTAAAGATGCGCTAAAAACCGACGGTCACGTTCGTGGTTTAGCCTCTGAAGAAGAAGATTATGTGGTTGAAGTGAGTGCTAATGGAGAATATTTGGTGTGTTTTGATCCACTCGATGGTTCATCAAATATTGATATAAACTCATTGGTCGGTACCATTTTCTCTGTATTACCAGCACCAGACGGAGCCTTAAACGAGCAAAGTTTTTTACAGGCTGGTCGCAAGCAAGTGGCAGCCGGTTATGTATTATATGGACCATCAACCATGATGGCGCTTACTACGGGTAATGGTACGCAATTTTATACTTTAGCTCCCGACAGCCAAGAGTTTTTACTGACCGACGATAACGTACAAATCACCCCAGACACTGCGGAGTTTGCCATTAATATGTCAAACCAACGTTTTTGGGAAGCCCCAATGCAAACCTATATAGCCGACTTATTACTCGGTTCAATTGGTCCACGCGAGCAATCATTTAACATGCGTTGGATTGCCGCCATGGTAGGTGATGTGCATCGCGTATTATGCCGTGGTGGTATTTTTACTTACCCAACAGACAATAAAAACCCTGAAAAACCTTTTAAGTTACGCTTAATGTACGAGGCTAACCCAATGGCATTGCTCGTTGAGCAAGCGGGCGGCAAGGCTTCAACCGGCTACGAAACCATATTGGATATTGAGCCAACAGCCATTCATCAGCGTGTAGCGGTGATTTTAGGTAGCGCCAACGAAGTCGATACTTGCTTGAGCTACCACGGTATTGATTACAGCGAAGAACCATCAATCGACTAAATTGAGCCATTAAAAAACCGCCTTTGGGCGGTTTTTTAGTCTGGGGCGCTAAGTAAACAAAGTCCATCAGCATCAATCTTCTGAGTCTGAGTATTAGATACTTACCATCGATAAAACCTTAAGTTCACCCCCTCAGTACGGAGAGAAAGAAGCATTTCTTTACAATAACTTAAATAACCTCTAAGTTAATTTATTCAATATTGATAATGGACTATAGCGATGCAGCAAGTCAGCTCATCGAATAAAAAGACATATATTGCAGCTATTGTAGTATTACTGCTTATCAGCCTAGGATGTTATGTCTATCTCACGTTAACTAAACCAGCATATTTACAAAATGGTACGGTTTTAGTGCTCCCGGTAAACCTCACATCAGACAAGATTGAACCACAATGGAATCGCTATGCTGCGATGGATATGCTTATCCATCAACTCAATCTAGGGGTTAATTACCCCTTGCTGCAAACTGAGGATATTATCAATATCATCTCGCTTATCTCTAGAAAGCACTCAGATAAAGCGGCCGATATTCAGCAAATTATGGCGATTTCTGGCGCAGTCTTGGTGATTGAATCAAGTATTAAAGGCACTAATAATCAATACCAATTAGCCTTTACACTACACCAACAACACAGTAGTGAAAGTGATGTCGTTAATGTAGCGAGCATAGAGCAAGCATTGCTCACTGCAGCCGAGTTAATTAATCAACAGGTCCATCCACAGCACAGTAAAATCACAGAGCAATTCGCTTCACGTTTTAGCCCGCCACAACTAATTCACGCAATAGCTCTGATGCAAGGTGGTGATAGCGTCGCAGCAGAGGAGCAATTATCTGCGCTGATAGATACTGCGCCCGATAACTTAATCGCTCAGCGCCTACTTGCCATGATTCAATTACAGCGACATCAATATCAACGACTGAATAGCACATTGACTACCGCAATCATTGAAGCTTCTCGCCAAAAAGATGAACGAGAGCTGGCCAGGTTCAGATTACTCTTAGCCCAAAGTTACACTGAAACCAATAAGATAGAACACGCACTAAGCGTGCTTAGTATCGCCAAAACTAATGCTGCAAAAGTGCAAGACTGGCTAACGCTGGGTTATATATCACAGCTTGCTGGTGTGATAAATCAGCGCATCGGCCGTAATGCAGATGCCAGAGAGCAATTTAAAAAAGCCATTGAATATCATAAAATGATGGGCTACCCCGTAGGGCAAACACAAGCGCTCAACGATTTAGCGGAATTAGAAATGGTTGAACATAACTACCCGCAAGCTTATCGATATATTAATCGCTCTTATGAGCTGGTTGCGCATCGCCGTTTAGATGATTTAGAAACATCTACATTAAAGATTATGTCTAAAATTGAAAATAAAATGCAGCATAGATAAGGTCTTATAGTATCGCTAACCATTCTAGCCATAGGTTTGAATAGAAAATCCCAACGATACAATCCTCAGCGCATCGTTTGCGTAAAAACAATAAACATAAAAATGGCCTGCTTGCGCAGGCCATTTTTATCAACAACTAAATCACCATGATGATCACTCGATTTTGGCTATGCTTCTTCAGCAGCTTTTGCCGCCTCAAGCTGATGTACTTGCTCAGTTTGATCGACAATAGTTAATACCGCAGTATCGCCCACCACGTTACATGATGTCAGCACCATATCAATAATACGATCCAATGCAGCCACAATAACAAATGCCTCTGTCGGTAAACCTAATTGATAAATCAACACCCCAATCATCACCATGCCGCCGCCAGGAACGCCACCCGCACCTACTGACAATAAAAACACGCTAAACAGTAACGACGGGATTTGCTCATTGCTGATAGGCATCCCAAAGGCATTAGCAACGAAGAAAATCGCAATAGTGATATAAATCGATACCCCACCCATATTCATAGTTGCACCAAGCGGTACACCAAAACCAGCAACTGCTTTACTCACCCCTAACTTGTCTGTCAGTGTGCGCATAGTAACTGGAATTGTCGCATTTGAACTGGCTGTTGATAGCGAAAATAAAATTTGCTCTTGGGTTTTCTCGCGAAAGGTTTTCGCTGAAATTGGGGTAAATAAACTGACAGAATATGGATATACAATAAAAATCCATATCAACAACAATGTCAAAATAAGCACTAAATACTCGACAACACTAACAAAAATTTCAGGCTCTAAGGTTGCACCTAATTTAAACATCAGGGCAAATACACCGTACGGCGCTAAACTCATAACCACTGAAATTAAACGCATCATGATTTTATTGGCAGTTTGAAATCCTTTCACCGCACCTTCAACAGATGCGCCCATTGACTTGATCACGCCGCCCATTAATAGCGCCATAAATATCACTTGCAGCATATTGCCAGAGGTAAAAGCTGAAAAAGGATTATTTGGCACAATACTCACAATTAACGACATTAAATCTGGCAGTTCAGTCGCAGTAATATCCAGCGAGCCATTGCTCGACATATCCACGCCTTTACCAGGTTCAAATATCATAGCAACGGTAAAGGCAGCTAAAATAGCAATCACGGTATTAATAATATAAAAACCAAAGGTTTTACCGCCTAAACGACCAAAACTTTTTAAATCTTGTAATTCACACACACCACAAACAATACTCACAAACACCAGTGGCACGACTAGCATCATGATCATATTAACAAACATGGTGCCAACACCACTTGCCAGAGTCACTAATGTGCCACCAAAAAAAGCATTATCGGCTAATAAAAACTGCACAATACTGCCCAGCACAACCCCGAGAAATAGACCAATAAAGATCCGTGCAGAAAGTGATTTTGTCATATTTTTTCCCATTCGAAATGCAACATTAGTTGCTTATTATTATTAATATACCCAATCCTAGGCATTTTTTTTATTCGATCGCAGTGATACTGAGACATAGACAAAGATAATTCAATCATCATCTGAACAAAGCTGACCACTTTTTACAGACTTCATATCTAAATAATTATAAATACCATAATAAACATACGATTAGCCAATCAAAACATTAGTAAGTAAGGACATATTTATCGCAGAAAACCACTTATCACAACTTCAACACTGATTTATGCTGGCTCAAATGCCTAAATGGACAGTGCTTATAACCTCTAAAAGCGCAATAACGACAAGATGAGCTTTTTTGCCAGCATATGTTGTTGCTTAATACTGACATGATAGCGTGCCACCCAAGCCACTAATTGATCCCAATCTACTGCTAAGCCTTTGCTGCCATCAATGACATCAGAGGTCGATGAACTCGGCATAAGTCGATTGACTAAAGGCGATGGCTGTAACCCAAGGTATTCACCAGGGTTATTTTTAGCCGCGATAGTTTCATTGATATAAGCTAACTGACGCTGCTGCTTATAAAAATCTGTCGTTGAATTGATTTGCGGCAATGCCAGTAATGTTGCGGGTGCACTGAGGGCTAATTGAGGAACAACGAGGTGTTGGCAATGATCTAGGCTATGGGCAATCATTAACCCGGCGGGATCTAAATCGGTAAACGCAATCACTTGCACCTTGGTAGGATCAATCAAACCTAAGAAATGTTTGCATCCAGCGGGGGAATAATGATGACTGCCGCGATACACCACCATGCACCGCTCCATAAGCTTAGTCATAGATTGATCAAACTGATACTGGAAAACGTTATCAAAACTGCCTAAGTTTTCCACCACCATAATGCAGTTAATGGCGAGCTGTTCGCAAAGGTTAACGGCACGATCAACCTTAAGTCTTAGTGCGCAATCATGCTCGGCCAATAGGCCTTGGCATAACGGTGGGGCTAACTTTAGCAGCAGATAGTCGGCTTCTGGCGCAATATTGGCGTATTTCTCATTCGCGCTTTGCTGCGACATTTGTTGGCGTGTCACATCAAAGTCTAGCGCTAGAATATCTAGGCCGGTATCGATTTGTGCCATTTGTCGCAGTAACTGATGATCGTTAACGCTTAAGTACAATTGCTTTTGGGCGCCGTCGGTTTCACCTATTTGCCACAGACGATAAACATGTTGCCAACCGGCATTAAATGGCACTCGCGGCAATCGTTGTTTTGCTGCGCGAGCCAACATTTGCAAGTGATGTTTACTGATACTCGCCATCTAGACTCTTCATCTTTTATATTGATCGTTTCAGTTTATTACACGTTAACAATATTGATCGCCGACAAGCTTAATGGCCAACGAAATGACGCCAAGGTTACGCTAACCAAAGTTCAACATCGTGAATGACAAAGTTGCCACTATATATCGGGTCAGGCTTCCCTATAGGTTCAAGCTCAAAGTAATTCTTATGCTCATCAGCTAAGCCTTCATAGCCACCAATCACCTGATATAGCCAACTTTCTGCATCCCACTGCAATTGTTTCTCTGTAAGGTAACTGAGCGCCGATTGACGCAGACCTGAATCAATCACTTCACAGAAATACTCATCAACAGCAATTTTCAGTGGGTTTTCAGGGATATCAAAATCTTCACTGTCACCCATTTCAAAGGTCACGTTGTGTTCACGCAGCATGGCCGGCAATGAATCACGGCTGATGGCTTTCACTTGCGCGACCAAACTCATTAGCTCAAGTTCATGATGCGGATTAGCAACATCAACACTCGCGGGGGCTATCAAGGCTTCAGCGCAGTTGAACAATACAGGTACTGTTTTATGCACCACATGGTTTTCAGGTTGATAATCTGGATGCATGCTGGTGTGTAATAACCAGCCTTTTAGTAATCTGGTGCGTCCTTGTATTTGCCTAAACCGGCCCAATAACTCGTACAATCGCGCTTGCACAATGCTTAATTCCTGGGTGCATTGACTTAAGGTTTCTTGCAAGCTCGTCATTAGTAAGCGGCGCAGTTCGCGGATATCACCAGCAATTTCACCTAGCTCGCTAAATTGGAACATGTCTAAACCATTGAGCAATTCTGATACTTGGCTTTGAGCTAATTCGTTTTCGCGAATTTTCGCACTTATGGTGCCTACATAGCCAAATTCATTATTAATGCGGCTCCACAACACCCGGATTGAATAACGTAAACTGTCGGTAAAACTGTACACATGCTCATTTAAATCAGCTAAATAGGCTTCCGCTGCGCTAAAATCAACATCGCGGCGCGCTTCTTTATAGTGATCGGCTAAGGTTTTTATCGTCGCGAGCGCCGAACCGACGTTAGCATCAATTTGTCTGTTGCGCTCATCGCTTAAAGCTTCTTCCAATAATGCCCGCACTGAACGCTTTAAGCGCAGTTCTTGATCGGGCTCAGGGCGCCATAAAATGCCACTTTTTCTTAATTTTTCAATAACGCCGCTATCATGGGCAGTATCGCTAATCGACCCCGCTAAATAGGCATCCATAATGACGTCGGCATGCCGCCCAAGTTGTTTGAGCAGCTTTACCCCAGCTTGGTGTAAGTTGCTGCTCATATAAGATCCCTTTGGGTCGCGGTTTCGGCTTGAGCCTCAAGACTTAAGCCTTCGGTTTCATCAATAAAACGGATCACTTCGTACAAATAATCGAGTTTACCCGTGGCGATATAAATCTGTTTTTCACTATTGGGTTTGGTTAAATAACCCAGCTCCACTAACCGCTTAAACACCAACTTAATTTGGCCATCAACGTTAGTACTGCTTGAACCAAATAATCGATAATGGCTCAACTTAGTCAGCTGTTCTCTGAAGGCTGGCGTGTCTTCAATCCGTGCTTGTAAGTCGGTTAAGCGAATAGGGGCACCTTCGCTTAAAGGCGCATCTTGACCACTGGCTTCTTGCACCAGAACTAACCATTCCACCAGTGGGATCAGCGCGGCGCAAATATCTTTAAACTGCGACGAAATCACTTTACGTTCCACTTCGCCCAGCTGCAAATAGCCGCAAAAAAACACTTCGCCTTCACCAGCGCTGGCAACGGTACGATTAATTTGATTCAGATAGGTTTCAACTCGGTCACGAGTACTATTATTCTTTAGGGCGCGCCAGCCGTCTTCGTTAGTCACACGGCAAACAAATTCACCGCGCAGCAGTTGCTCAATTAACGCACCAGTACCTACTAAGGTTGTTTCAGTCGAATCTGACATTAGATGTGCTCCTTAGCAGTTTCAGTCATGCTGGTGTCAGTATGGGTCATTTCAGCATTCCGTTGTGATAAACGTGCCGCTAATGGGTTGGCTTTTGGCTTCACCACTTGCAATTTTTTAGTTTGTTTATTAATGATATAACGGTTAGCAAATAGATTTAACACTTCAGATTCTGGGTTCGGAAATGCGCCTAATACACTAATATTATTGTTTTCACAGGCATCGAAAATTTTCTTCACGTTGGTGTGATGCAAAGTGCCTAACTCATCGATGGGCCAATGAATGGTCACATTGGCTTTGCCACGTAATAAACGAGTAAACGCTAATAAGAATTTACATAAAATTAGGTAGGCCATACCATGACTAGACGATTCGTTTAATTGGCGATCGGTACGAATAATTAAGTCGCTGTTACCTTCTTTTAAACGTAATTCGATTTCGAGTAATTTGGCTATGCCGCCAGTTAATGCTGCGCGACCAATAATGTCTAAAGCGCGGCGCATTGAGTTAGTGTAGTGCTCGTCTGGTAGCTGACTAAAACCGTCTGCCTTCCACGCTTTAAAGGCTTTAACAAACACTTCAAGTTCGGGCCAAAATTCAAGTTCACTAATGCGCGAGCGAATACGGACCGCAGATTCTGATACGCCATCAAGAAATAACTCCTCGCCCACTTCACGGGTAATGCGCGCGCTTTGGCTAGCAATACGGCGATCGATATCAGTTAATACATCATAAAACGCGGTTAAATCGATACCAAAAATTCGTCCTTGCTCACGAATCGCCATTAACGATTGCGGCACCATCACATTCAGTAGCTGTTCAAGCTGTGGCACCAACTTACGGTAGTCAAGTAAACGAATGCCTTTATCGTTGACAAAGCTCGACTCATCGCGGGCTCGTTCCCAAAACTCGGCTAAACTTGAACCTGATTTACTGGCAATAACCGAATCAAAGTGCTCAACATATTGCTTCACTGAACCCATTAAATAGTCGCGTTTTAGCAATAAATCTTCGCCTTGACGCAAACGCTCACCAATACCGCCGGTCGCTTCATCATTGTTGCCGGGCAGTTCAAGCTCTGCGAGCTTGCGCATCACTGCACGCAGTTTAGTGAGGTTTTCAGAGGCCTCAACTTGGGCAGCATCACAAGCTTTACGGTCGGTTTCTAGGCTGTCACGACGTTGCTTAATTTCTGTGGTTTTCGCTTTTAATTGCTGCTCTAATTCCAGCGTAGCACGCTTAACATCGGCTAATTGAGTTTGCAATTTTGGCTTACGCACCAACCAAGTATGCTGATACCAATCATCAAAACGCAGCACATCACTGCGACGTTGTTCGGCATGACTAATTTTGGCTTCAAGATCGCGTATTTGCTTTTTAAGCGCCAAAATCGTGCCTTCATCAACTCCACGTGACTTAAGCTCGTTTTTGTACCAGGTTTCACCGGCCTTTTGTTCGGTTTTAGCATTAGCGCGGCGTTGTTCAATATTGGCTTTAATTTGCCCCAATTGATTATCAATGGCGCCGACCACTTCTTGCCAATAAGCATTTTTTTCCATACGCGCTTCCAGCGCCTGCTCTTTTTGCTCTGTTAACCAACCAAGATGCTGATTATGAAGTTGCTTAAGCTCATGCTCAAGCTGCACTAATCTTTTGCTCGAATCTGCTTTGCGATCGGTTACTGCTTGATTAATTTTTTGTTGTTCGTTACGTTTTTCATCAAATAAACGGCGCAAGTCTTCACGACTATTTTTATAGGCTGTGCGAGCAAAGGTCAGCTCACGGGTAATACTATCGAGCGCTGCATTCATGGCAACCAGCTGATCTTCCGCTTCTGCATGCATTTCTTGAGCGCTTTGCAATGCGTCTTCTGCTTTGGCTAAGCGAATACGCAAATCTTGCTCTGTTGCGGCATACTCGGGAACATCAATCGCTTTAAGGTCGAGATTCACCCCGAAGAGGGCTTCACTGCTGTCTTGGGTTAGGCTTGGGTGTAAGTCACTGCGATGCAACAACTCTGGAGCGATAACCTTACCAAAGGTGTGCTCCCAACCGTGGGCTTCTTTTCGCAAAAATTCCAATAGTGTATGCGACTGCGGGAACAGCATATGGTGCAGTTCTTCTTTGGCATTTTCTCTGTCGCTGACACGAATCGTGGCAATGCGCAGCGCTTCATTCGCTTGATCGCGTTTGGCCCGTTGTTTACGTTCTTCAGTGGTTAAGCGATCGACCTTTTGATTGCAGGTTTCTTGCTCTTCGTCGGCCAAACTAATACGCTCATCAAAAATGGCTAGGCGCATTTTTTCATCTTCGGTATAAGTCACACCATCCACTTGATGTTTGAGCTCGGCAGCAGTTAATTTGAGTTGATATTCTTGTTCGCTGAATGTTGCTTTACCCACATCGGTTTGTTCACGCCATTGCAGTTCTAACTTAGCAAGGTCGTCATTGGCGAGTTCGCGCTGCTTATCGCGGGCTTCACGTTGAGCGTCTTGTTCAAGATGTAAGACTTCAAGTTCACGATGTAATTGCTCAGCAATTTTACTGCGACGTGCATTAAAAGCCGCTTCGATGTCTTGGTGTTTTTCGGTTTGTAATTTATGACGTTCGTTAAGATTTTCAACATCACTGCGCCAATTCGGCAAATTATCAAGGTCTGCTTTGGCTTGTTCAATATCGGCATCTAAAAAAGCGGCGTGCTGATCTTCAATGGCATTGAGTTCATCTTCAAACTTACCAGAATCGCCTTTTGCTGCTGATAATTCTTGGTTTAGCTCATCACGAACATCTTTCCACTCTTCATCTAACAAGCGCAATTTGAGGTTTAACTCTTTGCCATGAGTTTGATTACGGTCTTGGCGCTCAGACTCTAAGGTTTCATCAGCGCGATAACCGCGCGATAAACTGGCCAAGCGTAGCTCGGCACTTAATAACTGATTAAATTCTTGTTCGAGCTTGTCATATTCTGGGCGGATTTGCTCAAAACCTTGCACCAGCTGGCTTTCACGGATCCAGGTTTCTACTCGTTGCGGATTGAGTCTAGAAGTCGGCGGGTTAACACCATCTTCCTCTAAAATGGCTGCGATCATTGATTTAACCGTTTCCATTTTGCCCTCTTTCGAGTGCACTGCTTTGGCGAGTTTTTCGATATGACGCAAGCTATGGTCGCCGTCACACAAGGAGAACTGACGCGCATAAGTGCGCAACTCATTGCGGTTACTGCCGGTATTCAGCAAGCTGCGATCGTTTTGAATGATCGCGCGAAACTCGCGGGTATTTAACAAGTTAGTATGAGCAACTCCATCACGTTTTACTTCACGGCCAAGCTCTGCCATTGAATGACAAATAATGGTGTCGCCATTACGTGACTTAATGTAATGCTCTAACTCAAAACCGCGGGCTATAAAGCGGTAGTTAACCCCTTTACCGTCACCTGCTGAGGCTAAAACAGCTTGATAAAGTAATCCATCATCTTTTTGATATTCATAGATAATGTAGCTTGAATCATGGGGTAAATACCAACGTTCAAAACTGTCACGTGTTGAAGGCACCACTCGGCTTGGATATTCGCCATAAAATACCGGCACCAGACGTTGTAAGGTTGTTTTACCCGAGGCATTGGTACCGCAAATATTAGTGTGACCACTTAATAACAGTTCGACCACACCCGGTAGGTGGGTGTTAATTAACACGATTCTAATCAAGCTTGGCATGATAATCCTTTTCCAAACAGCTCACATTACAGTGACTAAAAAGCAAAATACGGATGAAAAAATAACGTCTGTTTTTTCAATGTCAATAAAGTAAAACAAACGCGGCCTAGAGGCAATTTTCACCCACAAAAATTGGCTTTATAATACGCTAAATAATTCAAAAATGGCGGCTAACAATGCAGCAAACAAGCAGAAACGGTTTATGTCGCATAAATGTGCTCAAGTTTGGGGGTAAATAAGATCTTTTTTCGCTGCAATAAAGCAAAAAACGCAGAGATTTCTCTCTGCGTTTTTTGTTATGCGGTACTAAAATTTATCTGAGCATTTTATATTAAGATTAACGTTACAATTTAAATTGTGAGGTCGCATGGCTAAGCTCATTAGCAAACCCATCTAATCCTTCTGAAATCCCCTGCACTTGTGCAAGAATACCCAGTGTTTGATCAAATGAAGCATTCATTTCAACTACGTTATTGGCAACATGTGCAGCAACTAAAGACTGCTGTTCTGTGGCTGCTGCTATATGAGTATTCATACTGTTAATACTGACAATTTTAGATTGAATTGAACTTAATGCTGCACCGGTATCTTTAGCATAACGCTCGTTTTCTGAAGACTTAGCAATGGCCACATCCATGGTGCTAACCGATGATTCAGCCGCTACTTTAAGCTTTTCTAATACGCCACGGATCTCTTTAGTCGCGTCGGCAGTTTTAGACGCCAGTGCACGAACTTCATCTGCAACCACGGCAAAGCCTCGTCCATGTTCTCCTGCTCTGGCGGCTTCAATGGCAGCGTTTAACGCGAGCAAGTTGGTCTGTTCTGCAATAGAGGTAATCACGTTCAAAATAGAGCCAACACTTTCGGTATCTTTGGCTAACTCATTGATAGAATTTGATGCGAGTTCAATACCTGAATTAAGTTCTTGTGAAATTCTCACCGTGCGCTGTACTACTGCTAAACCTTCCGTTGCCTCACGTTCAGCAACTTGTGCAGCTTCAGCCGCTTGTTGGGCACTGTGTGAAATATCATTGACTGAATGACGCATTTCTTCCATCGACATATGCAC
Organism: Shewanella sp. SR43-8; assembly: GCF_014163775.1. Classification (NCBI taxonomy): domain Bacteria; kingdom Pseudomonadati; phylum Pseudomonadota; class Gammaproteobacteria; order Alteromonadales; family Shewanellaceae; genus Shewanella; species Shewanella sp. SR43-8. The sequence continues at coordinate 111,203 of NZ_JACJDX010000011.1, read as the reverse complement.
AGTTTTAGCATCGTGACTTTGTTGCTTAGTCGCTTTAGTTGCAACCGCCATGCGCTCTTTTAGCGATGATGCGCTGTCTAACAATGGTTTAGTCACACTCACAACGCTTTGAATTGACTCAGCAAGTAAGCGTAAAAATCGATTAAAGTTGCTTGATACCTGCCCTAATTCATCAGTCCCGACAACCGTCAGTTGGTGACGTAAATTGCCTTTACCGTCAGCTAATTCACCTAATGAGTTGGCCACATCACCCGCAGCGCCGCTAATGGCACGCGCAATTGAAATAGTTGAAAGAGCCATGAAGACCAATAATGCGACCCCTATGCCCAATGATAGGTATAAACTCTGTTCAGAGCGGTCACCCGCTTCTTTAATAGTAGAGCTAAACTCTGCCACTTTATCGGCCTTATAAGCCGTGATCCCATTCGTTAAGCTTTCGAATATTTTGGCTTTTTTCTGACTAATTTGCCCCACATCAGCCATATCAATAGTACCGTCTAGCATTCCTCTAGCCAGTGACAGTGTCATGGTATTGTATTCGTCTAGGCTGTTAGATAATTGCGATAACAACGCACTTTCGGGCTGATCAATAGTTGATAGATTGGTTAAGTTATCTTTGAGTGAAGAAAAGGTTTTCATGGCGTTCCCGAGCAAATCTTCATCGGCAAAGGATACTGATTGGGTATACAACTCATCTAATCGTTGGACAAATATGACATTTTGATTTGCAAGCTCAACACGCTGTGCAACTTTGGTCTCCATAAAAGATAATGTGTCACGGTTTTTATTAATCGCAACTGTGCTGATGCCAAGGTTAACGGCAAAAATAATCACTGATAAGACAAAAATCAGTCCTACCTTTTTAAAGATTGACATGTTACTAAACCAATTCATATTTCGCCCCTAAGCGATAATTAAATGAAGATAAAGCAAACGTAAAACTTCTTAATGCAGCGACCAAAATATCGTTATTAAGGCTATTGATGCCTGTGCTCGCTCCTTGAGTTTTTATGTGCTGTAAAAATACCGCTTAACGCTATTCTTTAGTCAATTAACTATATGTTTTATTGTTATAAGCATCTTTGATAATAAGAGCATAATTTTATTTAATCTTAACTAAGTATAAATTTTTGTTGCTGTAAATCACGAAGTTTTCAATGTATATCGGTGTAAATCAATATCGGCCTAACATCAATATACTTGAAATTTTTCTAATGTATCAACTTGTTTGTGCTTATTTATAGACGGTAAATCCACTCACTTAAAGACTATAAATCAATATAACAACAAAAAACCCGCAAAAGCGGGCTGTTTTGGTTCATTGAGGCGATTACAGCACCTCATTAAATGGCTATTGCAACATTTTATGCAGCTTGAACATCGGCTTCTTCTGAATGTCTTATTAAATAATCAAATGCTCCCAATGATGCTGTGGCGCCGCTACCCATGGCAATAATGATTTGCTTAAAGGGGATATTAGTGACATCACCCGCAGCAAATACACCAGGAATAGATGTTTGACCACGCTCATCGACAATAATTTCACCGCGAGGAGTCATATCAACCACACCTTTTAACCACTCGGTATTAGGCACTAAACCAATTTGCACAAAGATACCGGCTAAGATTACGGTATGACTTTCACCACTGGCGCGATCGGTGTAAACCAAACTGGTTACACGAGTACCATCACCTTTAACTTCCGTGGTCATGGCTTGGGTAATTATCGTAATATTGCCCATTGATTTAGCTTTACGCTGTAGCACTTCATCGGCACGTAATTTACTGTCAAACTCAAGTACAGTGACGTGTTCGACGATATTTGCTAGGTCAATAGCCGCTTCAATACCTGAGTTACCGCCGCCAATAACCGCAACTCGCTTACCTTTAAATAACGGACCGTCACAGTGTGGGCAATACGCTACGCCTTTATTACGATACTCTTGTTCACCAGGGACATTCATTTCTCTCCAACGCGCACCGGTTGCTAAGATAATCGTTTTACTGCTTAAGGTGGCGCCACTTTCAAGCGTCACATTAAGCAGACCGTTTTTAGCTAAACTCAACGCACGTTGGTTTTGCATAATATCGACGTCATAATCTTTAACATGAGCTTCAAGGTTCGCCACCAGTTTTGGACCTTCGGTTTTAGACACTGAAATAAAGTTTTCAATACCGACCGTCTCGGCCACTTGGCCACCAAACTTTTCAGCAACTATGCCGGTATTTAACCCTTTACGAGCTGAATAAATGGCCGCTGCGGCACCTGCTGGACCACCGCCGACAACTAACATATCAAAAACCGACTTTTTATTAAGCTGCTCGGCTTGTCTGCTTGCGGCATTTTTATCTAACTTATTCAGTACTTCAACAACGCTAATGGCACCGACAGAGAAGGCTTCGCCGTTCAAAAATACTGATGGCACTGACATGATATTGCGATCGCTCACTTCCTGTTGGAATAACGCACCGTCAATCATCACGTTAGTAATGTTTGGGTTAATTGCTGCCATCATATTAAGTGCTTGGATCACTTCAGGACAAGTTTGGCAACTTAACGAAATATAGGTTTCAAAATGGAATTCACCTGGTAGCTGACGGATTTGCTCAATGATATCCGCATCCAACTTAATCGGATGGCCGCCGCTGTGTAATAGTGCTAGCACCAGTGAGGTAAATTCATGGCCCATTGGCAAACCTGCAAAGGTGATATTAGTTGCAGCTTGCGGGTTAATCACACTCATACTTGGTGTACGTTGACCTTGCTGATAAGTCACAGAGACTAGATCTGATGAGTCAACAATGTCCTGGGCTAGGCTGGTGAGTTCTTTGCCTTTGTTTGAGTCATCTGCAGATACGACAAGTTCAACTGGGCGCTTGAGGTTTTGCAGATAGGTTTTCAGTTGATTTTTTACATTCGCATCTAACATAACAACTCCTAAAAATGGGAAATAATCGATGAATTTACAAGATGCTAGTCAGTGCCGGGGGAACACCGACTAGCTGGAGATGATATTCCTAACCTAAGGGTTATCTTAGTGGTTAGATTTTACCGACTAGGTCAATTGAAGGAGCTAATGTTTCTTCACCTGGCTGCCATTTTGCAGGACATACTTCGCCATCGTGAGTTGCAACATATTGTGCAGCTTGAATTTTACGAACTAGTTCAGAAGCGCTACGGCCAATACCTAGGTCATGAATTTCAGCTACTTTAACTTGGCCTTCTGGGTTAATCACAAAAGTACCACGTAGTGCTAAGCCGTCTTCCTCAATCATCACACCAAAGTTGCGAGTGATTGCGCCAGTTGGGTCACCTATCATTGGGTAAGTAATTTTACCTATAGTGTCTGAACTTGAATGCCAAGCTTTGTGAGTGAAGTGAGTGTCAGTTGATACTGAGTAAACTTCAACGCCCATTGCCTGTAGCTTCTCATAATGATCAGCCATGTCGCCTAATTCAGTTGGACATACGAAAGTGAAGTCTGCTGGGTAGAAAAACACTACTGCCCATTTACCTAATAAATCTTGTTCAGTAACGTCAACGAAAGCACCATTATGGAATGCAGTTGCTTTGAACGGTTTGATAGTGCTATTGATGATAGATTGTGTCATGTCATGCTCCATTTAGATTTACAGTAAACCCGATACCAATATGGTTTCGGTGATGATAAACAAACTGTGCTCGTCATCTGATGTAGCTATAATAGCGATGGAGGCTAACTAAGTATAACGGATAAAAACTATCACCCTAATCGGTTTTTTATATTGAACTATCTTTGAGAGTCTATTTGTATGAAGGGTATAAATCATCAACACCGAGTACGCTTTAAAGCTGGTACTCGATTAATGATGTTTATTGGTGGATGTTATTCCCAAGGACCAAATCGTGTCAGCACGCGGCTAACATTAATATCGAGCTTTTGTGAAAGGGCTTGTAAATCTTGCTTATTATTTGCGGCAGAAAAACAATTGGCTTTATTGGTGGCAAATACCACCCAATTCCCACCACCGGTTAAACAAGCAAAGACTTGATTAAAATGCTCATGAAGCGTGTCACGTAACTGTAAGTCTCGACTGTGTTCTTTCCAACAATTTAATACTAAAAAGCCATCCGTTTTAAGCAGCTGTTTTGTTTGCTGAATAAATTGGTTAGACAACTGTTGTTTATCTACACCTTTGTCGCTGTAGATATCAGCAAAAATAACATCGACTTTTTTATGCTCTGCTTGGGCTAAAAAGACATAGGCATCTTGGTGCACTATGGTCAGTTTTTTACCTAAAGGTAATTGAAAAAAGCGTTTAGCCACTTCAATAACTTGTTGGCGTAATTCAACTGCAGTAATTTTAATCGCTGCATCAAAATGCCTAAGGGAATGCACGAGTGCACCACCACCTAAGCCTAAAATAATCACACTTTTGGGTTGGCTGAATAACAGCACTGCTAACATGGCCTGAACATAAGTATGTTGCGGTACATGAGGTTGACTCTTATCCATCTTACTTTGCTCATCATTATCACCAAATGATAAGACCCGATAGTCGCCATCGTCGAGCACACAAAAATCACCAAACCGATCACCGTCGACGTGCAATACTTTATAATCAGACATACTTCACTCTGTGAGGAGTCTCGCCAATACGTGACAGCAAGATTTTTCTACTTTAAAACCTTATTATACCCCAGAATACAGTATAAAGTTGGCGACAAGTGATACAGATAACTCGCAGAATTAAATTAATACGACCAGATAGGAAATCGACATGTTTAACCATTTATTGATGATAACTTTGTATTTGGCGGTGTTCTTTCTAGCCCAGCGACAGGTCAAAAAATGGATCCGTCAGCAAGCACAAAAGAAACAAGTCAGCGAGGTTCGTAGCCGTTTAATTACTCGTTTAATTTCTTATTTGTTGTTTTTTGTGACGATATCCGTCATGGCGGTGTCATTAGGTTTAGGTTATCAAGAGGTGTCGCTATTTGTGTCTTCAGCCTTTGCGGTATTAGGCGTGGCCCTATTTGCTCAATGGTCGATATTGAGCAACATCACTGCTGGTGTATTGATCTTTTTTGCATTTCCTTATCGAATTGGCGATCGCATAAAAATTGTCGATAAAGAAGAGGATATGAGTGGCATTATTGTCGAAATCAGTTTGTTTCACGTATTGATCAAACGGGATATCGGCGATGTGATGACTTACCCTAACAGCTTGATGCTCCAAAAAGCGGTGATTAAGTTACCCGAACCACGCCACCCTAGTTCACTTGCAACAAGCAACAAAACCAAGGCGAAGATTAATGCAAGTAGAGCAAAATGGCTTAAGTAATCTTTAGCTATACCCAGTGGGGTGATTCATATCTGACTGATAGCAACTCATGCTCTGCTGGCTTAGCCATGTTGACAATAATTTCAGCTTAATAATGCCGATGTCGTATAAGTAGAGAATCGATACATAATCTTATTAACATTAACTGGGCTTATGTATCGAATAGAGTAATGCCTGCTTTATTTAAGCCCATATTTATACTCAGACTTAAGCTCTGCGCAGACATATTGCGGTGCTAGTTTAATACTCGATGGAAAAACGCTACGGCTTGCAAGTACATCTGCAACGCTAAAGCGGCATCAAAACGCTCACCTTCATCGCGCATAAAAGCGTGTTGAGCATTGACTTCAAGCCAAGTAAAGTTTGCATTCACTTGTTCAAGCTTTTGATAAATAAGCTTACGACCTTCTTTAGTCACATGTGGATCTTGTTTACCAAAGACCATCACTAACTCGCCTTTTATGCTGCCAGCACGAGCCAATGAATCATTGCCCTCTTTACAAGGTAATGTATTGGAATGAATATCTGTAGGATACAGACAAAAAGCCCCGCTAATATCAGGATTAAGCGCTGCTCGATAGGCTAAATGACCACCAATACATACGCCCATAGCGCCAACTTTATCACTGCAAAATGACTGTGCACGCGCAAAATCGACAAGCGCTTGAGTGTCACTGTCATGTTGCTCTAACGGCTTAGCCCACTTGTCTGCATTACCTTTATCTTTACCTGCGTCGTCATACGCCAACACAGTTCCGATAGGGTTGAGCTCATGAAACACTTCGGGTACCAACACCACAAACCCATGCCCAGCCAAGATCGCAGCAGATCGAGCTATCGGAGCCGTTTGCTGGAATATTTCTGAGTAGAAAATGATAGTCGCAAATTGGCCTTTAGTATCCGGACGATAAAGCGTGGTACGCATTAAGCCCGTGGCCGTTTTAATATCGTGAATTTCAGTTGTTGTAATCATAATATTCCATTTATTTCACATTATACCCAACACAAGATTTTACCCAACATAATGGCAATTGCCAGCGTATGTCCTATGCATTAGTAAGCTGATGTTTGTCGTGAGTTGGTATTAATGAGCTGCTCTTCCTGCTCACTATAACAAATTAAAACAGCTCATTATTACAAACTTGCCCTGTGAGCAACTGAGTCACATTGGTTAATGTTGTTGAGGCGATCGAGTTCAGCGCTTCTTCAGTTAAGAAAGCTTGGTGGCCGGTAAAAATAACATTGTGGCAAGCCGATAAGCGGCGGAAGATATCATCTTGAATAATTTCATTTGATTTATCTTCAAAAAACAGCCCTTTTTCATTTTCGTATACATCAAGTCCTAATGAACCAATTTTGCCATCTTTTAACGCTTCCATGGCATCCAATGCATCTAATAATCCACCGCGGCTGGTATTAATCACCATCACGCCTTGCTTCATTTGATTAAAGCTAACGTTGTTGAGTAAATGATGATTATCTTTGGTCAATGGACAATGCAAACTGATGATATCGCATTGAGGATAGAGGGTTTCTAATGAAACATATTCGACACCAAGATCAATAACAGCTTGGTTTGGATAAGGGTCAAATGCCAATACTTTACAGCCAAAACCTAATAAGATTTTAATGGTGGCTAGGCCAATTTTACCCGTACCTATCACGCCAACGGTTTTGCCAAACATATTAAAACCGACAAGCCCCGATAAAGCAAAGTTAGCATCACGAGTGCGCTGATAAGCTTTGTGGATTTTACGATTTAACGTCAACATGAGTGCCACTGAATGCTCAGCAACAGATTCTGGTGAATACGCGGGCACATTGACCACTTTCATGCCTAAACGCTCAGCAGCCACTAAATCAACGTTATTAAAGCCAGCACAACGCATAGCAATAATTTTTGTGCCACCTTTGGCCAACTCAACTAATACTTCTTCACATAAGGAGTCATTGACGAAAGCACAAACAACTTCATAGCCTTCCGCTAGTTTGACGTTTTGCATGCAAAGTCGGTAATCAAAAAATTCAATATCGACCTTAAACGTTTGGTTAATACTGGTGAAATGGCGAATGTCGTAAGGCTTGGCGCTAAAAAATCCAATTTTCATAGGTATCCAAATTTACTAATAGCGAATTGATGAGCAAATCATCAATATGATCAGCCCCTAGATATGAATTAATTGTATGTGAATTAACGGTTATTGTCGTCAATATCACACTGAATAACGATGAAGTTGTGATCTAGATTCTCTCTGGTGAAGAGCCTTTAAGGATAGTGACTGGCAATTCAGTGGATTTGGTCATACCGATAATAAATCTGTCCCATTCGCCACACTAATATTCCATGACCATAATCAATATTAGAGTCAAATACTAACCATATTGAAGGAAATAAAATTTGATCCACCAGCAATATAATCACATTGATAATAAAAAGAACTGCTGCGTATATCACTGTTTTTACATATTGAAATTGCTAATATTAGCGCAATGTTATTAAGCCCACGACACTATGAATCATAAAAAAAAACTACCAGTCTCAAACCGTCGTTTTTGGATCGAACGGATCAGTAAAACGTCATTAAGAGCACTGCATATTATCGGTATAGTGGGCAGTGGCGGCGGTATTATCTTTAATCTTGAATTATCTCTATGGCTTAATTATTGGATTATAGCGATTACATCTGGCGTACTGCTAATGAGTTGGGAAATCATTAGAGATTGGCGCTGGTTAATCCAACTCAAAGGAGTATTAACCTTATTTAAAATCATATTGTTAGGATTTTTTATTCAAATAAGCCAATGCCATTCTGAATTAATCATCTTTATTATTTTATTATCTGTTATTGTATCTCATGGACCCGCCGGATTGCGGCATTATTCGATAGTGCACCGGAAGGTGATTCAGAGTAAAAAAGAAATAAAAGGCTAATACCCAACTATAAATGACTTTAAGGACATGGGATGTTCCCTTACCCAGATCAATATCGCATAGCAATGCCGCCAATGACGACCGCTTTTATGGTGGCGTGGGCAATAGTGACTCACGCCATTTTTACTGATGCTAGTCCATTTTCGCTTTATCCTCTGCTGGTGCTGTTTCCCGCAGTGATCGCCACACACCTGTATTTAATTTGGTTAGCAAAAGGCATGAGTCGACTTGATCAATGTTTTTATGCATTAGTGCATATCCCGCTCGCATTTGTCGTGTGGACGTTTACCATAATGCACGTTAACGGCAATGCATTCTCTTAAGTCGCCACTTCTCAGTACCATTCTATACTTGCACATCATAAGCCCTAACGGTATCTTTGCCGCGAATTGACTCACGAGAGCAACTATGGCTGATTTCATATACAACCCACCCACCAGCCCTTGGCTGGATATATTGTATCAAGATAAAGATATTCTGGTCGCAAACAAACCCTCAGGACTGTTATCGGTACCGGGAAGAGAAGCCATTTATCATGACAGTATTTATGCGCGGGTTTTAGCTGAACACCCTAATGCCCAAATTGTACATCGCCTAGATATGGCAACCTCTGGGGTGATTGTCGTCGCACTTAGACGCAGTGCAGAGCGCGAATTAAAACGTCAATTTCGTGATAGAGAAACGGCCAAAACTTATTATGCTCGGGTTGCCGGCCACATGAAGCCTAGTATCACTCAGGTTGATTTACCACTCATTTGCGATTGGCCTAATAGACCCAAGCAAAAAGTCGACCACGCCATTGGCAAACCTTCGGTAACACTTGTCGAAGTTGTCAGTTACGGTGCTAAATCAACGTTAGTAAAACTCACCCCAATTACGGGACGTTCTCATCAGCTGAGAGTTCATATGATGGCGTTAGGGCACCCGATCCTTGGCGATGGATTCTATGCCGATCCTTTAGCAAAAAGCTTATCACCTAGGTTACTGCTGCATGCGGCAGCATTATCGATAACTCATCCGTACTCACGACAAGCAATGCATTTTGAAGCAGCCGTCACTTTCATGACGCCAACAGATGAACAGTAAAAATTAAACATTATTAATAAATATGTGGATTGTAGTAGCTATTACGCAATGAAAGTCGTAGATTTATGGTCAATTAATGGTTTGTTAGGCTTAATATCGTGGATAGCTCATTTCATCGTGATGAATTAGACAATCATATTCTTACCGCACTGATGCAAGATGCCAGAACACCTTTTGCGGAACTGGCGAAACGTTTCAATGTCAGTGCAGGGACAATTCATGTTCGCGTTGAAAAAATGAAACAAGCTGGCATTATCACCGGCGCGCAAATTACCGTTAACCCTAAAGCACTGGGTTATGATGTTTGCTGCTTTATTGGCATCAATTTAAAAAGTGCTGGCGATTATCCAGCAGCGATTGCCAAGCTAAATGAATTAGAAGAAGTGGTAGAAGCATATTATACCACTGGTAATTACTCAGTATTTGTAAAGGTAATGTGCCAATCTATCGATGGATTACAGCATGTGCTGATTAACCGTATCCAATCAATTGATGAAATCCAGTCTACTGAAACACTTATTAGCCTTCAAAACCCTATTGTCCGATCGGTAAAGCCCTAAATCATTGAGGGCTTAATCTCTTTCCCCATCTGTATTACCTTCAGAATTGTCAAACGCTACAAGAGCATTCCGCAACCTAAATCACAAACCTACACATACTTATTAACAATTAATTGCCTTTTTTTTAAATCGGAGTGTTACTTTTGTTAATTCTTTGTGCTACAAATGCTGTTGATGCACCACAGAGTGCAACACATAAGCAGAAATTAATATAAACACCATCACTTAATATACATCGTCTTAAAACGATATCCTCCCCCCACATTGAGTGATGTATAAAACAAGGAAGAAGTTGTGAAGACAAAATTAGCTCTAGCCATTTCGGCTGCACTGATATCAAGTGCGACTTATGCAAATACACAATATAGCTCTGACCAAACAGGCATTGAACTGCTGTCCGTTAAAAATAATAACAAACCAACAGTAAGACAAAACAACGTAGTAGCTCCTCAACGTTATATTGTTGAATTAGAGTCGCCTGCAATTGCAAAGTACCAAGGTGGCATTTCTACTTTAGCCTCTACAGCTATCAAAGATAAAAATAGCAAGCTAGACATTCAATCAGCTCCAGTGAAAAGTTATGCATCTCATTTGCAAGCAGAGCAAGCAGCATTTACAAAAGCACTTTCAAAAGTGGCTTCAAATGCTAAAGTTGAACGTCAGTTTAAGACATTATTTAACGGTGTAACCATTGTTAGCCAAGGGTTAACTGTTGAACAGATCATGGCTATTCCAGGGGTTATCTCTGTATACCCTGAAGCAATGTACGAAACAAACATGGATGCTTCACTTGGCATTATTAATAGTCAAGCGATGTGGAATGCTGTTGATGGTATGGAAAATGCCGGTAAAGGTATCCGTGTTGCAATTATTGATGGTGGTATTCGTCCTGAAAACCCAATGTTCTCAGGAGAAGGTTTTACCGCTCCAACTTCTATGATGCCAACCGATGACTATTGTTCAACGGTAGATAGCTCATTCTGTAACGATAAACTGATTGTTGCACGTTGGTCACAACCAACGTTTGCGGTATGTCCAGATGAATACATGAGCCCATTAGGCTACGGTGGTCATGGTACTCACGTTGCTGGTACCGCTGTAGGTAACAAAGTAGATACCACTTTCCAAGGTGTTGACGTTACTTTATCAGGTGTTGCTCCAGCCGCATATTTAATGGCTTATAAAGCACTGTATTCTAAAGAAGATTGTTCTGGTGGCAGCGGTTCTAACATTATGCTGATGGAAGCATTAGAACATGCTGTTAATGATGGTGCAGACGTAATCAATAACTCATGGGGTGGTGGAGCCGGTGCCGATCCAGCAAGCAGCCCATATAAAACAATGTTTGAAGCTGCTGAAGCTGCTGGTGTTGTTGTTGTAAGTGCTGCTGGTAACGATGGTAACGCAGCTAAATCAGTTGGTTGTCCTGGTTGTATTGAATCTGGTATCACTGTAGCTAACAGTACTACTGGCCGTTATTTTGCTAACAGCTTCAATGTTGGTGGTGATGATTTATTAGCGGTTCCAGGATCTGATACCATCATTGAGATGGATATTACTGCTCCTGTTATTTTAGCTCTAAACATCGATGCTGAAAACACTGAAGGCTGTGATGCATTTGCCGCTGATTCGTTTAAAGATGGCATTGCGTTGATTTCACGTGGTACTTGTAACTTTAGTGATAAAGTGACTAATGCTCAAAACGCAGGTGCTAAAGCGGTTGTGGTATACAATAACCGTGCTGGTGCTCCAATCACCATGTCAGTTCCAGGCATTACATTCCCTTCAGCTATGATCTCACAAGATGATGGCATGGCAATTGTTGATTCAATGGGTGACACTACGATTCAAGGTACTATAGGTTCTGAAATTAAACGTATTATCGCAAGCAACCTTGCTGATACGATTAATCAGTCTAGCTCTCGTGGTCCAAATGGTAATGAAAACATTCTCAAGCCTGATCTAGCTGCTCCAGGAACAGATATTTTATCTGCTTTCTCACCAGACGATGGTGGAGAAAACTTTAACATGATTACTGGTACCAGTATGGCCAGCCCACACGTGGCGGGTGCTGCTGCTCTATTAAGCCAGTTACATCCAGATTGGTCATCTATTGATATTAAAACAGCATTAACATCAACATCTAAAATGGATGGTATTTTAGATGATGACGCGTCAACACCTGCAACTCCTTTTGATATGGGTGCTGGTCGTATGGATCTTGATGCTGCAGCAAAAGCAGTATTAACATTTGATAAGCCTTCAATTGCAGCAGACTCTTGTGTCGGTATCTGTACATTTACTCGTACTGTTTACAACAAAGGTGATGAAAAATCATCTTGGGCACTTTCAGCAAATTCTGATACTGCTGGCCTAATGATTTCTCCATCAACACTTGAACTTGAAGCGGGTGCATCTGCAACGTTTACCGTTACTGTTGATTCAACATTCAGTGAATATGGCGATTGGATCTTTGGTAACGTAATGATCACCAGCACTGAAGGTAAGCAAAATGCTCATCTTCCATTAGCGGTATTAGCTAAAGAGTCTAGTGATTCATCTTTAATCTCTACTTATACAACTGATACTGATATTACTGTTGCAGATCCTTTCACTGTAAAATCTGTTGTTAATAATACCATGTTCGAAAATACTGTTACTGTGACAGCTTCAGCTCCTAAGGGCACTAAGCTTACATCGAAAGATGATGTATCTGTTGTCCTGAACGGCGCTTCGCAAAATGGTCTATCTGTTGATGAGAATACTGGCGTTATCACTTGGGTTGGTTCAATGGACTTGCCTGAAATGGTTACTTCAAGTGGCTCTGGTTCATACCCAAATATTACAGACCTTGGTTTAAGCCAAACACCAGCTTGCCTAGATGGTTGTGATGAAACGACATTTGTATTTAACGTACCAGCCTACAAATACAATGGCCAAACTTATACTCAAATCACAATTTCTGATAACGGTATAGTTATCCCTGGCAATAGTTCAACTGCTGGTACTTATGCTAATAAAGAACTACCTGACAGCTCAAATCCAAATAATATCCTTGCACCATTCTGGTCAGATTTTGATTTAAGTGATGGTACGGTTGGCGACACTGGTGGTGGAGCTATCTCTATTGGTGTAGTGAGCACTGGAAGCGCTTCATTCTTAGTTGTTGAATGGAATGATGCACAGCTTTATGGTGATTCATCAGGTGACAAGTACAGCTTCAGCGTTTGGTTAAAAACTGGCGATACTGAAGAAGTGACGTTTAACTACTTCGACATTCCTGGTATGCCAGCTAACGTAACCATAGGTGCAGAAAACATCAGTGGTACTATAGGAACGACTTATTACTACAACGGTGTAGGTTCAGCTGTTACTAACGATGATTATGTTGAAGTTAGAGCATCAAACTCTGGTAGTGTTGAAATCGGCTATAAAGCTATGGTCACTGAGTTTAGCTTCGGCCAAGCTGATGCGCCGTCACTTGATGAAGACACTTCTATGGAAGGTAATGTATTAGATAATGATACTAAACCAGACCAAAAAGTAGCTCGTACTCAAGTTACGGGCGATGGCATGACAGCTAAAGCTCAACGCTTAATTGACGTATCTCCAGCAGGAAACCTAAGTACTGTTGCTCTTGTTGATAACGTGACTAATGGTGAGCTTACTTTGGCCGCTGACGGATCATTTACTTATACACCAAAAGCAGACTTCACAGGTACAGACACATTCACTTATACATCTACTGATGAAGAAGGGAATCTGAGCACTCCTGCACAAGTTGTTATTACTGTGACGAACGTAAATGACGCTCCTACTGTTGCACCTTCAGGAATGAATAGTGCCGGTGGTTTCGTTGTAACAGCGAAGGCTAATGGTAAAGATATCGATGGTGATGCTTTAACGTATAATTGGGTCCAAACTGGTGGTAAGAGTGTTAACTTTACTAACGGTGGTCCAACAATTAACTTTACGGCTCCTATAGGTAATGACACCTTCACGTTCACTGTAACCGCATCTGACGGCGAACTGACAAGTGCGCCTGGTACTGCAACCATTAATGTCACCAAGGAAGAAGAGAAATCTTCTGGTGGTTCTATGGGTTGGTTAACCGCACTATTACTACCATTAGCTGCATTACGTCGTCGTAAGCACTAATTATTAGTCATCATTAATTTGGCATTGCCAAAATGATATAAAAAAACCAGCTGTATTATTCAGCTGGTTTTTTATTAGTTAAAGAAATTAATCAGATAATATTCTTCACCTTAGCTTGGCTAACATGAGCGACAAGTGAGATAACAACATTTACCTTATATCATATCAAACGGATGATTTTTACTTACAAGGTGTCATAATCCATCGATTACCAACCGATGCAAGTCAATGATAGCGAGCAAGGCTAAAAGTTATTAAGTAAACGCTCACTATCCCTAACCCCGATCAACTATTCCTCTTCATCTGATTCATCAGCATGAGCTGAAGCCTCAAACATCTCAATATTGGCTAATTGTCCAAACCAGAAATCTGAACTGACCATCTTAAACTGACGTGATAAGCCTTCACTTGTAACAGATTCTAACTGCCATAATATGCCAGTTGCTTCTGGAAATTGTGTGCCGGTAATTTGATCTTCAAACAATCGATGTAATAACACATCGGGAGATAGCCCTGATGCTAAAAGACGTACCATAGATGCATGTAGCGACTGATCAAATATGCTTAAATCGTCTGCATCTGTTGCGGTCACATTTACCATAAACTCAACACCGGTAGGCTCAGCAAAGACACCATTAAAAGCTTCTCTCAATAATGCATAAGCACTAAAAAAGCCTTCATGAAGCAAGCAATCAGAATATTCTTCCCACATCCTGTCACCAATCATGTCATTACTTAACTGGTCAATTTTACCTTCTGCTAATTCAGTGAATAAATGAGTTAAGACAATTTTAGCGGCTTCGGTGGCCTCTAAATCATTTAAAGACATCATGCACATTTCTCTAAGTTCAGACTCCTCCATATCATCTAAGCCATCATTTAAGCCCATAATAGCCATCAATTGAAGGTAATCTTTATTTGACCAGGCGTTAGGGATCTTGTTGATTTTACGAAAAGAACCAATTTGAACATTAAATTGTGCTGTCATGGAAACTCCTTCAGGTGAGCATCAAAAATTGACGCACATTAGCCAAACTAAAGCCCTGCATGTAAGAGCGCAACACTAGATCGATTTAAAAACAAAAAATGTGAGATAATAATTTACCGATAAAAACCTAAGATACTGATAGTAAATGCTTTGTTTTATATAAATAACACATTAAGCGTTATATTAAACTTTGTTTATATGGTATTAATTTAGTTAACAATTAAACATCATATTGTGAGTTATTTCTTTGGATTAAATATGAAACAGCCAGAAAGTACGTAATTGTTAGCGATGACAATTAGATGAAAAATGAACATTATCAATGAACAACTGACCTACCCGAACCAGATTTATCACTGCTACGCTTGCCTTTAATGGATCATCCCAACAGTTAGCGTCGTTATGCTCAGCTCAATTTGAAGTCGCCATCATAATTATCTGAACTCTGAATAGGCAAATGTGAACCTTAGTCGCTATAAAGCAATAATACTCAGGCTTTACAATGATCTCATAAGCCAGCAATAAGCATCAGGAGCGTATTTAAGCTTCAGACAACGTCTTACCTTCAACAGATATTCCACTCGGCAGCAACTCATGTGACTCAAAGTCGAGCACCTCCCAATCTTATATAACATATCGAGCGTGACACTCAGCTTTAGTCTTTCAAAACAACCGATATAGTTACATTCAATCTCAACACACAATACAAATTCACCTTGAGATAGCCCTACCTTTTGATTACATGAGTCAACAGATAACCACCCGAATCACCAGTCTAAGTAGCTTTTTAAATACATGGCATAGAACTCTGTTTATTTAAACATACATCCATAATCAAAAAAGCCATGCCAATGCCTAATGTATAAAGCCTGCATAAAAACATAACAAATTGAATTAACGATATTTATATAACTAAAAATGCAGTTACGAGAATAACCAGAGTCTAAGTTACCAAAGTGTAAACCGAAAGTTTACATTTAGAGTTATTTATGTTGCCGACTGGGTGATGGTATGATAGGTTAACTGCATAACACAGAAGCGAGCATTATCTGTTCAATAATTAAAAACGTTAACGACATCAGAAACAGTTGAACATGAAATTAAAACTATAAAACTCAGAGAGGGAAGTATGAACACCATCCACAGAACATTTAGTCGCACTGCGTTGTCGGTATGTATTGCTGCTTTACTTAGTCCAGCAGTTTTGGCAGTAGAAGGCGTTAAGGAAGTTGAACAAACCCCAAAAAATGTTGAACGTATTGCTGTTACTGGTTCAAACATTTTTAAAGGTAGCGCTAACACTTCATCATCCGCCCCTATTACCGAAGTGGGTAAAGAGATGATTGAAGGTATAGCAGCAATTTCTATTGGGGATGTGCTCAACAATATACCTTCGGTAACTTCCGCGATAAATGGGTCAAGTGATAACGTTTCTCTTGGTGGTGCAGGCAGTAATGTCGGCGTGTCAACAACATCACTTCGTAATTTGGGTTCTGCACGAACTTTAGTCTTAGTTAACGGTCGTCGTTATGTATCTGGTGTTTCTGCAAACACGGGATATGGTGTTGATTTAAATTCAATTCCAACCGCAATTATAGAACGCGTTGATGTATTAACGGGCGGTCAATCCGCAATTTACGGTTCCGATGCGATTGCTGGTGTGATTAACATCATCACAAAAAAGAATTTTGATGGCGCAGAAATAAACGCTTTTGCAGCAGAATCCAGCGAAGGTGGCGCAGAAAGACAAAATTTTGATTTTACCTATGGCAAAAACTTTGACTCTGGTAATGCTTGGATTTCCGCCGGTTATGCTAATCAAGAGGTATTGAATTCTTCTGAAAGAGACTTTTCTCGATATGAAATGAGATTTGTTGATACCAACGGCGATGGCATTAGAGATACGATTGCAAGGCGAGATGGACCTGGTCATGTGGATGGCGCTTTATTGGGTTATGGCGATTTAAAAATCTTTGGTAATGGCGATCAATTTAATGCAAACCAACCCTTACTGGACAGTAATTATCAGCCAACTAGTGACTCAGACTGGGACAATCAACATTCTAATCGTACATTAGTCTTGCCATATCAACGCTTTAATATTGCTTCTGGAGTCACTTTCGACATTTCTGAGAAATCAACATTAGAGGTTGAATTAAACTATGCACAAACACAGGCTCGGGTTGATTTAGAAGAAGCACCAATCGATGTTGTCAATAATGTCTTCAGAAAAGGCAATGGCGGCACAACCGGTATCGACGTCGCCACGAGCCCATACTTTGTCGGTAGTAGCGCAGGACAGCAACTTTTAGCTGTGATGGGAGATAACACCTCTCTTGATGGTGTAACCACCAATAGGCGTACTTTTGAATTTGGCAATCGTCTCACAGAAAACCAACGCGATACTTTCCGCGTGGCAGGTAACTATACCTACTACTTAGACAATGGTATGGATTGGCAAACAGGCGCAACGTACGGCATAACTTCACAAACACAACAGAACAGTGGTGACTTCAGCATACCTAATTTGCAACAAGCACTCACTATCGAAGAAGACGGCAATGGTGGATACCAATGTGCTGATGTTATCGCCAGGACTTATGGCTGTGTACCAGTGAATCCATTTGGAACGACTGATAGTTTGGCTGGTCAAGCTGGTATCACTGGTTTTTCCGATGAAGCAATGAAGTATCTTGCTGTTAACACAGGGCAAACAGGTAAAGTTGAACAGTTTGTGGTGAACAGTGTTATGTCTGGTGAATTAGATTTTGCTATCGGAGATGACAACATAGGCTTTGCTGCTGGTGTTGAATACCGAAAAGAATCCGCCGTTGAAAACCCTGATAGTTTCCGTCAACTAGGCATCACCCGTGAAGGCCCTGTTCAACCAATCGACGGCAGCTTTGACGTTGCGGAAGTTTTTGGTGAGCTTTACGTCCCTGTTACAGATTGGCTTAACCTAAGTCTTGCCGCTCGATTCGGTGATTATTCAACAATAGGTACTACTTCAACTTACCGTTTAGGTATCGATGCACCTATCCATGAGATGTTCCGAATTCGCGCGAGCCAGTCGAGCTCAGTTAGAGCACCGAATATCAATGACATATTCTCTACGGGAACAACCAGTGTTGCAAACCCAACGATAGATGTCTGTAATGGTGCCTCCAAGACAGGCACATCTAATATCGACGTGAATTGCACTTCTATCTCGGCAATTTCAAATCGAATGGATACAGATCCAAACGGCCAATATATATTAGTGGGTTCAGAGACAAATAATACCTTAGTGTCTCAAAGTGGTTCACCTAACTTAAAAGCAGAAACGGCAGACTCATTAACATTAGGTTTTGTAATGACTCCGCTAGACAACCTCTCGATTTCGGTGGATTACTACGGTATCGAAATTGAAGATGGTATTACGACCATCACTCCCGATACTATGGTTAAACGTTGTTATGATGTCGATCCATCACAATTTGATAAGACCTGTGGTGGCCGAATCGTGAGAGATGTGCAAGATGGTCCGATTCTAAATATTTATTCGACATCAATAAATGCTAATACTATTTCAACCAGTGGCGTTGATTTGGAAGTAGCATATTCACTGGATAACCTGACAGTAAACTTTATTGCTAACTACCTAGCCGAATATGAAATAGATACTCTTACAGGTAAAATTGACAATTTAGGAACGACATTATTCCCTGAATATCGCTACACTATGAATGCCTCATATAACATCACAGATGATTTTAACCTGTTTGCCCAGATGACATATCGTGCTGAAACTAAAGGTGTTCTAGGAGAAACGACCTTATCGGATGATCTTAACACTATGGATGCTGTTTACTATGTAGATGTTCGAGCAAGCTACCAAATTAATGATGCGGTAAATGTGTATATTGGTTCGAATAACTTACTCGATCAACAACCAGATATCCAAGCAACAAGTTCAGCAGTTGGTACCAATACAACACCTCAAGCTTATGATGTTATTGGTCGCCAACTCTTCGCCGGTGTTAAGTTGACATTCTAATAACTAAAACGGCATGCAGCATATTTTATAAAGCATGCCTTACACGCAATTTGAGAGCCTTAAAACCTAATCAGTGCTGATTAGGTTTTATTTTTAATAACCACTAAGGAGGGGATGTTGAAGCTTATTAACTTACTAAATTTGTTAATAGCATCATTATTGTTAACAGTTGATGCTAATGCTGCAGATAAAATGACCCATTATCCCCAACAAAATGATTCATCATTCGACAACACGCCACAGATTTCATGGATAAAGGCTGGTCAGCTACCCGTACCCGATGGCTTTTCTGAATCGATTGGTATTTCTGGAGCCTATAGCGGTTTTTTAGGTAATTACCTCATTGTCGCAGGCGGCGCCAATTTCCCTAATGGCCACCCATTTTTTGAACAGGGGGAAAAAGAATTCTATTCGGATATTTTTGTCTTCGATACTACAAATAAATTCGCTAACTTGGTTGCACATGGCCACTTACCTATCAAAGCAGGGCATGGAGCAACCTTAGTCGTCGATAACAGCCTTTATCTTGTTGGAGGTAAAAATAATCAACAAGCCTTCGATTCCATTATAAAATTAACTTTAGATTCAGATTATAAACTGACCACTGAATTGATCGATCATTTACCTTTCACATGGCATTCAGGTGGCGCTGCTTGGCAAGATGGCGACTTGTATATCTTTGCTGGTGAGCAAAATGGCAAAGTAAACAATCGTGTCTGTCAGTACTCTCTCGTCAGTAAGTCATGCATTAATAGTGAGAATATTCCTGCTGTTCCTGGTGCTGAACGTTCAGATTTTCCAGCGATCAATCATAAAGGTCAGTTTTACATTTTCGGCGGTTTGAGTTTTCTGACTGATAACGCTGTGCTAACTGATGCCTATGCTTTTGATTTTAAAAAGTCGCATTGGACAACATTAGCGCCTATCACTTTGGACAAACAGCCTTTTTCGGTAACCGGTGGTGGTGTGGCTACCATTAATGATGATCAATTAGTATTACTGGGTGGTGTAAATCGCGCTATTTTTAATGATGCTATCTTTCAATTGACCACACAAAAAAATGAAGGTTTGACGGCTTTTAAACAATATTACTTCAGCTTGAGTGAACAAGAGATCAATTTTAGTCGTCGCCAGATTATTTATAATATCGACAAAGATGATTGGTCTGCACTGACTAATAACGTGCCATTTACTGGCGGAGCTGGGCCACTCACTATCACTCAGCAAGGAAATAAAATCTATTGGATTTCAGGTGAGATTAAACCCGTAGTACGAAGCCCAAACATCTATCAAGGTACAGTCTTATAACCCAATAACATGGCGATAAGCTAAATGTATAGGGTGACACTCTGAATGCATTCTTGCTCCGACTATCTATACTTTACTCAGCCTAAAATCAGGTTGTCATTACTGTTAGCCCCCAAGCACTGATCAAATGTCGAACACTAGGATTACTGATCAAGGACAGATATTTGGAGTGCCCTATTAGCGCGTTTATGGCGTGAACGACTACACAGATATCGTGTGACTACATAGTGATTCAATCGGAATTATCTATGAAGCAACTAGCAGTACTTTATTGAAATGTCGAGCTAGCTAACATTCAGCCGCTATAACAAGGTGTTTAATTCCACAAATAAAGAATGGTTAGCAATAAAACAACCGATAAGTCTTTTACCCATTAGCCGCGCTGGGATGACGAACTAGCCTAAAGCCACAATTTCCTCTGCAATTAATTGCTGTATTTGCTGCCACTGCGTCTCAACCCAATGACCATTATGAGGTAGCATCGAAAAATGATCGGCGGTGGGTAACATAATTTGCCTCACTCTAGCTCGAGTTTGTTCACAAAATTGCGCTACTTGTGAAACGTTTACGCAAGTATCTCGCCCACCATGTATCACAGTTAACACCATTTGCGGGTGGCATAAACGACTCGGATTACAGGCAAGGTATCGCTCAGGGTGGCTGTGTGGCGTCCCGCCCATCAGTCGATATATTTGCTCTGGTTGGTCTACATCGTTCACTGACACTAAGTCTAAAATACCCGCAATAGTCACCACTCTTTGTATTTTCAAAGGATCGTTATAATAAAGCTCACTGTCAGAGGCTATACCTTCTCTTGATGCTGCCCAAGTCGCCAAGTGCCCACCAGCAGAGTGGCCAATGATCAAAACTCGTCTTAAATCTAAGCTTTCGCTATGCTGGATATGACGCAGATAATCGATGGCATCAGCAACGTCCTTAAAGGTTGTAGGCCAAGGCGCATTGATATTTTCACCTTCGGTATTCATGCGCCGGTATTCTACATTCCATATCGCAACCTCAAAGGTTTGCAAGTAATCAACGATGGCGTGAGTGGCATAAGTCTCAAGGCTGTGATTATCTTTCCAATAGCCACCATGAACCACAATGACCACTGGCGTATTGTTTGCGTGGGTCGGCGTATAAAGATGTGCAAACTGCTGACTTTCACTCCCATAACTGACCGTCTTTTTCTGATGAGTGTTCATAGGCAGGTACTCTAAAAGATACTAACTACCGCTATGGTACAATAGGTACACCACAAGCTCAACGATTTTAAATATCAAACTAAACTGCATCTTTGTGATTAAAAATTAATCACAAAGATAATTTCATATACATTCTTTAACACATTGGTACAATAGCCAGATAGGTGATACATAATCGCTCGCGTACTAAAGGAATTCCCAATGCCAATTACGATTAAACGTCCTGTTGAACGAAAAAAACTATCAGAAACAGTTGAAGAAGAATTGGAAATGATGATACGTCAAGGTGAAATAGCCGAAGGAGATGCGCTTCCCTCTGAGAGAGAGCTCATGGCTGCGTTTGGTGTTGGTAGGCCTTCTATTCGTGATGCGCTATCTGCGCTAGCCCGCAAAGGCTTGGTTAAAATTAGTAGCGGTGAAAGAACCCGCGTCACTAGACCTTCTCCAGATGCCATTATTTCTGAATTGTCAGGCATGTCGAAAGACTTTTTATCACAGCCAAACGGTTTACAGTACTTTGATCAATTAAGAAGTTTTTTTGAATCAAGCTTAGTACGTCATGCTGCTGAATTTGCAACAAGTGAGCAAATTCAGGAGTTAGAAAAGGCGGTTGAGCTAAACGGCAAAGCGATAAATAATGAAAACCAATTTAAAAAGACCGATATTTACTTTCACCGAGTCATCGCGTCAATTCCCGGTAACCCTATTTTTTTAGCTATACATCAAGCCCTTGTCGATTGGGTAATAGATGCACGTCCTGCAAAAACTAATGTGCAAGAACTCAACGCTAGAAGCCACCAAGATCACGTTGAAATTTTAGCCTGCATTAAAAATCGTGATGTGGAAGGTGCGGATAAAAAGCTGACACAACATATACAATATGTATTCGACAAATATTACGCTGAGTAATAGAGCGTCATAACTAAAACAGCACAACTGAGAAAAGCTATCGATAGATAGCTTTTTTGCTAACTGCAGCGCAATAACATCACTTCAATAGCGGTTCGCTAAAAATTCTCAAATCGAATGGTATATTTTCATAGCATTAGCCTAAAACAGGTGGTATAACAGGTATACAGTAAAACAACACTATTTGAGTACATATGATTAACAAGATATTAAAGTCAGCGTTTACTTTGATGTTGATGATGCCGTTGCTAACCCATGCTCAAACATCAATCCAGTGGCAGGAATTAAACACGACTTCAATAGACAAAGTTAACATTAATCACGGTGCGTTTATCGACCATCAAGGTACTGGTCTAGTGATATCATCAGGTATAGTAGATTTAACTGCTAAACCATATCTCTTTATCGCAGAGCAGGTAACAGACAGCAGCGTTGAATCAGAAGCAATATATCTCGTTGATGGTAGTAATGTTATTGTGACGAACTTGTCGGCAGAACAAGGTAATAGATCTTTTGCCGCGGCAACCAGTTTCCTTGGTGCCACCCTTGTAACCGGGGGTATAGCCAAACAAAAAACGACAAATTTAGTCAATCTCATTATATGGCGCCCTGAATCGAAAACACTTTATAGCTATCCACTGCCAGTATTACCTAGCACAGCAAAATCCCCATCAGCAGTCGTCATTAACAATATCCTCTATGTGTTAACCGGTTCAGATGCGAACAACCAATTCTTTGCTTTGGATCTCAATGGGCTGATAAACGCAGAAGGGAAATTATCTTATAGTAAACGTGCTCTTGACCATTTTATCGATAGTAACTCATGGCAGCGCTTACCTTCATTGCCTTTAGCCAATCAAAATATGCCTTACCAAAATGGGATTAAATTGGCAGTTCAAAATGATGGTACTGGAGCCAAAATATTTGCCATAGGTGGTTATCAACTTGCACATGACAAGCTCAATCCAGCTGAATATCTCAACTCACAAGAAAAGGTTTTCGCTTTAACTAGACATTGGAAATTTGATCCCAATACTAAAAACGCTGAAAATCAGTGGCAAAATCTTGGCGATATCTCTGTTGCCAAGCAAAAACTTAATCAACGAATTAATAGCCTAAGTTCTATTGGTCAATCACATATCTTAGCGTTTACCGATCAAGGCAATACC
The DNA here is from genome assembly GCF_014163775.1 of Shewanella sp. SR43-8. NCBI lineage: Bacteria > Pseudomonadati > Pseudomonadota > Gammaproteobacteria > Alteromonadales > Shewanellaceae > Shewanella > Shewanella sp. SR43-8. The sequence continues at coordinate 87,527 of NZ_JACJDX010000011.1, read as the reverse complement.
TTATCATTTAATGCCATTACTAATAGTTGGACACATTACTTAACCAACAATATCGATAAAACCCAGGTTATCAATGGCGCTAAAACGACTGAATATATTAGTGAAAATGTCACAACATCTGACGGGGTCATCTACTCATTAAATCGCAGCAATAATAATCCTAGCGCATTACGACTATGGCAAGCATCACTCAAACAGCCGGAAAAGAATTTTGGTTTAGTTAATATGACCGTTTTAGTGGTGTATTTAATTTGTGTGGTATTGCTCGGACTGTTTTTTGTCTTCAAAAACAGAAATACCGATGATTATTTCCGTGGGGGTCAATCTATCCCTTGGTGGGCAGCAGCCTGCTCAATATATGCCACTATGTTAAGCTCATTAACTTACGTCGCACTGCCTGCTGTCGTTTACCAAAGTAACTGGGTATTACTTATTGGCATATGGATGATTGTTGCTGTTGCGCCTCTGGCTATTTATGTTGCTATGCCCTTTTTTCGCCAAATTGACGCCACTAGCGCTTACGAATATCTATCAAAACGTTTCAATATGAGTGTAAGGCTATTTGCTAGTGGCTTATTTACCCTATTTCATGTGGGTCGAATGGGTATAGTTATGGCATTAACAGCATTATCCCTCTCGGCAGTAACGCCACTATCAGCTAGTGACAGTGTGTTGATTATGGGCGTCTTATGTTTGATTTATTGCACCATGGGTGGCATTGAAGCTGTCATTTGGACTGACACCTTACAAACCGTTGTGTTAATTCTTGGTGCGATAGCCTGCTTTATCATCATAGTTACAGGTTTAGATGGCGGCTTAACTGACTTTATAAACATTGGCTTACGTGATGATAAATTTACTATGGTCAATGCTGATTTCAGTTTAGATAGCATAACAACACTGTCTATATGGGTGATTGTTATTGGTGGTATTGGCCAAAATTTATCGAGCTACACTGCCGATCAAGCCGTAGTACAACGCTATATGGTGACAAAAAATCCGAGTGATGCCAGAAAATCAATTTGGGCAAATGCAATAATTGCAGCCCCAGGAGCATTATTATTCTTCTGTATTGGTACCGCGCTATACGCCTTTTATCAAACACATCCAGAAAAATTAGACCCTACCATCCAGATTGATCAAATATTTCCCACCTTTATTGCGAATGAACTGCCAATTGGTGTTGCGGGTCTGATTGTTGCGGGAATTTTTGCGGCCGCCCAATCAACAGTATCGACCAGTATGAACTCTATCGCGACGACGTTAGTAACTGATTTCATAAGGCCTTTTAATTTAGTGAAAACTGAAAAAGGTTATATGAGTGCTGCGCGCTGGCTAACTTTTATCATGGGCATACTCGGCACACTTGCTGGACTGATCTTTATCGATCCAGAAATCCGCTCACTTATGGAAGCTTATTTTAAAGTGATCGGCATGTTTATGGGCGCATTGGGTGGTCTATTTGTATTAGGCGCCTTAACCAAAAAAGCCAACTCGTTTGGCGCGATAACAGGTATTTTAGCCGGTGTATCCACCATGATATCTGCATGGCAATTTGGCTGGGCCGACGGTTACCTATATGCAACCATAGGCATAATGTCATGTTTAGTCGTTGGCTATATTGCCAGTTTATTAACACAAACGTCCAAGACAACGAACAAAGACTTGACTGGGCTAACCTTATATACCATGCATCCAACCCCTATTAAATCGTGATTAATATTCAAATAGCCTTTAGGAAATAAGTATGACAATAGTAAATAAAATTTTAGAAAAACAACTATTAACTTTATTAAAACAGTCGTTAATTGTCTCTTGCCAACCGGTTGATCACGGCCCTATGGATAAGGTTGAGCATGTTGTTGCTATGGCGTTGGCCGCCGTAGATGGCGGCGCAAAAGGGTTAAGAATCGAAGGCGTCGAAAATGTTAAAGCTGTAGCCAAGGCAACCAGCACACCGATCGTTGGCATTATTAAAAGGGATTTAATAGATAGTCCAGTTCGCATTACCCCGTTTATTGAAGATGTAAAAGCCTTGGCACAAGCCGGAGCCAGTATTATCGCGTTTGACGGTACACAAAGACAAAGACCAGTACCAATGTTAGCGCTACTTGAAGCTATTCATAATGCAGGCTGTATTGCCATGGCAGATTGCGCAGACTATGAAACTGGCCTCATGCTGGCACAACATGGCTGCACTTTTATTGGCAGTACCATGTCTGGTTATACCGATTTGAATCCCCCGCCCCATGATCCCGATTATGCACTCGTCGCTCATTGGGTTAGCCAAGGGTTAAATGTTATCGCAGAAGGTCGCTATCACTCTCCAGAAAGAGCAGCTAAAGCGATTAAACTAGGCGCCTTTTCTGTCACTGTCGGCTCGGCAATCACCCGCGTAGAACATATTACCAAATGGTTCGCTACTAGCATCACAGAGGCGTTGCCTTCAATGGAAACAGCAATATGATCATCGCAATCGATATTGGTGGTACAAAAATATCTGCCGCACTGATGAATAATAATGAAATCATTGAATCAAAAAAGACTGATTCGATTATTCATCACGATCTCGATAATTTAGCGAGTTATGTGGTTCATTTATGCCAAGACTGGATTGAAAAAGCACATATAGTCGCCGTAGCCTGCACCGGACAAGTTGGTAAACATCAAGTTAACTTTCTGTCAGCCAAACAAGCCCTACCCTTACAGCAGCAGCTCAAGGCAGGATTTGGGCTGCCCGTAGTCATTTTAAATGATGCTGCAGCGGCTGCATGGGCAGAATATTGTTTAGGTCCCAAAAGACAAGACAGCACCTTAGTTTATATTACGGTGTCGACCGGAATTGGCGGCGGCATTATCCAAAATGGTCAGTTGGTCACTGCTAGTGATGGTTTTTGTGCACATATCGGTCATATGTCAGTTAATTGCCCCACGGCTCTTAGTGTTCAATGCCATTGTGGCCGAATCAATTGCGTCGAAGCTATTTCATCGGGCACATCAATCGCCAGGCAAGCATCAACAATTTTAAAGACTGCTGTTAGCTGCAAAAACGTGTTCGAACAGCATCTGTCTCACCCAGAAATAACCACGCTACTGGACCAATGTGCTGATGCGCTCGTTGATTTAATTGCGAATATTAAGGCTCTTACAGGTACGACTGTGGTTGTCTTAGGAGGAAGCGTCGGGGGTGCATCAGCTTTTAAAGAAAGAGTGGCAGCTAAAATAGCCAAGTTACCGATGATATATCAGGTTAGCTTGGTCTCGCCTATAACAGGAGAGCATGCGGATCTTATCGGCGCAGCCATGTATGCTCAAACGATAAATGGCTTCAATGATGGTACTCAATAGCCGCGACTGAAATGCTATTTTATTGGAACAAACATGCAAATTATTATTTTAGATAATCCCGACCAAGTTGCAACTCATGCTGAACAATGGGTTACAGAAGTTATTAAACAAAAATCAACTCCAGTTTTAGGTCTAGCCACAGGCACTACCCCTATTCAACTTTATAAACGGCTAGTACAACGCCATCAAACAGCAAAGTTAAGCTTTGCTAATGTCACGACATTTAACCTTGATGAGTACCATAATATTGCCGCAGATAATGCACAAAGCTACCGCAAGTTTATGAAAGATAATTTATTTGATCATATAGACATAGACCAAAATAAAACATTTTTACCTATCTGTCAGCAAGATCAAAACCCACGTATTCAAGGCCTTGCTTACGAGAAAAAAATTCGCAATGCGGGTGGAATTGATTTGCAAATATTAGGCATAGGCGCAAACGGACATATCGGCTTTAATGAACCGACCTCGAGCTTAGCATCTCGCACAAGAATTAAAACCTTAACCAAGCAAACGTTACAAGATAACAGCCGCTTATTTGATAAAGATGAATACCAACCTACGATGGCGATGACAATGGGCATTGCCACCATTCTTGACGCTCGTTATGTGTTACTGATGGCGACAGGAACAAATAAAGCAGCAGCAGTAAAGCAAATGATCATGGGACCTGTAACCGCTATGTGTCCCGCATCCGCTTTACAAATGCATGAAAATGCGATCATTCTGCTAGACAAAGAGGCTGCATGTGAATTAAGCGATCAAGAGTATTTTATTTGGGCAAACCAAGAACACCAAAAAATTAATCAAGCCTATGGACTATTCATCTAGATAACTTATTTATAGTTCACTCATAGTTCATTAATATTTAGTCGACTAAATATTAATGAACTTGGCTATACAGGCACATGTTTTCATAGCAAAGCACATCTAATCTCTCATCACATACCAAATAAATACCAAGCTCTCCACTAATTGCCAGTCGGAATCTATAGATCGCTCAATTGGACCTGCAAGGTAATATTAAGCAAACCCTGTTCGCCATGATGAACTGTCTACAGAGCACATCACTGAACAGTAATTATTACCGCCCAGATTTACCTACCCGACTATCTTGCATAAAAAAACCACCAATAATATATTGATGGTTAGATATGGCGCACTAACAACAACTTCACTTTAAAAACACTACAATATAAAAATCTTCGCGTTCAAACTTTTTATATATTCCTAAAACCTCATGCTAAATAATTAATATTATCTTCTAATACCAAAAAGATAATTATTATTAGTTATTTTTGTCATGCGGCATGTGTTCCATAAAGCCAGCCGCTGTCATTTTAGCAACAACATCCTCTTTCTCTTGGTTAGAAAGCGCACTAATTGGCAAGCGAGGATCACCAACATCGATACCATGTAACAACATAGCAGCTTTACCGGCAGCAACTCCCCCGTATTGTACCAGTGGACGAATGAGAGCAATAACCTTATCCATGAGGGCAGCGACAGCCAGCTGATCACCCTTGTTAAAAGCAGCAATAATATCCAAATAGAGTGGCGCAGCATAATTATAGGTACTTCCTACTGCACCTATCGCGCCAACAGCAAGGCCACCTGGGAGAAACTCATCAATCCCAAATGGAATATCAAATTTACCATCACACACTCGTACACATCGTTGATACTCATAAAGATCAACATGATTAAACTTAATACCAGCCAAGTTCGGAATCACCTTATCAGCTTTGATAAGAAACTGTTCCATATCAAACATCACCCCAGACATACCTGAATGGTAATAATAAAATGCTTTTGTCGGTGCTGCTGCTGCAATAGTGGCACAGTAATCAACAAGGCTATCAAGAGAACTCGGTTTGAAAAAACAAGGCGCAATAATCGAAGTGCCAAAAATATCGAGGGTTTCAGCATGTCTTGTTAATTCAAGTGTATCTACAATGGATAAGGCACCAGTATGAACTGTAATACTGAGCTTTCCTTGTGATGCCAAAACCCAACGCTCAACAATCGCTTTACGTTCAGCAACAGAACAGTTAAGGCCTTCACCTGTTGTGCCACAAATATAAACACCTTTCACGCCTTGACGAATAAGAAGTTCAGCAATGCGATCGATGACAGGAAGATTAACTTCACCGTTGCTATCAAATGGCGTATGAGGGGCGGAAATTAATCCAGTCAGTTTTTGCATTATAAATCTCCATAAATTTAAAATATTTTTTTGCCGCCAATCCAGGTGTGGCTAACGTGCAAGGCAGAGTTATTACCGCATTCAAGCACGGTAAAATCTGCATTAGCACCTATGGCAAATTGCTGTATGTTGTCATTTATTCCAAGAAAATTAGCAGGGTATATACTCGCCATTCTTAGCGCCTCCTCAAGAGGTATATCAAGCATCACTTGAGCATTATTGACTGCCGTGATCATATCTAATGCTGAACCCGCTAATTGACCTGTTTGGCTCATCAACTTATCACCTTCAAGCACAATTTTATGACCATCGAACTCAAACGCCTTTTGGCTACTGCCAATGGTTGACATGGCATCAGTGACTAACATCATTTTGCCAGAGCATTTAAGCCTATTTGCCAACTTTGCCGTTGCCGGATGAACATGATGACCATCAAGTATCAGCCCACACCAACTGTATTTATCAAGCAATGCTGCACCGACCATATTCGGCTCACGAGATGTCAATGGTGACATCGCATTAAATAAATGAGTAAAACCAACTGCCCCTGCAGCTAGTGCTGCTTGGGTTAATTCAAAACTGGCATTAGAGTGGCCTAAGCACACTTTTACATTGTGCTGAGTTAATCGCTGTATTTGCTCACTTGTCACACGCTCAGGTGCCAAGGTGACCACTTTTATTCCTAAATCATCGCGACAATAAATCGCTAATTCCTGCTCACTTAGGGGCCTAATATGCTGGCTGCTATGTATGCCTTTCTTGGGCTCACTGATATGCGGTCCCTCAAAATGTACACCTATAACACCATGGATCTCTTGCTTGATTGCTAGTGCGATAGTATTAGCGGCAGCACTTATAGTTTCAAGATTACTAGTGATCAGCGTCGGTAATAATCCTGTGGTCCCATACTTGCTATGTGCCTCAACCATTGCTTTAAGCGTTGATAAACTCGTGTCATGGTTAAATAAAAAACCTCCTCCACCGTTGACCTGTACATCAATAAAACCCGGAGTTAGTAAGCCTGAAACCTTAATAACCTTGGCGTTATTAACCACATCAAAAGCGATAATCTTGCCATTTTCAAAACTTATCGGTTGGTTATTAGTGATGTTTTTTCCATCAAATACTTGTTCGGCAATTACAGTTGTTATCATGACTTCTCGACTTTACGTTGCTTCATACAAAGTGTTTTGCGAACTCAACAAGGCTTTTAAAAAGTAGCCCTACTATTGGCAGAATAAATCACAGGTACACCATCAACCTGTTATACCAATATACCTTTTGATTTATTTTTGTCAAAATAAAAAATCTATCAGCAACTAAGGCGCATGATGAAGCTGTTTTAAAAGCAGTAAGTTGAGCAACAGTTAAATGTCTAAAATCCTTCCCTTACCAGTTACTTGATTAGAAAAATATATTTTTTAAAAATCTTACGTAAACATTGCTGTTAGATGTTCATAGAGATACTTCTGCTTTGGCCATGAACGATTTTCATTCGATATTAATGAGATATTTACCATCCAACTCATCAGAAAAATCCAAAAGCTGGATTGCATTACACTACTTCAAGTGGTGTAATAGGTATACCTACAGCGTAATCTGCTTATTAAGGCTAATATTTAATGGAATATATTATTGGTGCGTATGCCGCAGCACCTTCGACCCAGCAATGGGATCAAGAATTAGAAGCGAGTTACTACCAGGGGCTAAAATTACAAAGTAATATCATTGGCTTAGAACACCCCTTTGTGGGAAAGCTGCATCCTTATGATGATGAATGGTTTCTTAAGAATATTGATGAGAATTGGCAATTCATTTTTACATCAATTCCAGGGGTGATGAGGCAGATTGCTAAAAACCCGCATTTTGGCATAGCCTCCACCAATGAAACAGGTAGACAAGCTGCACTGGCTTTTTACCAACAAGCACAGCAAGCTATATTTAAATTAAACAATCACTTAAAAAGAGAGGCTGTAAGCTTTTTAAAAATACATACAGCACCAAAGATAACTGAAAACACACAATCATCTATTCAAGCTTTGCAAACATCGCTTGAAGCCATGCAATCATGGAACTGGTACGGCGCAAAACTCGTCATTGAACATTGCGATGCACATATCGCAGGGCAAGAAGCTGAAAAGGGCTTCATGCTATTACAAGATGAAATGACGGCGATTACGCACGTTAACAGTAAACTGAATAGTGATATTGGTATCAGTATCAATTGGGGGCGTTCAGCTATTGAAACACGTAATACCGATGGCCCCTTGCAACATACTAAACAAGCTTATCTCAGCGGCTTGTTAAAAGGGATCATCTTTTCTGGTACCTCAGATATAGACGGCCCTTATGGGCAATGGAAGGACACTCACATGCCTCCAGCACAAGCCGTATACATTCCCAGCTTTGCAGAAAACTCTTTATTAACGATGGAGCAAATAGAAAAAACCATGCAACAGTGTGATTACAAGCAACTGAAGTTTATTGGTGGAAAAATTTCATTAAGCCCAAATGAGGCAAATGTTGACCAACGAATTTCTTATTTAAAAAGCCTAACAACATTGCTCGATCACGTACTCGAAATAAAATCATGAGCAATCTATCAATCATTTTGGCCAGCCAAATATAATCTATATGAGATATGCCATATGTATTTCTGATTAAAAATTTACTTTAATGGTTTGTATAGTGCATTTTACCCATTCTAGCGCTTAGTATTTGAGTGCATTGCGCAACATAGTGACAAGTAAATGTTTAACTCAGTTTATACCGGAAATGGTGTATAAATAGATAACATGTCAATTTACCGACTAAAGAATGCAATGGCTTGCTAACGTATTAAAGTGATGAACTTATCACTGTCACCTTAAATTATAAGCATAAAAAAAGCCCCGTTCGATTAAGAACAGGGCTTTAAATAATGGTACCTGAGGTCGGACTCGAACCGACACGCCGCGAAGCAGGGGATTTTGAATCCCCCATGTATACCAATTTCATCACTCAGGCAAAGACTTGTAAACTATATTTAGCTTTGCAAAAAAATCTGCGATGAGCAAATATCTTTGCAAAACTAACCACTCAATTAATCAACTTATGTTGTCACAATTGAGTGTTGGCGATTATACCTTTGCATTTAATAATCGCAAGTACTTTACCTATTATTTCTATAAAAAACACTCAATTGCTCAAAAGTCATTCATAGTGCCAAATAACAATGGCTGATGGTTTTTGTGAGCTAATTAGCAGTTTCACACAAATATAACATTATCACTGCTGAAGATTGATCAAGATCAGTATCACGACAGAGTTTTGACTTTATGATGATCATGATTTCACATTCCAGAGGATAAATATCATGGCATTTTGGTTAGATTTAATGTTTGGTAACGCAATAGGATTACTATCGATGACTGTAATCTTTTGTACCTTTGGAATAATGTCTTATCTAATGTGGATGTTTATTGTGAAGTCTGCACCTACTAAGTGAGTCTCTAACTAGGCTAAGTATTTTACTGCTTATTATTTCATGATCAATATGGATTCTTCCTTGCGAATCATACATTGGCGATAAAACACATGGAGTGTTTTTATGTCAAGTTGGGGGCTATATGGCCCCCATTTTTTTATTTATACCAATCAAATACTGCACAAAATATTAAATTAAGCGGCATGCTTGCGTGATTGAACCAAGCCATTAATAAAATGTGGACGTGTTTTGATTAGATAGGTCATTTCCTCAGCACTCGGCTCACCTGCTGGTAAACGTAATACATCGCGATTTAAATAATTTCGCGCCGGCATCGATATCTTGTATTCTGCCGTTGGTCCTTGAATCGCATAGTGGCGCTCATTTCCAAGCATCTCAAGTATACTGCTATGAACTAGATTTTTAACTGCTAGCTCATTTTGCGGCAGGGTTAAAATAGTCTGTCCCTGTAAAAAGAATTCGCGTAACAAGGCTCGTTCTGCCGGATCGAGTAGCTTCACTTTTGCTTCGATGGTTTCTACTGTGCGTTTTTGGCGAAAAAAAACAATAGACTCATCAACCACAAAGGCAAAAATTTGACTTAAAAAATACGCGACTCCCATTATTAATCCTAAGCCAATAAACTGACCATATTGATTGACTAGGTGATCTAACGATAAAAACGCCAGTAAATCTTTAGGCGCAAACAGTAAACTAGTACATGTTACAACAACCCATGTCATAGCACTTACGAATAAACGTTTGCTATTAAACAACTTTATTGAACCTACTTTTATTTTCATCATAGCTTACCCGCAGTGTCAGATTTTTGATCATACTGACTTAAAGCAAAATATATGCCATAAAAAACATCACTAACATTATCTTTATTTACACCATTTCAATTCCATATTAGGACATTCAAGCTATGCTTGAATAAAATTCAGAAAGTTGGAATTAACACTAGCGCAACAAGCTGTAAGCTCGTATTTTATATGTCACTCATCATTGGTAATTAATCACATTGAAGAAAATATGCTGATATTCATACGACAATTGCTCCAGAGCCCTATTGCCCGAAAGTTAACACTGTCTATCGTGGTGTTTAGCTCTTTGATTACGATTGTGACGACAGCTTATCAGCTCATAAGTGACTATCAGGAGGATGTGAATAGAATTGATCGCGTATTTTCAAGTATAGAAGCGGTAAATTTAGAAGTATTAGCATCCAGTGTTTGGGTAATAGACGAAGACTTAATTAACACTCAACTCTATGGTTTAAGCCAATTACCTGACATTAAATATATTTCTATCCGTGATGACAGTAATCAAGAATGGCATTTTGGTGAGTATCAGAAAACGGCCGTTATCGAAAAGCAATTTCCGTTGATTTATACCAACAATGAAAATATTCCTGTTGGGACCCTTACTGTACAAGCCGATCTCAATGCCATTTATGATCGTCTGTATAATAAAACAATACTGATTTTACTGTCCAACGCGATCAAAACCTTCTTCGTTGCAGGTTTTATTTTGTTTTTGGTCTGGTTCAATGTCACCAAACATCTGCGCCAATTAAGCCAATATTGTGATGAAATTAGCTTAGACAACCCCTTTACGCCCTTAAATTTTAACCGTAAGCCACAACGTGATGAGTTCAGTTTAGTCGCCGAAGCCGTCAATACAATGCAACAACAAATTCGAGGGTCTTATCAAGATCTGCAGCAATCAAAAGTCGATTTAATGCATGCCGTTGAAGATCGAGATCGCTTACTATTATTAGAGCGTAGTTATAAAGATGAACTTGCTCGCCAAGTAAAAGAGCAAACCAGAGAACTTGAACAATCACTGCAAATGTTAAAACGAACACAACAAGTGCTGATAGAAAAAGAGAAAATGGCCGCATTAGGAGGATTAGTTTCCGGCGTCGCCCATGAAATTAATACCCCGATAGGTATTTGTCTAACGGCTGCAAGTTCACAATTGGCTTATGTAGAAGATCTGATCGAGCTTATCCATAGCGATCATGCCACATTAGAACAAATCAATGGGATTTTAGAGCAATACCAAAAAAGCAGTCAGTTAATTGTGAGTAATATCACTCGTGCCAGTTATTTAATCCAGCAGTTTAAATCTATTGCGGCAGAACAAAGCCAAGAAAAATACACTCTATTTAATCTTAATCACCAATTACGCGATATTACCGACTCAACCTTAATGATATTTTCGCCGCAAAAGGTTGAGATAACAGTCAATATTGATGAGCAATTGCAGGTTTACACTAATTCCAGCCTACTCTCCCAAGCTATTAATAACGTGATATCAAATGCATTTTTACATGCATTTAAAGATACCTCACAAGCGAAGATCTGCATTAATGTAATAACTAAACCTGACACTATTGATATCGAAATTCAAAATAATGGTGCGCTTATTCCAAGTGATATTGCAGAGCATATATTTGAACCCTTCTTTACCACCGCTCGCCACAAAGGTGGCGTCGGCTTAGGGCTCGCAGCTGCATTTAATGCAATTACGCAAATAAAAGGTAGCATTCGCTATGTTGCTATGTCACCCCTTGGAGGACCTATGTTCGTGATAAGCGTGCCGCGATAACATCAGTAAAGCAGCACTTAACGATGCTAAACTGTTCTCGCGGCTAATTTACTCAGTACACGACTCACAGCAACAAAAGCAAATGTTCCCGTCACCATAGTAATGGCGCCAAAACCAGAAGCGCAATCCATCCGCATACTGCCTTGTGCTGTTTCCTTAGTGTTGCATACGCTGCCATCAGCTTGAGGATAGACTAGATGTTGGGTCGAAAACACCGCATCTACAGCAAAGCGGCGCTGAATATTTTTAGTAAAATTATAATCTTTGCGTAATATGTTGCGCACTTTTGCCAACAATGGATCTTGTACTGTTTTAGCCAAGTCAGTCACTTGAATTAAGGTCGGATCGGTTTGGCCGCCAGCACCACCAATAGTCACTAGGGCAATTTTATTGCGCTTACACCAAGCAATTAAACCTGCCTTAGGTTTTACCGCATCAATACAGTCAATCACATAATCAATATCACCACCCTGTGAGGCAGGCTTAAAATACTCCGCCAGATTGTCTAAAGTAATAAAATCTTCTACTTCATTAACCACACACTCGGGATTGATTTCACCAATGCGTTTTGCCATAACCTCGACTTTTGATTGGCCAATAGTAGAGGTTAATGCATGTATTTGGCGATTGGTATTGGTAACACAAATATCGTCTAAATCGATAAGAGTGATCTGTCCTATACCACTTCTCGCTAGAGCTTCAGCGACCCAAGTTCCGACGCCACCGATACCCACAACCACCACATGTGCTTTTGAAAAAGTCGCGAGTGCTGCTTGACCATATAAACGGCCGACACCAGCAAAACGATGAGTATAAGATTCTGACAACATTGGTTACGCCCTAATTAACGACTATTTTTTCGCGGCTAATTTTAAACGATTTATCGCCAAAGCTAAACGTTTGTCACGATTTGCTCGACATGAATCTGATTAAGGTGGCGGTTCAAGTTATTCATAAGCATCTGATGTAAGCATTTACTGATAATGCTCCACATCAACTTGGATAAGTGTTGCGATAAAGTAATCAAAAATAACCTGTGGTTAAACTATCCAAATAAAACTGACACTTTAGTTACTAAAAAGTGGATTGATACCTCAAGAGCACGTCTATTACGAATTAATACAAGCAATTAATCTTCGCAATAAGCCAGGAACAGCATTTTGTAGTGGTCAATAAAGGCCTCACTCTGGAGGTAATCAAATATAAATGGGTCGCTCAAACTAATCGATTATCACAAAACGCTTAAAAAATGCTTAATTTATGACCTTATTAGACTAAAGAGATCAATTTATCATTCAATATTCGCGATGATTAAATTAACATGGGCTAAAATACAATTCTGTAACTTTTGTGGTTGAGCGCTAGCCGATTTTACATAAATAGGTACGCCCCTAAGAGGCAGATTTAAGACATATATTGATTTAATTACACAGATGGTCGCTGATATCACAGATTTATCGACAAAATTTCAAGTTGGGCTTGTTTATTTGATCTAGCCCACACTATGAAGGAACTAAATCTGTGAAAATCTGCACCAGATTGTTACAGAATTAAATCTGCGACAAACTTCACTAACTAAAACCATGAAAAATGGAATATAGAACATAACGTTCTAGGGAGCATGAAAGATGAAAAAAACCTTAATCTCTGCATCGGTAGCATCAGTACTCACATTAGTTTCTTTCGCTACACTTGCTGAAGGCCCAAGTTTCTATGGTCGTTTAGATTTAGCTGTGACTAATTCTGATAAAGGCGCTACAACTCAAAATGGTAAAGAAGGCACAGTATTAGAAAACAACTTTTCTAACTTAGGCGTAAAAGGCAGTGAAAAGTTTGCTAACGGTATTGAACTGTTATACCAAATGGAATTCCAAGTTGAAAATACCACTCAAACTGAAGGCAAAAATGGCAGCGACGAAGTCGTATTTAAAGCGCGTAACACATTCTTAGGTTTAAAAAGTGACGCTGGTACTGTGTTAGTCGGCCGTAACGATACAGTATTCAAACAATCTGAAGGTGGCATAGATTTATTCGGTAACTTTAACGCCGATATCGATCGTATGATTGGTGGCCAATTACGTAGAGCTGACGGTATTTGGTACTACTCACCAGTGATTGCTGGTTTAGTCACATTAAACGCAACTTATTTAATGGATGACAACTACGAAGGTTCAGATGAAGACCAATATGCATTAAGTGCAACCCTTGGTGACAAAGGTCTTAAAGCACAACCTTATTATATTGCTGCAGCTTATAACACTATTGGTGGTATTGATGCTTATCGTGGTGTGGCGCAAGTTAAGCTAGGTGAGTTCAAGCTTGGTGGTTTATACCAAAACACTGAAAGCCAAACCACTGATCAAGAAGGTGATTCTTTCTTCCTTAACGTATCTTACAACCTAAACGGCGTAAACTTAAAAGCTGAATACGGTCAAGATGAAGCTGGTTTTGGTAGTTACTACAAAAATATTAAAGAAGCGACAGGTACAGACGTAAATATCACTCAAATTACTGTGGGTGCTGACTATCGTATCTCTAAGTCAACCTTAGTTTATGGTCACTATGCTATGTATGAAGGCGACCACAAAGTCGGTACTGCTACTGTTGATTTAGAAGATGACAATATCTTCACTGTTGGTGCACGTTACGACTTCTAATCATAGTGCTAGCCGCTTCGGCTTAACAGCATAAATGATTAAAAATGCCAGTCTATGTAGACTGGCATTTTTGTATTTGTAATACCATCATTACGATGTGGTCATCAGATGTTAAAAAGTGATTTAAAATTAGGCTGTTGCACTTTACGATTAACAACCGTCAGCTAAGCAATCACTTGATTGAACACTTCAACATGATGTGATTCAACCAACTCTGGCATCACATGGTGAAAATAATGCTCAATCGCATCTTTAGCGCAATGTTGATCAAACGCAGCTCGGTCGACAAACTTTTCCACAAAGGCGACTTTATTGTCATCATCTATACTGATATTCAGTTCATAACGAATACAGCCTAGCTCACGTCGAGTATCTGGAACTAAACTTGCCAATGCAGCCACTAAGGCATCGCGTTTTCCTGCTTTAGCGGTAAACTGAGCGACACAAACAATTTGTTGGGTATTTATTGCGTAATCTGACATTATTTTTCCTTACATTAATAAATTAACAGCATATCTAAATGCTCAATCCCATCTTCAAGATACACTGCAGAATTAACTACGAAACCATGCTGTTGATAAAACTGACGTAAATAATCTTGCGCACCGATTTGGATATTGTCATTGGGCCAATGTCGTTTGGCAATACTAATAGCTCTTTGCATTAATTGATTAGCAATCCCCTGACCCCGTATTACTTTCGCCACAGCAACACGGCCAATACTGGCCTGAGGATAACTCAGACTAGGTGCTAACACACGACTATAGGCCACAACATGGCCAAGCTCGTCCAGCCCAAGTAAGTGCCTTGTTTGCGGATGTTTGTCTTTACCATCTAACTCAGGGTACGGACAATTTTGTTCCACCACAAACACATCAACTCGAAGTTGTAATAACCCATAAAGTTGTTCCAGCGTCAATTCAGAAAAGCCAACATCTACCCATTGTAATGTCATCACAAACCTTATTTATCCCTGCTCTATATGCCATATTAGCATGATTAATGTATCTCACTAGGCTCATCTGATGGGCTTTTTTCTGGGGGTTTTCGAATAAATAATACTGCAAAGACTGCGATAAAAAGAAAACATGCCATAATAAAAAACACATCATTATAGGCTTGAATATACGCTTGTTGTGACATGGTTTTAGCAAGTAAAGCATAAGCTTGCGAGTTAGCGCTTACAGCGTCCGAGCCAGCAGTCTGTAATATCGAACTGGTGTGAGCGATATAATTATAGGCTTGCGAACTCACGGCGGGTAAAGTTTCTTTTATGTGTGCCAAATGCCCCCTTGCGAGGTTATCGGTTAATGTTGCCACCAAAGCGATACCAAACGCCCCACCTAAATTACGCATCACATTGAGCACAGTCGATGCCGAAGCATTTTCATGTGGTTTTAAATGCATGGTCGCCAAAATACCAATAGGAACTAAGATAAACGGTTGACCCAAGGCACGTACTATTTGCGAGGTAATCATCTGATCACCCGCATAATCAAGAGTCATATTGCTATTCATGTAATAACTGGTGGCAAATAAAGCGAATCCAAGTGCAGCCAGATAACGCGGATCAAACTTCTGCATTAACTTAGGCACTAAAGGTAGCACCAGTAATTGTGGAAAACCCATCCACATAATGACTTCACCTATTTCTAGCGGAGTGTAGTCATGAATTTGTGATAGATATAAGGGGATCATGTAAATCGCCCCAAATAATGCCATACCGAGTAAAAAGTATGCCACGGTAGACAAGGCAAAATCACGCTGAGCAAGCAGACGGATATTAACTAAGGGTTGTGCTTTACGTAACTGAATCCAAATAAATAGACTGATATTAATGGCGGCAATTATCGCGAGGTTACGAATAAGATCTGAACCAAACCAGTCTTTACGATTGCCCTCTTCTAGCACCACTTCTAGGCAACCCATACCCAGTGCCATCGTCACAATACCGGAATAATCAGCATCTTTTAACTTTTCCCAAATAATGGGTTTGCGCTCTAAACCATAAGCTAACATCGCCATTACCAATAAGCCTGGCGGAACATTAATATAAAATAAATAATGCCAACTAAATTGCTCAGTTAACCAGCCTCCCAGCGTCGGCCCAATAGAAGGGGCAAATGTGGCCGTCACCCCAAACAAAGCCATACCCATAGCACGTTTATTGTCAGGTAAGCACTCAAGTATGAGTCTAAATGCTAACGGAATTAATGCTCCACCGAAGAACCCCTGCAAGGCACGAAAAGCAATCATCGACTCAAGGTTCCAAGACAAAGAACATAATATCGATGCCAAGATAAAAGCCGCTGTGGTCCAGAGTAAATAACGTCGAGTCGATAATCCGGTACTTAACCAACCCGAAAGGGGAATCGCGATCATCTCTGCCACTAAATAGGCGGTAGCAATCCAGCTACCCTCCTCTAAAGTGGCGCCTAAACTACCTTGGATCTCTTTCATCGACGCATTGGTGATTTGAATATCCAAAATCGCCATAAATGCACCAATTAGGCCGCCCGCAACGGCTATCCAAGATCGGACACTACCACGCTGGTACCCAGTCGGTTTATCATCCTGTTTACTAGCAGAGCTAACTTCAGAAGCATTTACCTCTGCAGTTGATTGACTCATATTAATGCCCTGCTGCCGCTAACGTGGCTTGATCAGCGGACGACTTAGCCAGCGCCTGAGATTGAGCAGCAGATTCAGTATCGACTTCAACCACCGCACTCAGTCCAGGCAAAATACGTCCAATAGCAGATGAAGACTGCTTTCGTTCAAGCCGAATGCGCACCGGAATACGTTGAACAATTTTAGTAAAGTTACCGGTCGCATTTTCTGCAGGTAACAAGCTAAATTTAGAGCCCGATGCTGGAGCTAAGCTGTCGATAAATCCACTAAACACCTCATCAGGATAGGCATCTAAACTGACGTTAACGCTTTGTCCGGCTTGCATGTGCTCAATTTGAGTTTCTTTAAAGTTAGCAGTTACCCACACTTGAGTATCTGGTACTAAACTAAACAATGCCTGTCCCGGTTGAACATACTGGCCTACCATGGCACCACGCTTACCTATAATGCCTGAAAATGGCGCTGTAACGCGTGTATCAGCCAATTGAATATTGGCTAATTCGACACTAGCCTCAGCCTGCTTAACATCTGCTTGCACTTGCAATAGCTGAGCATTAAACACTGATAATTCACGCTGTTTAGCCACCAATGCAGCTTGAGCTTCATCGACATGTGCCGAGGCAGAATCGAAACCCGCCTGAAGTTGGTCAACATCATTTTGTGAGCTGTAATTACTGACTTTTAATTTTTGTGAACGTTTTAATTGTTGCTGGGCGATTAACTGTTCAGACTGTGAGGCCACAACAGCAGCCTTAGCCTGATTAATTAACGCTTGCTGCAAATCAACCTTCGCCGCCAAGGTTTGCAAGTTAGCTTGCGAGCTGGCTAATAAGGCTTTACTTTGGGCTAGCTTGGCAACAAATTGGCTATCTTCAAGTTGAGCCAATAGTTCACCTTTGCTGACATGTTGATTATCTACCACGGTAGACTGGACAATATAACCTGGCACTTTGACACTGATATTAGAAATATCGGCCTCGACATAAGCATTATCCGTTGATTCTATAAATCGAACTTGTGACCACCAATAAACACCGGCAACAACTAATACAAGGATAATACTTGGCACTAATACTAAGCGCTTATTGATAGACATGTTTGACTCCTAATTTATTCTCGCCTAGTTTACTACTGTTTCCTTTAGTTTATTAGATAGTAAAAATATAACCCACTGTTCCACAGGTGTAACAATATGGATCTAAATCGTGTACAAATTTTCTCACAGGTGGTTGAACAAGGCAGTTTTACTGGTGCAGCCAAAGCTTTAGGGATCACCAAAGCCACAGTGAGCAGAAAGGTTGCTGAACTCGAAGCCGATGCCGGTGTGCTATTACTATTTAGAACCACTCGATCATTAAAACTGACCGAAGCGGGTTCGAGTTATTACCATCGCATCAGTAAAATTTTGCAAGATTTACAAAATGCCGAAGACTTACTCAGCGCAAGCCAACAAGATATTAAAGGCAATTTAAAAGTAATTTGTCCTATCGAGCTAGGTCAGTTATATCTGGGGCGGATTCTTGCGCGTTTTTTGGCGACTTATCCCAACATTACCATTGATGCAGAACTGACTAACCGCAAAGTAGATGTAATAGAAGAAGGCGTCGATTTCTTATTTCAAATTACCGAACAACACGATCCAAAGCTGCAAAGTTACTCTCTGGTGACCGCAAGCAGACAATTAATGGCAAGTCCAAGTTACCTTAAACGTCATGGAGCTCCCGCAACACCGCAGGACTTAATGAATCATACTGCAATCAAGCTTCAATCTGCCCATATTGATGGTGGCTGGCGTATTTTTGATGGCATCAAATGGCTAGATCTGGATCCACCAGCACAGCTGAAGGTCAATAATGTTACCTTTGCCCGAGAGGCAGCCATTGAAGGCCTAGGTATTACCGCGGTACCGGTTTTTATTGCTCAAGAAGCTATTGATAGTAAGCAACTACTGCCAGTATTAGAAGATTTCCCCATGATGCAAACTAAGGTCACACTCAGCTTTCCCAAGCGAATATATCTCCCACGAAAATACCGAGTATTCATCGAATTTTTATATGATGCCCTGTTTCAGCGTTGGGGAGATGGTGTGCTGGAAATCCCCGACTTTATAGTACAAAACAATCATAATTAAAGATGAGTTTTTAAGCACAAAATAATCTATAGGATATATAGATATTTTTAACTGACTAGGTGCTAGTATCAACTCAATAAAGTGATTAATTGAGATCATAGAGGTCAGCTTTCGCACTATTAATTCGCAATATCAATGATAAGTTTGGTTCAGGAAATTGTTCAAAGGCTAGGTAAGTATTAAGCGACTGATCCATTGTCTGCTGCAATACTAACCACACACATTACATTTATTAGTCACGCATAATGCGCGCTAGGAGCTATACAAATGAGCAAAGAACGTAATAATTCAAAAGAAGCGAAGAAAAAACCGGCATTATCTTTAAAAGAGAAACGTGCAGTTAAGCAGTCAAAAAATTCACCTGAAAATTTTGCCAGCAAGATCAAATAATTTATGCGTCGTTTAACCTATAAATAGCTTGATGCAGGCATGCTGAGCACATAAAAATACCGAGCTAATTGCTCGGTATTTTTTGTTTAGCGCTTATTTATTCGCGCCCTGCTTAACAGCACTCTACTTAACAAAGTATTAGAACTTGTACTTCACGCCCACTTTAAGCTGCCAAGCAGATTTGTTGATGTCATAAGTATCATAATTGTTAGTCTCAATACCATCTTGGCCAAATGGAACAGAATAAGTATAAACTCCCGTCGTCGCATTGTAGTCATGATCAACTAACTTAGCATTATTAAAACTTTGGTATTCAACCACGCCCCAATCTTCATTAACTAGGTTAAGTACGTTTTTGATATCAAAGTATAAAATACCTTTATGCTCGTCAGTAAATCCTGGCAACTCTTGCGTAAAGCGGAAGTCTAACTGATGTATCCATGGCTGGTTGTCAGTACCTTTTGGTGCTATACCACCGGCATATTGGCCTAAACCAATTTCATCAATAGCCGCTTTAAACTCCTCATAAGTTAATCCACCCGCATACTCAACATTGGCATCATCAGCACCCGTTGGAATGTAAGGTAAGTAATATGATGCGCCAGCAAACTTACTTTGATCACCTAAATTACCATCACGATATGAACCTAGTGTCCAGGTTAATGGGTTACCTTCACGAGCTTCGTAGAATAAGTTAAAGCTAGAGTTATAACCTGCAACAAACTCTACATCATAACCCAAGCTAAAGGTGAAGCGATGCGGTGTTTCATAATAGCCAGTCCCCATAGTGGTGCCATTACGATCATATTGTACTGGAGTATATTGATAATTAGACGTTGCTGTAGATGACGAGCCTTGGTTGCCTTCTTCAACTGAGTTATATGCATAGCCCGCACGCATGCTAAGACCCATATCCCACTCTTTGGCAATCGAGAAACTTAACGTCTTACTTGAGCCATCTTCTTCTGCATTGGTTAACATGAGGTCATAACGCTCGGTATTACCACCAGCACCATTATTGGCTAATGGGTCCCATGTTTCGTATACCACACGGCCAGTGGCATCGGTTTTCACTTGGCGACGGGCTAAATCAACCCAAGCTAAGTCGTTTTCTTTTTGAATGTATAAAAATTCACCACCCACAAACCAATTATCACCTAAAGCACCTAAATCCCATGTACTGTCAAAACCAATACTTGCACGCCAGTCAGAAGGTAACTCAAAGTTAGGGTCGATGGCATTAACATTACCGTCGCCACCCACTAAACCCGCTTGAGCATCTGCTGGAACATTGCCAAAATCTGGAGTGCCCCAAGCAGGGTTCCAACCGTCGTTATAGCTTAATAAGCTGTTGCCATCATTTGAAAAACTATTTGAAATCCATACTGATGGTGAGCCACCACTGTAACGACCCACACCACCGTATAGGGTCACATCATCGCTTAACAGGTATTTAAGCCCTACGCGAGGTAACCAAATATCTTGGCCATCTAAGGTTTCGTTGTTAGCAAAACCATATCGATTAACAAAATTTTCATTTATGGCTGGTTTATCTGACATGCTAATGGTTTCATAACGCATGCCAAACGTGAGTTCTAAATCGGCCGTAATATCCCATGTGTCTTCAACAAATAATGCCAAGGTGTCCATGTTAAAATTGGCACTTACATCATTTGGATTACCTGAAGTTGCATTTTGATAACGGAAACCATCGACAGTCCCTGTCGCTAAGTTATCAATAGAATCAAACTCCCAATTACCCAACACATCTTGAGCAAATAAGTTAAATATTTCAACGCTATTGTATTGAGCTCCAAAGCCAATATCATGATCGCCTAAGTAATAGTCGCCCACAAAACGTAGCTCAAGATTTTGGTTATTTAACTCGTTTGCTTGGCGAGAACTGTCAGTACCAAAAATAACTTTATCACCTGACTTTTCGAAAGTTTGTACCGACACCATACCAATGCCTAAGTCATCAATGGTTTTCGATTTAGTGGTGGTATCTTTATAAGCAATTTTGATCTCAGTACTAAAATCGTCAGTCCAATCGCTATATAAGTTTGCCGCGTAGGTTTCTAAAGTCTCTTCTTTATCATACCAAGTGCTTGATAATTTTAATGACGAACTATTCGATGACATGTTGTTAGTTAAATTACCTACGGTCGATTGGTAAGTAAAACTAGCACGGTGTTGGTCATTAATATTCCAATCCACTTTAGCTAAGATTTTTTCATCTTTTTCTTGTGGTGAGGTGGTGTAACCGCCAATGCTATCAAGACCATAAACAGACTGGGCAATTTGCTCAATTCGAATAAGCTCTTCTGAAGTCACATCTGACTCATTGGCAAAACCAGCGCCCTTTGGCCCCCACTCAGCTGATTTTGGCGCATCAAAGTTTTCATATGAGCCAAAGAAAAACAGGGTATCTTTAATTAGAGGGAAGCCAACCGTGCCACCAAATGTGGTTTCTTCAAAATCTTGGGTTAAGGTGTCACCAGAGTCTTGGTCTTTACCATCACCAGCCATACTATCGTTGGTGGTTTCCCAAAAAACCGT
Source organism: Shewanella sp. SR43-8 (assembly GCF_014163775.1). NCBI lineage: Bacteria > Pseudomonadati > Pseudomonadota > Gammaproteobacteria > Alteromonadales > Shewanellaceae > Shewanella > Shewanella sp. SR43-8. Next base: position 65,520 of record NZ_JACJDX010000011.1, on the reverse strand, counting down.
ACCAGATAAATCATTGGTACCAGACTTAGTGACCGCGTTAATTTGCGCGCCCGTAAAGCCACCACTACGAGCGGAATAAGGCGATACGTTTAGGGCAACACTCTCTACTGCGTCGATAGAAATAGGTGAACGCTGAGTTGGATAGCCATTTGAATTAAGACCAAAATCATCGTTTTGAGAAATACCATCGACGACGAAAGTGTTAAAACGTGGATTCATGCCTGCCACGCTCATTGAAATACCGTCAGTGCCCACAACAGCCATTGGGTTTTGGCGTAATACATCTTTTAAATCACGGCTAATACCCGGTGCATTAGCAATATCTTGCTCACCAAAATCACTGTTACTGCCGGCGCTTCGATAATAACTCGCATTGCCAACGACACCTACACGCTCCATAGCAGAAATGGCCTCTAGCGTGCGGTTGAAACGGAATGTTTCGCCTAATCCTAAGTAGACATTGTCTTCAATTGTGTCAGCAAACACATCAGAATCAACTTTGATAATATAAGGACCACCGACACGCAAACCACGGGCAGTAAACTGCCCGTTGGCACTCACAGGAACTTCAGTAACAGTTCCGGTTGGCTGGTGGATAATAGTAATTTTTGCATCAGTCACAGCATTACCCGCAGGACCTATAATCTGACCACGAATATCAGATGCGGTATCGGCCGCCATTGCAGGTAGAGCAATTCCCATAGCAAAACATGTCGCCAGCGCGAGACGACTCATCTTATGATTAAGCAACATTTCAAACCCCTGAATATTTTTATATTTTAATGTTTAGTTACCCGTTTATCGGGCTTGGTAAATCAATAGAGCAAAAACTTCAGGGCGAAGTCTAAGGTCGATATGTTGCATTTTAATGTCATTTTTAAACGAAAAAAGCCACAGAAAAACAACTTTGGAGTAACACATAAATGTCATATTGTTGCTATATAGTCGCGACTCGAGTCTGTGTCACGACATAAAAATCATCTCGTATGCTGGCACATTAAAGACGCGCTTCTTGCTTTAGAAATAATAATGAATGGGAAATTTTTTATGAAATCGTCTGTTTTACTGAATAACATGTTATTGCTGGTGAGCTGTGCTTTGTTCACCTTAACATTCAGCCTCCCAGCCAAAGCATTTGGTCAATTAGGTCACAGAATTATAGGCCAAATCGCTCAAGCCAATTTGTCCCCAACAGCTCAACAGCAAATAAACCAACTGACAGATGGCGAAGGCTTAGCACAAATGTCGACTTGGGCAGATGAAATCCGCTCCGATAAGATCTGGAATCGTGCTGCCCCATGGCATTACATTTCAATTGAGGACGATGAAACATGGAAGACCGTTAAGCGTAATCCTGATGGCGATATCATAGAAAGTTTGCAACGCTTTGAAAAAGTATTAGCGAACCCTAAAGCCAGCCAGCAAGAAAAATGGCAAGCATTGGCATTTTACGTACATTTTGTTGGCGACATTCACCAACCACTACATGTGGGTCATAGCCATGATAAAGGTGGCAATACCGTTAATCTGAAGTGGTTCGGCGAACTTACAAATTTGCATACAGTGTGGGACAGCAAACTAATAGAACAGCAGCAGTTAAGTTATACAGAGTACAGTGATTTTTTAAAGCGTATTAACGAGCAACAACGCCAAAAGTGGATAGGTCAAAGCTATTACCAATGGGCAGATGAGTCAAAAGCATTAAGGCAAGGTGCTTACCAGCTCGAACAGAATTATCAAGGTGAAGACGATTTACGTTTTAACTATGTATTTACCAGTAAACCAATTATCGAGCAGCGATTGCAGCAAGCAGGCATCAGATTGGCAGAAAAACTCAATGCTATTTTTAACTAGCGCTATTACTAGTTGTTATCTTTATTGTGGGCCAGCAATGTTTAGCTTAATAAAAAGCCAGTGATATTTATCACTGGCTTTTTATGTACTTAACTCACTTTAGTTAACCTATTTGGCGTAACAGATCACGAGCAACACCCCTTCTCTTTATGGCCTTTTGGGATCATGTCCCACAATACTTTGGCCATTAACACCGCAAGCACAATGCCAGAAACAGCCACGATGCCTTGAGGTAGTAAGGCATGCTCTTGGCCAATTTGCGGCATCACTTCAAAACCAAAGGTATCGACTAAATAATTGACTAATATGCCAAATACTAACGCTACACCAATCACGCCACCAAGATAGCCATATAATGCGCGCTTACCTAGCTCTTTAGTCACCACACCTAAAGTGGCAATATTGGTCGCAGGCCCCGCCATCATAAATACCAATACTGCACCTGGTGATACCCCAGCCAATAACAAACCAGCAGCAATGGGGGTTGAAGCAGTGGCGCAGATGTACATCGGGATCGACACCAGTACCATCACGAACATCGCCAGAATACCGTCGCCCCACTTAACTAAAAAGTCAGCCGGCACATAAGTCTGCACGATGGCGGCGAAAAATAATCCGACTAATAGCCACAAAGTTGTGTCTTTAACTAAATCTGTTGCGGCGTAATGCAAACCCGATAACACTCGGCTGAATACGCTGTTGTGCTTCAATTCTGTTGCCATATCTTGGGTCGAAGCGCAGCAACTGGCTTGATCGCTGCTTTCACTTGGCGCCTGGCTTTGCGCTTTAGAGGCGCAACAACTGCTTGTTGCTGCCACTTCAGCTTGCGGCTCAATTTTACTACTGCAACAGCTTGATGTAACCGTTTCGTCTTTTACTTCATCTTTCACTGTCGCGCTGCAACAGCTTGAGGGTACAGATTCAATGGGTTTATCAGCGGCTTTAGAGGCACAACAACTCTGCTTTGCTTCTGCAGTATTGGTTGAAAATGAACGCGCTGGCGCCATCGGGCTCAACACAGACTCAGGCTTAACTGATGCTGAGTTAATCGCCGTCATTTTTACGCTAGCAGTTTGCATTGTACTAGCAGGGGTTTGATGTGTTGATGTTGTTTCAGGGCTAGGCGTTGATTTAGAGCCACAACACGATGAAACTGCTTTGGCACTTGTTAAGCCATCTGTTGCCGCTTGCCCTTTTGCAGATGCTGATGCTGGAATACCGTCATCGTCATCACGGCCGACTAACAACCCCGCCACTATCGCACTGGTAATCGCCGCAATCGGACGCACAATAGCCATAAAAGGCCCGAGCAAAACATAGGATACGGTAATAGAGTCAACGCCCGTTTCTGGGGTCGACACTAAAAAAGAGGTGGTCGCCGCTTTTGAGGCGCCAGCTCGACGCAAACCGACTGCAGCAGGAATAACACCACAGGAACATAAAGGCAAAGGCGCGCCTAATAATGCCGCCTTCACCACGGTTTTCATTCCATGGCCACCGAGTTGCTTTTGCATCCATACCATAGGCACAAATACTTTTAACAGCCCAGCAAGCACTAGACCCAGCAACAACCACGGAGCAGACTCTAAAAATAAGTGCAGAAAATTGGTCAATAACATGCTTAATCCTTATGACCTGGTTGAGAAAAATGATGATGTTCTTTTTTAGCAATAATGTGTTTGTCTGACGACTCTAACGCTTCAAGTATTGAGCAATGCTCAGCACTATCAGGTCCGCCACAGCAGGTATTCGATAAACTCTTCAGTGAAGTGGCAAAATGTTGTAGCTCAGCTAACTTGGCTTCGACTTGCTCAAGCTTAGTATCGACTAAGCCTTTAACATCAGCACATGCACGGTTTGACTTGTCCACTTCAATAGACAGTAAATCGGCAATTTCATTAAGCGAAAAACCAACCGCTTTAGCACGTAAAATAAATTTAAGTCGCTCGGAATCACTACTATTATAGAGTCGATAACCGGCATCTGAACGGCTGGATGGTGATAATAAGCCGTGTTTTTCGTAAAACCGTAATGTGTCAGCCTTAATGTCGTACAAGGCAGAAAGTTCGCCTATTCGATACATATCGTCACCGCCGCTTGAGATAATGAAGCCATCAATCTAGTGTAGATTTTACCTGAGTATAAACCTTAGAGTTTAATCCAAGGTCAAGGGTTGTTTAATGATTATGTTTGCGTATCTTTGTTCTTATTTCAATATTGTGAAATCACGTAGAAAAAACACCTTAAAGAAGCGGATTACGATAAAATACGTCCGCCTGATCACAACACAGTCGGCCTAGAAGGTATTAAGCAATCGTAAAAACACTATGAGGGACTTTGGTAAAGCAGACTTAGCCTGATTCTGTTTTACGAAAGATCCTTAAAATCAAACTAGTGGACCCTGTACCTACATGAATAATGTCAGACCAATTCGTCGCGCGCTATTAAGCGTATCAGATAAAACTGGAATCCTTGAGTTTGCACAAGCGCTGCATGCACAAGGTGTCGAACTCCTGTCTACGGGCGGTACTGCAAAACTACTTGCAGACAACAACATCCCGGTAATTGAAGTTTCTGACTACACAGGTCACCCAGAAATTATGGATGGTCGTGTTAAAACCTTACATCCAAAAATTCACGGCGGCATTTTAGCGCGTCGTGGTATCGACGAAATCGTCATGGAACAAAACGCCATTAAGCCTATCGACTTAGTTGCAGTTAACTTGTATCCATTTGCAGAAACCGTTGCAAAACCAGGTTGTACCTTAGCGGACGCTGTTGAGAACATCGACATTGGCGGCCCAACCATGGTGCGTTCAACCGCGAAAAACCACAAAGACACTACGATTGTGGTTAATGCAAAAGATTACAGTCGCGTCATTACAGAAATGCAAGCTAACAACGGCAGCACCACGCTAGCAACGCGTTTTGACCTAGCGATTGCCGCATTTGAACATACCGCCGCCTATGACGGTATGATTGCTAATTACTTTGGCACTATGGTTCCGGCGCACAGTAACGACGAATGCCATGACGACTCAACATTCCCACGGACGTTTAATTCTCAGTTCATTAAAAAGCAAGATTTACGCTACGGTGAAAACAGCCATCAAAAAGCGGCGTTTTATGTTGATAACCAAATTGATGAAGCCTCTGTTGCCAGTGCGATTCAGTTACAAGGTAAGGCACTGTCTTACAATAATATCGCCGACACAGACTCTGCCCTTGAGTGTGTTAAAGAATTTGAAGGCCCTGCCTGCGTTATCGTTAAACATGCTAACCCTTGTGGCGTTGCATTAGGCGCTAACTTGTTAGAAGCTTATGACCGCGCATTTAAAACCGACCCAACCTCAGCGTTTGGTGGCATCATCGCCTTTAACCAAGAGTTAGATGCTGACACTGCGCAAGCGATTGTTGACCGTCAGTTTGTTGAAGTAATTATCGCCCCGAAAGTGAGCCAAGCTGCTCGCGATATTATTGCCGCTAAAGCTAATGTGCGTTTACTCGAATGTGGCCAGTGGAATACCAAAACCACAACGCTCGATTACAAACGCGTTAATGGCGGTTTATTAATACAAGATCGCGACCAAGGCATGGTCGACTTAGCCGACGTTAAAGTGGTATCTAAGCGTCAACCCACTGCTGCAGAATTAAAAGACTTAATGTTCTGCTGGAAAGTGGCTAAGTTTGTTAAATCGAATGCTATTGTTTACGCCAAAGATGGCATGACGATCGGCGTGGGTGCAGGCCAAATGAGCCGCGTTTACTCAGCTAAAATAGCGGGTATTAAAGCTGCCGATGAAGGTCTAGTGGTTGAAAATTCAGTAATGGCATCAGATGCCTTCTTCCCATTCCGCGATGGTATCGACGCCGCTGCCGCGGCTGGTATTAGCTGCATTATCCAACCGGGTGGTTCTATTCGCGATGAAGAAATCATCGCTGCAGCAGACGAGCACGGTATGGCCATGGTATTTACTGGCATGCGCCACTTCCGCCACTAATAAACGCAAATATGGGTATCGCTTATCAATCTTGCTTTGCTAAATGTTTTTGCAAAAGTAGATAACAAGCGATACTTTTTAAATTTTGTTTAAACGAATTAGAGCATAGCTATTTTTTCTAGTTCAATGAAAGCACGCGCAGCTTATAAGGATAAGTGGGCATGCTTGAAGCAGAAATAGAGAACATAGCGCAGCTATAAAAGGATTAAAGATGCAGGTACTTATAATTGGTGGCGGCGGTCGTGAACATGCTCTAGCTTGGAAAGCCGCTCAGTCTGCTCAAGTTGAAAAAGTTTTTGTTGCACCCGGTAATGCCGGTACTGCCTTAGAACCAAAATTAGAAAACGTTGCCATTGATGTAGAGCAAATTGACGCCTTAGTCGCCTTTGCCCAAGATAACGCTATTGCAATCACAATTGTCGGCCCAGAAGTTCCATTATCGTTAGGTGTCGTTGACGCTTTTAATGCCGCTGGTTTAGCGATTTTTGGCCCAACTAAAGGTGCTGCGCAGCTTGAATCGTCAAAAGCCTTCACCAAAGACTTTTTAGCCCGTCATCATATTCCTACAGCTGAGTATTCAAACTTTACTGACATTCCATTAGCTAAAGCGTACGTGACTGAACTGACGAGCAAAACAGGCTTTCCAGTTGTGATTAAAGCCGACGGTTTGGCTGCGGGTAAAGGGGTGATTATCGCCGCAGATCAAGCCCAAGCTGATGCCGCCATTGATGACATGCTAGCAGGCAATAAGTTTGGTGATGCTGGTTCACGCGTGGTGGTTGAAGAATTTTTAACAGGTGAAGAAGCCAGCTTTATCGTTATGGTAGACGGCAAAAATATTCTTGCTATGGCCACCAGCCAAGACCATAAAGCCCGTGATAATGGCGACTACGGCCCTAACACTGGCGGCATGGGTGCATACTCACCAGCTCCAGTGGTAACACAAGCTGTACACGACTGGACTATCGCTAATGTTATTCGCCCAACGGTTGATGGCATGGCGGCTGAAGGTAATGTCTATACTGGCTTTTTATACGCAGGTCTAATGATTGCACCAGACGGTAGCGCCAAAGTGCTTGAGTATAATTGCCGTTTTGGTGATCCTGAAACCCAACCGATCATGATGCGTTTACAGTCTGATATTGTGGAGCTTTGCTTAGCAGCAACTCGTGGCGAATTAGACAAAGTCACTGCAGACTTCGACCCACGTGCGGCTGTTGGTGTTGTTATGGCTGCAGGCGGGTATCCTGACGCGTATAACAAAGGCGATGTGATTGACGGCTTAACCCTTGGCGATACTAACGGGAAAGTGTTCCATGCAGGAACCTGCATCAAAGACGGCCATGCAGTGACGAATGGTGGCCGCGTGTTATGTGCTACCGCATTAGGAAATACCGTCACTGAAGCACAAAAAGCGGCTTACGCATTAGTGAATACCATCCACTGGGATGATGTCTATTTCCGTACCGATATTGCTTATCGCGCAATAGCTCGTGAGCAAGCTAAAGGCTAAATAGCGAGTATCATTTAGCCCATTATAAAAATCCCTGTGATGGCAACATCTCAGGGATTTTTCATTATTAACAATGTAGTGCGAAAAATTAATTACTGTTTAGATTATCCATCATCAGCCATTTTTTTGATTTAGATCACAAAAACATCTTATCCCATGGCGCAATCTACTAAGTCCAAAGGAGTGTGATGAGCTTTCAGCTCTTTCAACTTCTGTACTTTAGATAGCCTATTCATAAAGATTTTGGAGGATTAAATGAAATTTTCTAGCGGCGACCTGATTTATCAAGGTGAAAAGTCAGGGGTACACAATTGGAATACCGTGTCAGGAACCTCTTTTTATTGGCATCCTGATTGGTTACATATTGCAGAAGACATGACAGGTCACAGCGCGACAGCAAAACTCGATGTAGTCAAAGGAAAGGCGACTAAAGCAGATGCTGAAAAGACCATAATAAGTCATTTAAATAAATAATCTGTGTCATAGCAATACTGATGTATTGCCCATATCGCTCTATTAACGCTCTTCGTTTCCATGAGGATACGTCTGGTAACACCAGGTATCCTCAGCGGCTATTTATTCACACCAAACCTTATATATCACATATATAACCACACAAAGTACTTAACCAAGCACACTCATAGTTAACCGTAATAAAACCCCATCATAAAAATACCTGTTAAGCCCAACAATGTTCGACTTAACAGGTATTTTTATGTCAGGATGTGGACCTGTTACGAATAAGTTACCAACCTATTACGATAACACTTAGCCAACTCACACGAATGAGATATTGGTCAAAAATAATAACAACAAGGGAAGTACTATGTCTCAATCGGCGCCACAAAACCCATCTCCATCCGAGCACAAAAAACCTACTTTATTCGATGCTCTTATCCCCGTTTTTGCGCTAATTATTATGCTCGCGGCGGCAGTGTATCTTTTTTCATCAGACAGTTCCTCTGGCGCTAACCAAATTGCCCTAGTACTGGCGGCGTGTATTGCGATGATTATCGGTTATAAAAATGGTTATAGCTGGAATCAAATGGAGCGCGGTATTGTAAAAAGTATTGGCGTAGCCACAGGCGCATTGCTGATTTTATTCAGCGTGGGGTCACTGATTGGTACCTGGATTCTCGCTGGTACAGTACCGACGATGATTTATTACGGTATGCAAATCCTTAACCCTGATTATTTTTACACCGCCTGTTGCTTACTGTGTGCAGTAGTCGCGCTGAGTATTGGTAGCTCTTGGACAGTAGCCGGTACGCTTGGTATTGCCTTGGTGGGAATTTCTTCAGCGATGGGATTAGATGTTAATATCACTGCTGGCGCTATTATCAGTGGCGCTTATTTTGGTGACAAAATGTCGCCAATGTCAGACACCACCAACCTTGCTCCAGCCGTTGCGGGTACAGATATTTTTAGCCACATTCGCCACATGACGTGGACCACTGTACCCAGCATTATCATTGCACTTATTGGTTTTACCTTTTTAGGCCTGACCGCAGATGCCGCACCAATTGAAAACCAACTGACCGATACTCTGGCATTACTGGATCAAACTTATCATCCGGGAATGCATTTATTAATACCATTATTAGTGGTGTTATATTTAGCGAACCGAAAAATGCCAGCATTTCCAACGGTCATATTAGGCACCTTGGCAGGCGCGGTATGTGCAGCGCTATTTCAGTTTGATAACGTGATAGCCTTTGTACACGATGACACCTTGATGCCCATTGTCGCTCTTGTGAAAGGTATCTGGATAGCCATGTTTGACGGCTATGTTGCTAACACTGGTGATGCGGTATTAGACAGCTTATTAAGTCGCGGCGGCATGAGCAGTATGGTAACGACAGTATGGCTCATACTGTGTGCGATGGCCTTTGGTGGCGTGATGGAAGTGACCGGATTATTAAGCCGCATTTTAGAAAGCATTCTTACTGTAGTAAGCGGTACCACCAGTTTGATCATTACCACTCTGGGAGTGTGTATTGGCGCTAACATCATTACTGCAGACCAATACATTGCCATCGTACTGCCGGGCAGAATGTTAAAAGTAGAGTACACTCGCCGTAAATTAGCCGCAGTTAATTTAAGCCGCACACTAGAAGATGCAGCAACAGTAACCAGCCCACTAGTACCTTGGAATACCTGTGGCGCATTTATGGCAAGTACCTTAGGTGTTGCAACTATCGCTTACCTACCCTACGCCTTTTTTAACCTAGTTTGCCCATTGGTGAGCGCTTCTTATGCTTATTTTAATTTTAAAATCGAGCCATTAGACGAAACTAAAATCAGCACAGGTGAAGTGGTCGGTTAACCAAAGCGATCTTTTAACCAGCCATAATGATAATAACCCCATTGCCCAAGCCGCCTTGCTTGGGTAAAGGGGAATCTCGGCAGTGGTTGCTGATACAAGGGTAGATTAGGCAAAGCTTCACCGGCAATACTTTGCGCTAAGCGATACGCAGCTTGGCTACTAAAAGACACTCCAGCACCGCAATATCCTAGGCTATACCCCACACCACCTTTGCTGTACACATGAGGCATATCATCCATTGCGGCAGCAATCCACCCGGTCCAATTATAGGCAATAGTTTTATTAGTTAAGCTTGGAAAGCACTTATTTAACGCCATTTTTAAACGCTCGCCGTAAACAGGGTTAGCAGCATCTTTACCCCACACCGCGCCTCGGCCACCAAACAATAAACGGTTGTCGGGTAATAATCGGTAATAGTATTTTAAAATTCGGGTATCCATGGTCACTTGATGAGTATGTAAACCCGCTTCTGTAAGCTCTTGAGCGGTAAGCGGCTGGGTCACAATAACATTGCTTAGTATTGGTAAAAACTTATCGTCTACGCGGTGATTAAACCGTTTAGGTGTATAAGCATTGCCAGCCATGATCACTTTATTGGCAACCAGTTCCCCACTGTCGGTGATCAGACGATGTTTACCGCCCTCTTCAATCCAATCTAACACGCACGACTGTTCAGAAATCGTCACCCCTTGAGCTTGCACCATCGCTTTATAACCGAGCAGTAACTTTAACGGATTGACCCCAAAACCGTCTTTTAGGCGAAGCGCACCAAAAGCTTGATGATGATCTAAATACTGCGTCCGAAAGTCTTGGCTTGAAATAAATTCAGCGCCTGAATCTTGGTTACTTGCTAGGTTTTGTTGAATATAATTGGCGGCATTTTGCAGCGACACTAGCGCCTTGGGATTATGCGCTACTTTTAAGTATCCCGCCTCTTGGGGTTCACAAGCAATACTGTGCTGTTTTATCAGACCATCAACTCTAGCCACTGCTTGAGTAAACTCATCATATATCCCCTTAGTCGTCGCTAAGTCCCAACGCTGAGTCATTGCCGCATAACCTAAACGACCCGAGCCTTTTAATACAAAACCAGCATTGCGGGCACTGGCACCAAAACCGACTTGGTTGGCCTCAAGTACATGGCAATCAATATTGAATTCGGTTGCTAAATAATACGCCGTTAATAAGCCGGTATAGCCGCCCCCGACAATGGCGACATCAGTTTTTTGGCGGCCCAATAATGGTGCCGTTGGCTCGGGTAATGCTTGGGTGCTTGCCCAATAACTGGAGGCGAACTTTTGCTTATTGGGGTGAGAATTAATCAGCGGATCGTACATATTAGTTTTCTTTTTTTATTATTGATTTAGACAATAGACATTAAAATAACAGCAACATTTCGCAGGCAACGCAGTGACAATCTTCACCACATAATACGCAAATATAATCTTCGCCCATATAACGTTGATGCCAGCGCTGAGGATGTTGCTTGATCAGCTTACCACCTGCCTTGGTAAAATAACGCACCGCAGCATTATTAGGGCTTTGCTGCCATAAATGACTCACTCCCGCCTTAGCGCCTTGTGCCATGACTGCCGCTTTAGAGGCTGCTAACAACTTACCACCAAGCCCTTGACCGCGACCAGATTCAGCAATGGTGTTTGATTTGAAATAACACACATCATTAAAATCAACGCCCCATCGATCAACAGTGCACCATTGATCTTGCGGCCATTGTCCTGCGGCATACGTTAACCGAAAGCCAATAAGTTGTTCATTTTCAAGTGCGACAAAATTGGCATTAATGCCCTTTTTTATCCCTTTATGGTAAATAGCTGTTAGTTCAGCCAAATCCATATAGCCACTTCCGTGGACGATTTCACCTAAGTTGATCACCGCGTCAAAGTCAGTGGCAGTAAGCTCTCTAATCATATTCATTTTATTATTGTGAGTGTTAACACACTTTAGCACACGCCTATATTAGCGGCTACGATGTTAAGCCTTTGTAATAAATTGGCAAAAATTAGTTGAGACTCCTTATTCATACGGGTCGCAATTAAATAAAGAACTTTGATTATGATCCTATACTAGATCATCCAAATCCATGACAGCTTAAACATTGGCCAACAAACATCTACAGACAAAGTTTTAGAGTTTACCTCTCTTGAAAATGGCAAAATAGGCTCACAAACTGGCCGATCATGCCCTGCGTTACACTCCCGCCGGATGCCAAAGTCAAATCATCAATGCACTCCACAATGGTCAAAAATACTTGTTCGTGCGCGACTCTGCCGCAGGTATACCCTTGATGCTCTTAAACAATTGGCGATAATCACATTGTCGTTTAACGCTAATCAAAGCATGCCACAACTCGGCGTCTGGATACCATCATCAGACAGTCATTAGGCTTATTGAAATATAATTGGAATAGACAGCCAACCGAGTGTAGGCAGTGAATTTAAGATAGAGCTTGGTTACGCAGGGTTAATCTCATTTTTGAATCGCAAATGATCAGCAATTTAATTCATGGCCTCAATGGTACTGACCAAGTTGTACCTACCGTTGAGCTTTACTTTAACTAATTGCCTGCAGCAGGCTATCGTGCAGATAATTCAGCGAGACGCCACAAGCACATCCATGTGGGCTTAACCAAAACATCCCTGTTTTGGATACTCTCTGACTCATCTACACCTGCGATTTAGCCTTATGGCTTATGCTAGGTAAGAGATAAACAAAACACAGACAAACAATTCGAAATCAACGAGTTTGTACTGTGGTGTAAGCACTCAATCCTAATAATCCTAATTCGGATTAACTATTTCAGCTGTAGTGGCACACGAAACTTCACTCTACTAACTGTTTCCGTACCTTGTTTTAAATCTCCACCTATTTTTCCTACGCCCGCAATACTTAATTTTGCTCCTCCATCTTTTGATGTCGATTCTGTTACTGCGATGTCAAAGTCTACGTGTGTAACAAAACCATCATCATGTCTGAACATATTGATGGACTGTAACTTGTCTATGCTCCCAAAGACTTGGACTTTTTATAAGTAGTTTTATTCTCTTGAACCGCTTCACTAACTTGTTTCAATATTTCAGCCACGAACTCTTTTACATCCATTTTAAAATACTCCTATTAATAGATTCGTTTACTATTTTGTTAATTAACTTTATACGTTTGAGTTATTTCTACGATGCAAAAATTATTTGTTCAGTATGGTAAATATCGAATTCAAATTATTCAGTAATGCTTTTCTAACTTAAGATGCTATATGCACTTTATTTTTTCGTTACGTTTTTATACCCAAATAAAGCTAGTTTTTTGTTCTAATTATATATTTCAATATTTTATAAATTTTCATTTACGATTACGGTCGTTACTAGACTGTAGTTTCATTATGTTTCTTGCTCTATCACTTTCGGGATTCAATACATTGAGGCTGTTGAAGAAAATAGCGTGAGTCCAGACATGGATGTCTGGCTAGCTTTCAAGGTACAGGATGTACCATCGGAAGCGTTAGCATTTTCGAATAAGGCCGAAGACGGTTAAAGATGAAGCCAAAAGCTGGCTCAATCCCCATGGCGACTTTTCGCAGCTCTTGTTTTGTAAATAGCGAAAATGTTGCGGGGCGGCAGGGAGATCCAAGAGGGAACAGCCGTTGGTTTCCTCTTGGTCTGGTGTGGGTGAAGCGCCACGACGTTAGTGGCCGTAGGCCATAAAACCTATATAATAAAGCATAAATAATTAAAAACAGTTGGATTCCGGCTCACAAGCATTACCGGAAAGACGTAAAATAGAAAAATTAACCGCTCAAATTTAAAAAACAAAAAACGAGCAACAAAAAAGCGAATCCGAAGATTCGCTTTTTTGTTAGTCAGTACCACTAAATTACTTGTGGTATTTACCAGACAACTCATGCACAGAATTGATAAATGCACCTGCATGTTCAGGATCAACATGTTGATGAATGCCATGGCCTAAGTTAAATACATGGCCAGTACCTTCACCGTAACTTGCTAGAATTTGATCAACTTCTTGATGAATACGCTCTGGCGTAGCATACAACATTGATGGGTCCATGTTGCCTTGTAAAGCCACTTTATGACCTACGCGGCGACGAGCATCACCAATATCAACAGTCCAATCTAAACCTAATGCATCACAACCGGTTTCAGCCATAGACTCTAACCATAATCCGCCGCCCTTAGTGAACAAGGTAACAGGCACTTTACGGCCGTCAGCAAAACGGGTTAAACCATCAACAATTTTTTGCATGTAACGTAATGAGAACTCACGGTAAGCGTGATGCGATAATGCACCGCCCCACGAGTCGAATATCATTAACGATTGTGCGCCATTAGCCACCTGAGCATTAAGATATAACACTACTGAGTCTGCTAACTTGTCTAATAACATGTGCAATGCAGCAGGTTCTGCATAGGCCATGCGCTTAATTTTTTCGAAGGTTTTGCTTGAACCACCTTCAACCATATAAGTGGCTAAAGTCCAAGGTGAACCAGAGAAACCGATTAATGGCACTGAACCATTTAATTCACGGCGAATGGTGCTCACAGCACGCATTACATAACCTAGCTCGTCTTCTGGATCAGGAATAGATAATTTTTTAATGGCATCAATTGTGTCAGTTGGACGCTCAAAACGAGGACCTTCACCCGCTTCAAAGTACAAGCCTAGGCCCATTGCATCTGGCACAGTCAGGATATCTGAGAATAAAATCGCAGCATCTAAATCATAACGACGTAATGGCTGTAATGTCACTTCACAAGCGAGTTCCGCATTACGACATAACGACATAAAGTCACCAGCCTGGGCACGAACTTCTTTGTACTCAGGTAAATAGCGGCCTGCTTGACGCATCATCCAAACTGGAGTGACATCGACTGGCTGCTTTAGCAACGCACGTAAATAACGATCATTTTTTAATTCTGCCATGTGGACTTTGTTCCTAGACTGTTATGATTTCTGCTGGGCGTTAGTTTAGCACTTACGCGATTAATGTAACCACTGATGCCGAATTTATGTGAGCTAATCCTAAATCTATTGGCGATTTTATTAGCACAACCGCCCTTGTGCTCACAAAACGCACAACTCTGATGTGTAAATCGCAATTTATCGGATTAAAAGTTGCGTCGAGTTATCGGGTTTGGTATAAAAAGTGTGCGCTAGCAAGAACAATCAAGAAGCCCGACACATCGAGCCTTTGAAAACTTAGTTACCCCGTGATGGCATGCCCATCACGGGGTTTTTTATGAGTGTGGTTTTAATATCTGATGTCTTTTGCACAAAAATGGCTTATTCCTAGGCAAATAAAATAAAACAGTTGATCGTTATATACTTTGTCCAATACATTAGTTGTTATAGAAAAACGGCTAATTAGAGAGAAAACATGCTAACTAAATTAGAAAAAGCAGAGAAACGCTGGGGTGGTTCTCATAATTTGATCGACCAATGGATTAATCATCGCCGTAAATTATTGATCCAATATTTTATCGTTGCAGGTTTAGCACCCTATTCTCGTAGCGAAAAATCACTTCCTAGCATGGATCAAGTAAAACAGTTTTGCGCTCAATTAGTTGATTATGTTTCGGAAGGCCACTTTGAGGTGTACAACAATGTTGTTAAAGCCTGTGAAAAGTTTGGTGAAGCCAGTATAGAAACCGCTAACGGCTTATTGCCAATGATAAGTGAAAGCACTGACATCGCATTAGACTTTAATGATAAATATACCGATGCGGTAGACGAGCAAGTATTGTATCAACTCGACAACGATTTATCCCATTTGGCACAAGCAATGGAGTCACGTTTCGAATTAGAAGATGAGCTAATAGAACTACTATACCAACGCCTTCCTTAAGTGGAACGGTTGCTTAAAAGTGCGACGTTTACGCACTTTTAAATGCCGTGGGAATTTTACTATAACAAGTTTATATTACTGCCAATATTATTGACGCTTACGCCAGTTTTCAGGTATCTCAACTTGTGACCATAATTGTTGACATAACTCTTGCGGTTGCTGCCAATCCCCCATTTTTATCCACTTAGCCAATGCATCTCCTATTTGCGGATACGCGATAGGCTTAGGTGATGGACTTTTCAACCAGCGTTTCAGCACCACAGGATCTAACGTTTGCATACTATCTGCGGCGGCGAGTAATTGTAACGCTGCAACATTGGCTGATTGCTCATACTGTCCCTGTAGAGGTTTAACTAATAATTTCTTACCTAATGTCATCGCTTCACTGGCTAACTCAAAACCAGCATTACCCATAACGCCACCGCACTGCGCCATGTGCTGCTTAAAACCATCGCGATCAAAGCCATGCCAATGAATGTGATCCGACAACGGTTTCAAAGGTTGTGTACTGTGATAAACAAAAAAGTGGTATTGATCAAAGGGTGCTAAAAATTCAGCGACGCTATCGGCATCCTCAAACGGTAAATACACCAGAATTTGATGACTATGATCGCCGCCATTGGGTGAGACCTCAACAAAAGGAGGTAAAATAGGAAAGCCAAAGTGATGCCAGTGACAGCCTAAAGCAATATCCACTGGAGCAAAATGTTTCAGTAAATACTCATTAAACCAGCTATTACCCTGTTTAGGCACTGGATATTGTAATGCCGCCTGATGACTAATGGCAATTGATGGAACATTTTGTTGCTTTGCAGCCCAGGCACTCACGGGTTCAAAATCATTCAACACTAAATCATAACCTGATAAATCTAACTGTTTTATCTCAGATAAGATTGAGGTTTTCATATTGGACATGACCGTTTTTGCAGTATTAACACGGCCACTTTCAGTCACGAATGTCATACCACTTCGAGTCTGATAATCGCCAAAGCATTGCATATCGAAATAATGTTGGGGTGCGCGACCAGAGAATAAAAAATCAACATCAATATTCTGTTGCTTAAGCGCTTTAGACATCACACGAGCACGACTAATATGGCCATTCCCAGTGCCTTGAACTCCGTACAAAATTTTCATGTTAGCTCACTTTCCTTGACGGCTTATTAATTAAGATTGCAAGACGCTACACTGGTTACCACATACGCTGTGGCACTATGAAGGATTACCATATATGTCGCTATAATATGAATTGTTCAACAAATAATACGCTTGCGATCCCTAACCCTGCTCCAGCAATAATATCCATAGGGTAGTGCACTCCAAGAGAGATACGTGAAATGCCGACAAAGCACGCCCAGGCAAAGGCTACTGGGGCCAAGGCAGGAAAAACCACATTGATGACACTAGCAAACAAAAATGCACCTGCGGTATGCCCTGAAGGTAAACTAAATTTGTCTGAAGGCTCATAACTTGACGTAAAACCGGCTAATGCATGACATGGACGATGACGTCGAATAGTATTTTTCAACAATAAATACAACGGAAATTCAACGACAAAACTGCCAAGTGCCAAATTAAAAAAATGCTGCCCATTTGGATGAAGAAATAATAATGCGACAGATAGATACGCATAATAATGTCCATCTCCTGTTGCTGACACACGCTTAGCCGCCACATTTAAGCCGTTATCTCGGCTAAATTGTACAATCCAATAAAAACAATATTTATCTAACTGACTGATACTCATCTTCATGTTTGCCTCCATGCCAAACGTCAGCAATATTATTGCGCTAATATTAGTCTGACTAAAGTTATGTATTTGTTAACAGTCTGAATAATAGAGTGAGGGAATGAACGCGAGGTGACAGTTAGCCTAAGGTTTTGTGACAGCTGAAATGAATCAACTGTCTGCTGGGATATGTTAGATCATCGCTAGTCAAGATGAGCGTCGTCAAAGTGTGTTGGACTATGCAGCTAACTAATACAATCAATAGCAGATGATTAATTCCCATAAAAATACCCCCGCATACAAGTATGCGGGGGTATTTTTTAGAAGCTTAGCGTAAGTGGAGTCAACCTACTTTGACAAACGTTATGCCGTTTGCGCCTGCTGACCTTTATTACGATAAATCTTCACTAAGTGATAAATATTAATACATGCAACAAAGGCATTCATGCCCGCCACTGGCCACGCTTCAATTGCATATCCATAAGCAACAAAAAAAGCACAACCGGTAAAATTTAACCATCTTAGTAAAATGATGTCTTTCATCATCAGAGAAATGGCAACCATAACTGATGCAACATACCCTAAGATTTCAATAATATTGATATTTTCCATAAGAACCTCTGTATCAGGCTCTCTGCCTTCCGTAAGCGTAACGAGGATTCCATGCCCCTAAAGCTAGCATTATTTTGTAAACTAACATTAATTAATCTACCAATATGCTAACAAACTGCTGAGTAAAAATGTAATTAAAAAACGTATTAGGATGACCTAAATCAACATATATCAACTAATACATTCAATTTGAAAGAAAATTACTTCCAAATCTGATCCCTGTTCTATATTTAGGTCAATGGCATATTTAGGCATATGTAACACCATAAGTTGATTTATAACAATCCGGTGATTGATAAGGCTTTTATTTTCATAAAAAGCTCATATAATTCATTTAACTTTGCTTTACCCAGCATTTTACCTTTGCTGTCCAACAGGAGTTAAATATGGAATACAACACCTCAGAACTTTGCGACATGTATATAGATGTAGTCGATGTCGTTGAACCAATGTTCAGTAACTACGGTGGTTGCAGCTCCTTCGGTGGCTCAATCAGTACAATTAAGTGTTTTGAAGATAATGGTCTGATTGCAGAAGCCTTAGAAGAAGACGGTGAAGGTAAAGTATTACTTGTAGATGGCGGTGGCTCATTAAGACGCGCTCTGCTTGATGCCAGAATAGCTGAACTAGCTGTTGCCAATAACTGGGAAGGTATTCTCATTTACGGTTCAGTGCGCGATGTTGATGCTCTTGAAGAACTTGATATTGGTATTCAGGCACTTGCTTCAATTCCTGTGGGAGCTGAAAGTAACGGAGTAGGCGAAATCGAAATTCCAGTTAATTTTGGTGGCGTAACCTTCTTACCTGGTGACCATATCTATGCCGATAACACCGGTGTTATTTTATCGCCAGAACCATTAGATATCGATTAATGACGTCATAGCCGATTTCGCTTTGTAAAAAGCTGGCAAACGATTACTTTAAAAACCAGCTATGCTGGTTTTTTTATGGCTATACCTAAGCGACCTGAATATGCTTAGTTCAGCAAAAATAGCTTGGTTGTTAGACAAAGTAATCATTTTCATGGGTTAGTTATTCTCCATCTAGAATGGTTAACGCAAGCTGTCGGCCAAAAACACTGGCCCTTTGGAGTCCATCATCGGCCCTGTTTCGTGGTCTAGAAATGCATACAATGACAGCGTCATTAGATTGTATTTTTAACTCGAATTGAAAACGATGATAAGACTCTGAATCTTGTCTTTCAGGTAATTTGGAGAATCATCATGTTTAGTGCATTTACCCAACAGCACTGCGATAGCTTATTAACCTTGCGGCCTAATGAAACAAAACTCGGTCAGCAAGTTTATCTGGCATCGACACAATGGTCATTAGCACAAAATGCCCAACAGGCTAAATCTGCTGGCGCACAGTTTGCCATTATCGCCATTGCAGAAGATGTTGGACCCAGGGCTAATTTAGGCCGGGGTGGAGCGGATGATGCCTTTATCGCCAGCATGCAGCAGTTGTTAAACTTACAGTCCAATCGCTTTCTTAATGGCAATGAATGTGCCATTTTGGGGCAAATTAGTCTTGACCATTCGCTACCCATAACCGCGAGTATTGAACAATTACGTGATGCAACTGCGCAATTAGATGACATCGTTATTACTGCGATAATTGATGTAATGCAAGCCGGGCTAGAACCTATCGTCATTGGCGGCGGCCACAACAATGCCTATGGATTATTGATGGCGACTAAGGCTATTACAGGCTTACCCGTTGCAGCGGTAAACCTTGATCCTCACAGTGACTTTAGACCGCGTGAAGGCCGCCATAGTGGTAATGGGTTCAGTTACGCGGCAGCTAATGGCGCCCTCGACCATTATCATATCCTCGGATTGCACGAGCTAAAAAACAGCGAACAAACCCTAGAACAACTGAGTTTGTTTGGCGCTACATGGAACAGTGTTCAACAAATTTGGATCCGGCGTGAACTGTCACTTGAAACAGCATTAAAACAGATCGCTAAATCATTAAATCAAACTCAACTGCCAGTAGCATTAGAGCTTGATGTCGATGCAATTGCCAATATGCCTAGCAGCGCGGCTACCTTTGCCGGTATTCCGCTCCTCGATGCCTGTCATTATGTGCACTATATCGCTAAGCATTGTTCATGTCGTTATGCTCATTTTGCCGAAGCCGCTCCAGCATGTCATCACGCAGGGATAGATGCGGGATATCGCGATGCAGGCCAAAGTCTAAGCGAGCTAATCTATGCATATATTCAGGGACGACTAACTTGTCTCAATTAGAATCAGTAGCAGCTATTCATTAAACACTAATTTTATGCTCTAATGCAGTGCAAATTTTTAGCCCTAATAGTGGATATTTATTGAGGCTAATTGGCGCGAAGATCATTGCTATGTTCAAGTTGATGTGGAATGTATATTAGGTGTAAAGCAAGACAACTAATTGATTGTTGTCACACTCTCACACCGCAACATTTCAGCAATCATTCGCAATGGCATACACTTGCTATTAATAATCGCACATTATAGGAATATACCGATGTCTGAAGGCGAACCAAAAAACACTCATTTTGGATATAAAACTGTCGAAGCCGATAAAAAAGCAGACTTAGTCGCTGATGTGTTTCATTCCGTCGCGGCAAAATACGACATTATGAATGACGTAATGTCTTTTGGTATTCATCGCTTTTGGAAGCGTCACACTATTGAAGTCGCTGCAGCTCGCCCAGGTATGAAAGTGCTGGATTTAGCCGGTGGAACAGGTGACTTAACCGCTAAGTTCTCTCATTTAGTTGGCGAACGTGGCCAAGTGGTACTTGCCGATATAAATGATTCTATGCTCAAAGTGGGTCGCACTAAATTACGCGACAAAGGCATAGTCAATAACGTCAGCTATGTACAAGCTAACGCTGAAGCACTGCCGTTTCCAGATAACCATTTTGATATCATTACTATTGCGTTTGGTTTACGTAATGTAACCGATAAAGATGCCGCATTACGCTCGATGAAGCGCGTCTTAAAACCGGGTGGGAAACTTTTAGTATTGGAATTTTCTACCCCAAAACATGAGTTAATGCGCAAAGTGTACGACATGTACAGCTTTAAAGTATTGCCAAAAATGGGCGCGATAATCACCAAAGATGCTGACAGCTACGAATACCTAGCTGAATCTATTCGTATGCACCCAGACCAAGAAACCCTTAAGCAAATGATGATAGATGCTGGGTTTGAGCAAGTTGACTACACCAATATGACAGACGGCGTTGTCGCATTGCACAGAGGTTATAAGTTCTAATGATGCCTAATCACTTTGCTTTGCTAACTTGTGCCGCGATAGAAACCGCTTTTAACCAACTGCCAGCACAGGCTAAAAGTGACTATGCGCGACAAAAATCATTGCACGGCAAAGTATTTTGTATCCAGTTAAGCCAGTTAAATTGGCCTATTTACTTAGTATTTGCTAAGCAAGTTCAAGTGCTTAGCCATTATGAAGGTGACGTTGCGGTAACTGTGCGCGCTGATATATCGACTTTATATCAGCTTACCGAAGGTGCCAACTTAACTGAGCTCATCAAACAAGATAAGCTCAGCTTGCAAGGTGATATTCAATTATTACAATCATTAAGCCACTATTTACAGCACATTCATGTTGATTTTGCCGAGCCATTATCACGCTATATCGGTGATGCTCCGACACATAAAATTGTCTCTGGCGCCAAACAATTTAGCCATGATATTAAGCAAGTCATCCATAAAACACGCTCGCACATCAGCCAGTTAACCACTGAAGAATATCGTCTGGCACCGCATAAAATTGAATGGCTACATTTTCGTGATAATCTGGATGAGATCGTTAGCCAAACTGATAGTATCGAAGCCAAAATAGCCCAATTAAGAGAAAACATAACTCAATGACAACTGCAAGTATCAGGCGTGGTTACCATGTCATTAAAACCATTTTACATTTTGGCTTAGATGACCTAATTCCTCGACACAAAAAGCCCTGGTATTTCTCAATCCTGCGTAATAGTCTGTTTTGGATCCGCAATAAACACAAAGATAAATCACCTGCCGAACGCTTAAAGATGGCGATGCAAGATTTAGGGCCTGTGTACATCAAACTAGGGCAGATGCTGTCGACTCGTCGAGATTTACTTGACGACGAATGGGCTTATCAATTGGCTATGCTGCAAGACAGAGTACCGCCGTTTGATTCCGCTTTAGCACGCCAAGCAATCGAAGCTGAACTGGGTGCACCCATCACGACCTACTTTGATGATTTTAACGATACCCCATTAGCATCAGCCTCAATTTCACAAGTGCATACCGCAACCTTAAAATCTAACGGTAAAGCTGTGGTGCTTAAAGTATTACGCCCAAATGTTGAGCAGCAAATTTTAGCTGATCTCCAGTTAATGACGCAAACAGCCAATATCCTGGAAGCAATATTAGGTGAAGGTAATCGTTTACGCCCTGCTGAAGTGATTGAAGATTATCAAACCACTATTTTGGGCGAGCTAAACCTTAAACTCGAAGCACTTAACGCCATCAAGCTGCGCAATAATTTTATTGATTCCAATTCGCTGTACGTGCCATTTGTATACGAAGAACACAGCTACCAACGATTAATGGTCATGGAACGTATTTACGGTATTCCAGTTTCTGATACCGAAGCGCTACGTGCACAAGGAACCAACTTTAAACTGCTTGCCGAACGCGGCGTAGAACTCTTTTTTACTCAAGTATTTCGCGATAATTTTTTCCATGCCGATATGCACCCGGGTAACATCTTTATTAGTCGTGAACATCCAGACGACCCATTCTATATAGGCCTAGACTGCGGCATTATGGGCACCTTAACCGAGGTGGATAAGCGCTATCTTGCAGAAAACTTTTTAGCTTTTTTTAATCGCGACTATCACCGGATTGCTCAGCTGTATATTGAGTCTGGCTGGGTGTCAGAACACACAGATATCATTGCTTTTGAACAAGCTGTAAAAGTAGTATGCGAACCCATGTTTAACAAACCACTTGATGAAATTTCATTTGGACATGTATTGCTGGAGCTGTTTAGAACAGCTCGCCACTTTGATATTGTGGTGCAACCACAGCTGGTATTATTGGAAAAAACCTTACTGTATATTGAAGGTTTAGGCCGCCAGTTATATCCACAATTAGATTTATGGCAAACGGCAAAACCCTTCCTAGAAAACTGGATGTCTGAGCAAGTCGGCCCTAAAGCCATGTTCAAAAAAGTCAAATCCAATGCACCGTTTTGGGCCGATAAACTCCCCGAATTTCCTGAACTGATTTATGATAACTTAAAATTAGGCCGTAAATTACTCGGCACCCAACAGCAGATGCTAGATAAGTATTTAAAATATCAGCAAAAATCTCACAAAAGTAATTATCTACTTATCACTTCTGCTGTATTATTGATCTGTGGCACAATTTTATTTACTCAGATAGCTACACTATGGCCAGCGTATACCTGTATTAGTGTTGGTATATTAATTTGGGCGGTAGGATGGCGATCTAGACCAAAGAATCGTAAATTTTAGCTAGCACTAATTTATGAGACGTTCATAATACTTAAAGAATTGGGTGGTATTGTGGATTTTGAATTAATTTTTTTTACAAAAACCATTTTTTATTTAAAGAGGATAATCTTCATGGGCGGCATCAGTATTTGGCAGCTTCTAATCGTAGCGTTAATTGTCATTCTATTATTTGGAACTAAAAAATTACGTTCTTTGGGCGGTGATTTAGGCGGGGCAGTAAAAGGCTTTAAAAACGCCATGACACCAGAAGATGAAAGTAAATCATTAGAAGATAAAGACAAGACAGCAGCGACCTCGCAACAGGCTGACGAAAAGCAACCTGAATCTAAAGATAAACAGGCGTAATTTATTATGTTTGACGGTATCGGCTTTATGGAGCTGCTGCTGATCGGTATTTTGGGGCTAGTGGTTCTCGGCCCCGAAAGACTTCCGATTGCAGTGCGTTCAGTAACGGGTTGGATCCGCGCACTCAAGCGCATGGCTAACTCTGTCAAAGATGAACTTGAACAAGAGCTTAAAATTGATCAGTTGCATGCTGATTTAAAAAAAGCGGAAAGCAAAGGCTTATCTGGTTTATCGCCAGAGCTACAAGAATCAATTGATCAGTTAAAAAAAGCGGCTGCATCTGTGAATCGACCTTACAAAGTTGAAGACACATCACCTGTTACTCCAGCAAAACCAACTGAACCTTCGGCCCCTGTCGCAGAAGCTAAGTCATCAGAAGTGACTAGCGAAAGCAGCTCAACCCCTAAATAAAACGGATAATTCATGTCGCAACAGCAACCGCTTATTAGCCATTTGCTTGAATTACGTAATAAATTGCTTAAAGCCATTGGCAGCGTATTACTGGTATTTATTGCTATTGTGTATTGGGCCAACGATATTTATCACTACATCGCCCTACCATTAATGCGATCGCTGCCAGCAACAGGTAGCATGATTGCAACCGACGTGGCTGCACCCTTTTTTGCACCATTTAAACTAACATTGGTGTTAGCATTTTTCATTGCCATTCCCTATGTACTTTATCAAGTATGGTCGTTTGTTGCCCCTGGGTTATACAAACATGAAAAGCGCTTAGTCGTACCCTTATTGGCTAGTAGCACCTTGCTGTTTTACCTTGGAATAGCCTTTGCTTACTACATCGTTTTTCCGGTTGTTTTCGGCTTTTTTACCAGCGTAGTTCCTGAAGGCGTTCAAGTCGCTACTGATATCAGCAGTTATTTGAGTTTTATTTTAAAGCTGTTTTTTGCTTTTGGTTTAGCCTTTGAAATTCCAGTAGCAGTGGTTTTACTTTGTT
Source organism: Shewanella sp. SR43-8 (assembly GCF_014163775.1). Taxonomy (NCBI): domain Bacteria; kingdom Pseudomonadati; phylum Pseudomonadota; class Gammaproteobacteria; order Alteromonadales; family Shewanellaceae; genus Shewanella; species Shewanella sp. SR43-8. The sequence continues at coordinate 40,780 of NZ_JACJDX010000011.1, read as the reverse complement.
GGGCGGGTGTCACTACACCTGACGAGTTACGTCAAAAACGTCCTTATATCGTTGTCGGCGCCTTTGTTATTGGTATGATACTGACACCGCCAGATATTATCTCGCAGACTATGCTAGCAATCCCAATGCTGTTATTGTTTGAAGGTGGGCTAATCGCTGCACGTTTTTACAGTAAAAATGAAGATGATGAGCCAGAGAACGAACAAGCTGATAGTTAGGCAATAGCACAAGTCTCTAAGGCTCAGAAGCAAATAATAATAAGGAACAATCAATGCGTTTAAGTTTAATTGCTGCTGGGATCATATTGATGTCAGCTAATGCATATGCCAATACCAATCTTGGTCAGCAGCTGTCTATATGCGCCGCTAAAACCGACAAAACGGCGCGATTGACCTGTTATGACACATTAGCGGCGAATGCTAAACCCAGTGCCCATATTATGGCTACAGCAAGCCCTGTCAATTCTATAGCACCTGAAGTCGCGACAGTTCCAGCAGCATCTGTTGTTGCCAGCCCAAAAGCATTAAGCGTTGATGATTTTGGATTGCAAAAGAAAGTAATAGAAGATGAAGTCAGTAAGATTTACTCCGAGGTTGTTAGCGTTAAAAAAGATGCTTTAGGCGCATTTATAATCACATTGAACAATGGCCAAGTGTGGAAACAAAATAGCTCCAAGTATTATAAAATCAAAAAGGGTCAACACATATTCATTGAAACGGGTGCATTAAACTCGTTTTTATTAGGCAGTGATGATCGTAATGCGACGACTCGAGTTAAACGATTAAAGTAACCTGATTACTTTGATTATGATGACATGACTCAATACATCGACATTGCTGTCAATCTGCTTAGCGAAAGGCTTAAGCACGATATTGACACTGTTATTAATGATGCGGCGAAACACCATGTTTCGCCGTTAATTGTTATTGGCAGCGATCTCGATGAAAGCACTGAAGCCATATCAACCTGCCAACAATATCCGCAACAACTCTACTGTACTACCGGTGTTCATCCCCATCATGCATCCTCTTGGGATCAACACAGCAAAACACGTTTAACACAACTTGCGCAGCAAGATACTGTGGTGGCGATTGGTGAGTGTGGCCTTGATTACAATCGTGATTTCTCCCCGCGTACAGCCCAAAGAAAAGCATTTTCCGCCCAATTAGAACTGGCTTGTGAACTCAATATGCCGGTTTTAATGCATTGCCGTGAAGCCCACAGCGACTTTATTGCCATAGTAAATGAATATCGAACTCAACTTCCAAATGCTTTACTTCACTGTTTTACGGGTAACAGAGATGAGTTGATTGAATGCCTAGACACAGATTTATATATTGGTATTACGGGGTGGATTTGTGATGAACGCCGAGGCCAAGATTTAGCAAAACTAGTACCTTTGATCCCCAATAATCGCATAATGGCAGAAACAGATAGCCCCTATTTATTACCGCGCAGCATGCGACCTAAACCAAAATCGAGTAAGAACCTACCCCAATACTTACCTTATATTGTTGAGTATATGGCTAATTTACGTCAACAGTCGCCGATATTATTAGCGCAACAATGTTACCAAAACAGTTGTAATTTTTTCCAACTACCTATGGTTCTACACACGAGTAACGACGCATTATGAGCATAAGATATCGTTGTTTGACGCTGTACAATCAATATAATGTTAGGATTATTGTTGGACTTTTTTTACTGCTCATTAGCCAAAGTAGTTGGTCTAATACCCTTTACCCTACTCCGCTGCGGCTAACCGCTAATTCCATCACCAAAATTGAATTGCAAGACTGGGTATATGCCAATCAAAGTAACGACATTGAAACCCTAAGCCAATTATTACAACAGCCAGAAAATAGCTGGAAAAAGCTCAACACAGATCAACCCTATAAAATAGGCGTTAAAAACTATTGGGTGAGTTTTAGTATATTTACGCCCAATGATCATCTTGCACGCATTATTGCCTTAGACAATCCTTTGCTCGACAGCGTTAAAATATACCACCTGATTAATGGGGAACTGGTCAGCACTGAAGTCATGGGAGATACATTACCGTTTAAGCAACGGCCATTACAAAGTAATATTTTTTTATATCCCGTTAACTTTGAACCTGGTGATACCCATACTTTTTATCTCAAAATCGATAATAAAGGTACCATCAGCTTACCATTGATATTGTGGTCATCGAATGATCTTACCCAACTGACCGAAACCAAGAACTTGTTCAGTGGCATGCAAATAGGTGTACTACTTGCGATTTGCTTGTTCAGTTTATTCATTGCCCTTGCTTCTGCATCTTTTAGTTACAGTTATTACAGCGGCTATGTATTAGGGCTCACGTTACTCTCGGCGTCAATACACGGAGTATCATTTCGCTATTTGTGGCCTCAATGGCCCATTATGCAGCAGTATATTTTCATTATTGTTATCCCCTTAACCCTGGGATTTTCATTGATGTTTACTGAAAAAGTTTTACAACTTAAATATCATAATCTGAAAATGTTACGTATATGCCGCATCATGGCAGTACTGAGTTTTGGGTTAACGATTGTCATGCCATTTATTAATTACAGCTCTGCCCTGTATGTATTGGTATTTGTGGTATTAACAATCAGTACTATCTTGATGGCATTCTCATTGATCCAAGCCTTCGGCGGCCAACGGAATGCCCCTTTATACGCCATTGGCCGTATGGGATTTATGTTGGGTTGTATTGTTACAGGACTCATTTATCTTGGCCTGTTCTCTACCAATATATCGCCGCAAATACCCATAATGCTAGGGCTGACCTTTGAAGTTATTACTATGGCTGCAGTGCTTGCGTTACGCTATAACGATGAACGAAAAGCCAAATTTGAGATCCAGCAACACACGTTAGAACAAGCACAAAAATTGCGAGAAACCCGCGAAGAAGCACTTCGAAGTGAAGCAGAGAACAGTGAAAAATTGGAAAAAATGGTACAAGAGCGTACCCTTGAGTTAGAAATTACCTTGCGCGAACTGAGTGAGGTTAATCAAAAGCTCACTGAGCAAAATACTATCGATAGCCTGACAGGGGTAAAAAACCGCAGTGCTTTTGATCGCCGTCTCATTGCTGAAGGTCGTATTAGCCGTCGTCAGCAAACACCAATGTCTTTGCTAATGATTGATATCGATAAATTTAAAAATATTAATGACAAATATGGACACCTTGGTGGCGACCACACCATAAGGGCAATAGCCAACACACTGTCTGAATACGTAAAACGTCCAACGGATCTCGTATCACGTTTTGGTGGTGAAGAATTTGCTATTATTTTGCCTTGCACAGATATTGAAGGTGCTCTGCTCGTTGCAGAGCAAATTCGCCAAGCCGTTAGTGAACTCAACATAGTACACAATGAAGACATAATACCCGTTACTGTTAGCATTGGTATTAGTGAGACCATTATCGACAGTGATGAGCATCCAATGTTATTACTAGAACAAGCAGATAAAGCCCTGTATCAAGCTAAACGCAGTGGTCGAAACCAAGTCTGCTATTACCAGCGTGAAACAGACACGATCTAAACCAGGAGTCGAAATTGAATATTATTACCAGTGCTTTTCCACAGCGCAGAATGCGCCGCATGCGTAAACATGAATTTAGCCGTCGTTTAATGTCTGAGAATACTTTAACCGTTAACGATCTGATTTATCCAATGTTCGTGTTGGAAGGTTTTCAACGTTCAGAGAAAATTGCTTCAATGCCGGGTATCGAGCGTTTTTCAGTTGATCTATTATTAAAAGAGGCCGCTGAACTGGTTGAACTTGGTATTCCACTTATCGCGTTATTCCCGGTAACACCGGCAGATAAAAAGAGCTTACTTGCAGAAGAGTCTTATAATCCTGATGGTTTAGTACAACGTGCAGTACGTGAATTAAAGCAAGCATTCCCACAGCTTGGCATCATGACTGACGTCGCCTTAGATCCTTACACGACTCATGGGCAAGACGGTATCATTGATGATACGGGTTATATCCTCAATGACATCACTACAGACATTTTAGTCAAACAAGCGCTATCACATGCTGCTGCAGGTGCTGATATTGTCGCGCCATCAGACATGATGGACGGTCGTATTGGCGCAATTCGCCAAGCTCTAGAAGCTAATGGCTTTGTGAATACCCAAATTATGGCTTATTCCGCTAAATATTCATCCAGCTATTATGGACCATTTCGTGATGCTGTCGGATCGGCTAGCAACCTAAAAGGTGGCAATAAACACAGTTATCAAATGGATCCTGCCAATAGCGACGAAGCATTACATGAAGTGGCATTAGATATCCAAGAAGGTGCCGACATGGTAATGGTTAAGCCCGGTATGCCATATCTAGACATAGTACACCGCGTTAAAACAGAATTAGCGGTACCGACTTTTGCTTATCAAGTCAGCGGTGAATACGCCATGCACATGGCCGCTATCCAAAACGGTTGGCTTGCAGAAAAATCCATTGTCATGGAGTCGTTACTTTGCTTTAAACGCGCTGGTGCCGATGGTATTTTAACCTACTTTGCTAAACGCGCGGCCCAGTGGCTTAAAGAGCAAAACCAATAAAACTCGCTTATTGAGGTATTAAGCCAATCCATTCAGGGTTGGCTTTTTATTTTATACTCCAGACTCTGCACTAGCATTAACCCTATTGAGTAAGTGAATCCTCCTATTATCGTGATCAGCATTGCATCATAAGCTATCGCCTCTTAACAGACTTGATTAAGCATGCTTGAATACACTCAAGTACAGTATTTTCTTCTTAAGCGAGACATTATCATGCACAATAACGTTCGAACATTATTGGCCACAACCGCACTCTTTTTCAGTACCCAAATGTTGCCTATGGCCGCATCAGCAAATCCTGGATGCGCATTTGAAAAAGATCAACAAGGCTTTATTGCAACATGCAGCGAGGAGAAACAAGAAGTGATTTTAACTGGCATAATCCAACCACAAACTCTAACAACTCAATTACCAGGCTATGCTGAAGGGTTCACTAATTATCAAGTTGATGCGCAAGCCATCGATGTACTCAAAGCCATTAAACAACCGATACAAATAGTGGTGATTATTGGCACTTGGTGTCCAGACTGCCATCGCGAAACACCGCACTTTATGCGAATTATTGAAGCGGCAGCCAATCCCAACATTGAGGTTGAATACATTGGTGTCGACCGAAACAAGCAGGATCCCGAAGGTTTAGCGGCAAAATACGCATTCAGCCGAATTCCAACGTTTATCGTTAAACAACAAGGCAATGAGCTAGGTCGTATCGTTGAACGCCCGCAAGCCACATTAGAAGCCGATTTAGTTGAGATTTTAAAGTAGTGATGTAAATGACTTATTTAACTCAAATATCGTCATCACTTAAATAATCAAAAAAGGTCGCCATGGGCGACCTATTTTTTATTGCGCTTATGTCAGCCACTACATCGATGCTTTAGCGGCGATACGATCGGCTAACAGTTGTAATACACCTTCACGAAGTGCACCACCAGCAAGATGTAAACGACTAATAGAAAGACTTTCAAATAGCGCGATTAATATTGCCACTCCCGCCGCAAATGTAGGAGCTTGTTCGGCATTTAAGCCCTTAATGCCACTAAGCCTGGCATCTGCTTGCGATAATATTTCATCACGAAAAGCATACAAAATCTTAAGGGTAATCACTTCTGGGCGTTGTCTGTGCTGTAATACAGATACGACTGATTGCACAGCTCCAGAAGCGCCGACAACACTTTGCCAACCAAAGTCGAGCAACTGAAGCCGACATTCAGCCAAAATATGATTAACATAGTCTATTGCCTGTTCAACATCGATGATTTGTAGTGGTGTTTGACTAAAAAATCGTTGATTAAACAGCACACATCCCATTGGCAGGCTGGTTTTAAACAGCACGTTACTACCGTCACCAATAATAAACTCGGTACTGGCGCCGCCAATATCTATCACTAACCGGCGCCCCTCACCTTTAGTGGTGGCCACCATGCCTTGATAAATAAGTTCAGCTTCACGTAGCCCTGAAATAACCTCAATGGGATGCTGTAAAATAGGCATCGCACGTTGATGAAATTCATCGGCATTACCAATAACACGCAATGTCGCGGTAGCAAATACGGCAACGTTAGCACTATTAATATGGTGTTGCTTTAACATCTGGGCAAACATGGCCAAGCATTCTAAACCACGCTGCATAACATGTTCAGACAACATGCCATCGTCACCTATACCTTCGGCAAGGCGAACTTTACGCTTATATTTAGCGATAACAATCGGTTTATTTCCCACCGAATTAGCCACCAACATATTAAAACTGTTAGAACCTAATGTTATCGCCGCATAGGGTTGAGATACTGTTAGCATTGACTATGGTCTACGGGTCCTATGACGTGGAGGACGCGAAGTATTGCCGCCACTACGATGCGCACCTTTACTCGCACCATCGCGTGAGCGAGATGGCGCAGGCTTGCGGTGAATACGAACCGGTGCAGGAATATCATCCAATAGTGCATCTCGATCGTAATTAGATACGGGAATTGAATGATTGATATAGGTTTCAATTTCGGGAAGATTTAATGCATATTCTTCACATGCAAAACTCACCGAAATGCCTTTTTGTCCTGCGCGGCCTGTACGGCCAATACGGTGCACATAATCTTCACAATCATCTGGTAAATCATAGTTATACACGTGTGACACATCAGAAATATGCAAGCCACGAGCGGCAACATCTGTTGCAACTAATAAATCTAAATCACCAGAGGTAAATTGCTCAAGAATACGAATACGCTTCTTTTGTGGAACATCACCAGTTAACAAACCCACTCGATGACCATCACCTTCTAAATAAGACCACAGTTTTTCACAGCTGTGTTTTGTGTTCGAAAACACAATCGCTTTATCTGGCCAATCTTCTTCGATTAAGCTCAGTAATAAACGCATCTTGTCTTCCATTGACGGATAGAAAATTTCCTCTTTGATATTTTTAGAGGTTTTTTCTAATGGTTCAATTTCAACTTTTTCAGGGTCGTTCATATGATCATAAGCTAGTTCCTGCACTTTCATTGAAAGCGTGGCAGAAAACAACATATTTAAGCGTGACTTAGCATCAGGCATTCTGCGGAATAAAAAGCGAATGTCTTTAATGAAACCAAGGTCAAACATACGGTCAGCTTCATCAAGCACTACTGCTTGAATGTGGCTTAAACTGATGACACCTTGACGAACATAATCAATAATACGCCCTGTGGTACCAATCAGAATATCAACGCCTTTGTCTAATACTGCACGTTGAGTTTCATAGCTTTCGCCACCGTAAACAATACCGACTTTGAGTCCGGTATGTGCCGCTAATAAATTAGCGTCTTTGGCTATTTGTATTGCTAACTCACGGGTTGGCGCCATTATAATAGCGCGAGGTTCTGTTACTTTGCGACCCTCTGGTGCAGCAACGGTTAATAAATGGTTAAACGTGGCCACTAAAAAGGCCATGGTTTTACCTGTACCGGTTTGGGCTTGTCCGGCAATGTCTTTTGCATTAAGTAATATTGGTAAAGATAACGCCTGAATGGGCGTGCAAAACTCAAAGCCGTTCTCGTTTAACGCCGCTAGTACTTCGGGCTTTAAAGGGAAGTCGGCGAATTTCTTGGTCGATAAATGTGTTTGGCTCATAGCACAAGCATACCTGTAGGGGTTGCAAAAAAAGATTCGATCGTTTGAAATAGCTACATTACTAAAACGGTCTCTTGAAAAGCTATTTAACTGACCCAATATACATGGTAAGCCATTAATAAACTAGCAATGGAACCAAATCTGGAGAACAACATGAGCGATAAAATTGTATACCTAAGCGATGACAGCTTTGAAAACGATGTAATAAAGTCTGAAACACCAGTATTAGTAGACTTCTGGGCTGAGTGGTGTGGTCCTTGTAAAATGATTGCTCCAATTCTCAACGACGTTGCTGAAGAATATGCAGGCAAACTGACCGTAGCAAAACTTAACGTTGACCAAAACAGCGTTTCACCAGCTAAATACGGCGTGCGCGGCATTCCAACATTGTTAATATTCAAAGCTGGCGAGTTGATAGCAACCAAAGTGGGTGCATTATCAAAGACGCAACTAAAAGAATTCATTGACGCTAAAATCTAATCAGAAGTAGCTAAAAATGTTAAATGGCACAAGTTTTAAACAATTTGTGCCATTTTTAGTTTTTATTTAGTCTAAATTTCTGGACGGCCAACACATAAAGTGCTAATTTAATCATCAGATTTTTTCAATTAACCTCTTCTCGCTTATCAATCAAAAAATATCTTTTCAACCTTACTGATTGATTGCGGTAAGCTTCGTCGCGCAATACAAGACTCCCATACATGAATTTAACAGAATTAAAAGACACGCCAATTTCAGATCTAGTTTCGCTTGCTGAAAGTATGAATCTGGAAAACATGGCTCGTACCCGTAAACAAGATATCATCTTCTCTATTTTGAAAGCTCACGCTAAAAGCGGAGAAGACATTTTCGGTGGCGGTGTATTAGAAATCCTCCAAGATGGATTTGGATTTTTAAGAAGTTCAGATGGCTCATACCTTGCGGGTCCTGACGATATTTATGTTTCACCAAGCCAGATCCGTCGCTTTAATATGCGAACCGGTGACAGCATTTTTGGTAAAATCAGACCTCCAAAAGAAGGCGAAAGATACTTCGCACTATTGAAAGTCAGTGAAGTTAACTTCGATAAACCAGAAAGCTCTCGTAATAAAATCCTATTTGAAAACTTAACCCCACTTCATGCTGAAGAACGTCTTCGTATGGAACGCGGTAATGGTTCTACTGAAGACATTACCTCGCGAATCCTTGATCTATGTTCACCGATCGGTAAAGGTCAGCGTGGTTTGATTGTTGCGCCGCCTAAAGCGGGTAAAACATTATTACTTCAAAGCATTGCTCAAAGTATTACCTACAACAACCCAGATGTGGTGTTAATGGTATTACTGATTGACGAACGTCCTGAAGAAGTGACCGAAATGCAACGCATGGTTAAAGGTGAAGTGATTGCTTCTACCTTTGATGAACCAGCCAGCCGTCACGTTCAAGTAGCCGAAATGGTTATCGAGAAAGCAAAACGTCTTGTTGAGCATAAAAAAGACGTGGTGATTTTGTTAGACTCTATCACTCGTTTAGCTCGTGCATATAACACGGTTATCCCATCATCAGGTAAAGTGCTTACCGGTGGTGTCGATGCTAACGCCCTGCATCGTCCAAAGCGTTTCTTTGGTGCAGCACGTAACATCGAACACGGTGGCAGCTTGACCATTATCGCTACCGCGCTTGTTGATACAGGCTCGAAAATGGATGAAGTGATTTACGAAGAGTTTAAAGGTACTGGTAACCAAGAGTTACACCTTTCTCGTAAAGCCGCTGAAAAACGCGTATTCCCAGCGATTGACTTCAACCGCTCTGGTACTCGTCGTGAAGAAAAACTAACGACACCGGAAGAACTTCAGAAGATGTGGATTTTACGTAAAATCTTACACCCAATGGATGAAGTTTCAGCAATGGAATTCTTAATCGATAAATTGGCGATGACCAAAACTAACGAAGAATTCTTCACTGCAATGAAGCGCGCTAAGTAATTTATTACCGACACGCACTATAATCGCAAAAATGCCGCTTATTTAGCGGCATTTTTTATGTCTCAATAGCCTATGACTAAAGATCTTGATAAGACTCAATCCTACTCGCCCGAACCGCAGCGATAAAAGTATTACTTTCCAGGCTTTCGGGTTGCTATCGCCGGTTATGATTCTAGCGCTGGTTCCCGCTTTTAAAGCTTTAGCTCGTATAGCATCTAGCAGCGAAGCGCTCTAGCCTCTAGGCTTTTTGCTTGCTATCGCCGGTTATCATTCTAGCGCTGGTTACTGCTTTTAAAGCCTTAGCTTGTATAGCATCTAGCAGCCAAGCGCTCTAACATCTAGTCTTTCTGCTTTCTATCGCTGTTATCATTCTAGCGTTTATTAACGCTCTTCCCGCCTTAAACAGATGCCATTTTTCGACGTAAATAGGCAATTTGTTGCATATGCGGTAAATCTTTCGGGCAAGTATCTTGGCAACCTAATAATGTCATGCAGCCAAAAACACCGTCTTGATTACCAATCACATGATAAAAATCATCTGCACTGCGAGTATCACGACTGTCTAATTCAAAACGGGCAATTTTCATCATCCCCACAGCGCCAACAAAGGTTTCACGCATTTGTTTAGTGGCACAAGCTGAGACACACACACCGCACTCTATACATCGCTCTAACTCATAAAGTTTGGTAGCTTCTTCTGGCGACATCGGTGTTTCAATTCGATGAATATCATTATCAGCTGTATTGGGATGCAACCACAGCGCTAAACGCTCAGATAATTGGCGCATAAATTTGCCCGTATTCACCGATAAATCGCCAATCAGCTCAAATCCTGGTAATGGCATGAGCTTAATATGCCCATCAGGATAATTAGCGGTTAAGGTTCGACAAGCTAAAGTCGGTTTACCATTGATCACCATGGCACAACTGCCACAAATACCTGCACGGCAAACAAAGTCAAATTGCAGCGATGGGTCTTGAGTTTCACGTAATTGATTTAAGGCGATAAACACCGTCATTCCGGGTGTTTCAGTGAGGCTGTATCTGACCATTTTCGCTTTATCACCAGGCTCTTGTGGGTCATATCGAAAAATAGAGAAGGTTAACGTACGAGCTTGACTCATGTTACTTTACTCCCGTCGAAGCATTCGCTATGACATCAGTTAATCGCTGATTTCCAGGTTGATATTCTTCGGGTAACTCAAAAGGCATTAATGCCGCTTGCTTGACATGCCTATCGGTGTTTTCATCTAGATCAGCCAAAATAGCTTCAACCTGTTGCTGACGTTTTTGCGTATCAGGATGAGCAATAACATTATCAATACCATAACCGCGATACCCGGGCGGTAACTCCATTTGCATGACATCAATCGCTTCATAGCGCAGTTGGGGCCGAAAACTATCGGTATCTGGCCAACTGGTTAATGTCCGGTTTAACCAGTCTTTATCGTTACGTTGTGGAAAGTCTTCACGAGAATGGGCGCCACGACTTTCTGTGCGAGCATGGGCTCCACATGCAACGGTAAGCGCGACTTTCAGCATCCGTTTAATCCTTAACGCCTCAACTAATTCTGGGTTGGCATGACGTTTTTTGCACTTTAAGCCCAAATTTTTCGAACGTTCAAGTAGTTCAGACAATTGATTAACAGCCAGCTCAAGATCCGGCCCATTTCGAAAAATACCCACGTAATCCATCATAATTTTTTGCATCACAGCTTTAAGCTTAAAGGGGTCTTCAGTACCTTCGCCGTCAATTAACTGATCTATTTCAGTTTGTAACTGCTGCGCAAACTGCGCAATTAATTCAGTATCAATCACCAAACTATTTTGCTCACCAAAATCAGCAACATATTTACCAATAATCATCCCGCCAACCACAGTTTCCGCCAAAGAATTACCGCCGAGCCGATTAAAGCCATGCATGTCCCAGCAAGCGGCTTCTCCAACACTAAACAATCCTGATAATTGCGGGCTTTCTCCGTTCGCCTTAGTCCGAATGCCCCCCATAGAATAATGCTGAGTCGGCCTAACCGGGATCCACTCTTTTACCGGATCGATGCCCAGAAAGTTCTCACAAATTTCTTTCACTTCACGCAGATTCGTCTCGATGTGCTTTTGACCTAATAAGGTTATATCTAGCCATAAATGCGGCCCATAAGGACTATTGACCCCCTTACCTTTGCGGATATGCTCGGTCATTCTGCGAGAGACCACATCGCGAGAAGCTAGCTCTTTTTTATCGGGCTCATAATCAGGCATAAAGCGGTAACCGTCTTTATCGCGCAGTACACCACCGTCTCCTCGACAGCCTTCAGTGGTTAAAATCCCCACCGGTACGATAGCCGTAGGATGAAACTGTACCGCTTCCATATTGCCCAGCGTCGCGACGCCAGTCTCTAACGCCAACGCTTGGCCGATACCTTCACAAATCATGGCATTGGTCGACACAGCATAAATCCGTCCGTAACCACCAGTGGCAATGGTGGTCGATTTAGCGATATAAGCACGCAGTTCACCGCTAATTAAGCAGCGAGCAATCACCCCATGACAGCGCTTGCCGTCGTGGATAAGGGTTAATGCTTCCATGCGCTCGTGCACAGGAATACCTAACGAAATAGCCTTATTATCTACAGCGTACAACAAAGAATGACCGGTACCATCTGCGGTATAACAAGTGCGCCATTTTTGGGTGCCTCCAAAGTCACGCGCGTTAATTAATCCGTGAGCAGCCTCAGCCTCAGTAATAGTGACCTTTTTTGCGTTAACAATCACTTGTCTGTCGCCTTTAGTCACTCGAGTCCAGGGGACGCCCCACTGAGCCAACTCTCTTACCGCTTTAGGCGCGCAATGAGCAAACATTCGTGCCACGGTTTGATCGCAGCCCCAGTCAGAACCTTTTACCGTATCTTGAAAATGTATATCTTCATCGTCACCAGCACCTTTAATGGTATTGGCTAAACTGGCTTGCATACCACCTTGGGCAGCGACAGAGTGAGAACGTTTTGCAGGAATAAGCGATAAAACTAAGGTATCAAGTCCGCGCTCTTTTGATGCTATCGCGACTCTTAATCCTGCCAGCCCTGCGCCAACCACTAAGGTGTCGGTATAGATAATTTTCATGCGAATTCCTTATAAGGTCGACATATATGGCACTACGGGTAACGCTAACGAGTGGCCAATCAAAAGATAAGTCAGCAAACTCGCCACTCCTAACACCATTAAATACGCTAACAACACCTTAGCAAATTTGAGCATGGCAAAACGTTGCTCAACCAAGCCCCATTTCACCACCACGCGATATAAACCAAATACGCCATGCACTGCAACGGCCGGTAACAGCAGGATATATAACGCCCAAGCATTGAAGTGATACACCCGCTCAGCCGAAAGATGTGGGCCTATTTCAGGATGGGTTATCATGGTGAATAAGTGCGTTGGTACGAGGAAGAACAATAAAAACCCCGTGATCATTTGCCAAAACCAAATTTTGGTATCTTCATGGGGTAAAAAACGCATTTGATTTCGTAAGGCGCGCCATTGACCTAATTGAGTCGGAAAACGACGTAAGGCAAATACCGCATGGATCAGCACAACCAATAACATAAAGCAGGAAAAAATTTGGGTCACCAAAGGGTAGCCATGGCCAGTTTCACTAAATACTCCGCCCTCAAGAAACTGTGCTACTTGGTAGAAAGCTTCTTTGCCAAACAAGATACTCGACTCAAAATGCAAATGCAGCACCAGAAAGAGCCCCAGCAACACTCCAGATAGACTTTGTAGTTTATCCGCACGAGCAGCCCAAAGAGGGTGAGTAAAACCTTTATCGGTATTTACCGCACGGTCGGCTTTCCCTTGCAAAAAATTCGCAGCCATAAAGCATCATATCCTGTCAGGCACAATAACAAGTATTGACCATAACAAGAGTTTTTCAATAGCGGCAATGAACAATCATCAAACCGTGATAATGTTCACCTACTAATCAGCGGGAGTTAGAAGCTGGTCACACAAACTAGAAAGTAAAATCTAAACAATACTGATAGTTAACTAAATATCGGCACGAGTGTTCGGTAGTTCAAACCTATCGAACGCTTTACCTAAAAAAGTAGCATTACGGTAATAATTGCTGGCAATGTTGGCGTAACTTATCGCGTAATAGCAACATGACCGGAGTGACATGCTCGCGACCAGGACAGATCAAGTTTAGCGCAACTGACTCACCAATATAGTCGGTAAGTATCGGTACTAACTTGCCGGTTTTCAAATCATCAGCAACATCAAGAGCCACTTTAAATACAATTCCTTGGCCCGCGACTGCCCAACGCCGGGTAATTTCTGCATCGTTACTGCTACGATTGCCACTAACACGAACTTTATATTGTTGCTGATCTCGATTAAACGACCATAAATCATGATCACGTTGGTCTAATTTAAAAATTAAACAGTTATGTTGGCTTAACTGTGCCAAGGTTTCTGGCATGCCATGTTGCGCAATATAACCAGGCGAAGCACATAAAATACGTCGAGTATTACAAATCGTAAATGCCACTTGGTTAGAATCAGGCGGCTGACCATAACGCAAAGCAACATCAATTTTATCATGTAAGAAATGACTCAAATTGTCGCCAATATCTAACTTAATCGACAAATTAGGATAATCATTTAAAAAGCCATCTAACCATGGCAATAACACATTACGGCCAAAATCCGATGATACAGAAACGGTTAACTCGCCCGAAATAGTCCCTTTTTCACTCGCCAATGCTTGCTCACCTAACAGCAAGCTAGCTAATGCTTCACGACAATGAATAAGGTAACGCTCACCCTGCGCAGTTAACCGTAAGCTTCTAGTTGTACGAATAAACAGCACTGCATCTAATTGTTTCTCCAAGCGCTTTAATCCGGCACTCGCGGCGGCAGCTGAAATATCTAACTCAACTGCAGCGCCTGCAATGCTGCCACAATCAGCCACCCTAACAAACAAGCTTAAATCGTTAATTAACATCTGTCATCCCAGCGTAAATACTCGGTTATTTTGCTTGTGTCAGCCTCATCTTTACCAAAAATAATTTGGTAAAGATACAAATATTACCCTGTTAATTTTAACAATAAATTAGGCCACAATAACCAAAACCTAGCATTCAGCACGTATAAACTCAGCATAACTGACACTCTTCACCACTCAAGGAGTCACAATGAAAGCGATTGGATACTATCAAGCAGGCAATATTGATGCGATAAATGCACTTCAAGATATTGAAATTGCAACGCCAGTGGCCACTGGGCATGACTTATTAATTGAAGTACAAGCCATAGCCGTTAACCCTGTAGATGCAAAAGTTCGTCAAGCAAGACAGCCTGCAGAAGGCCAGCCTAACATCATTGGTTATGATGCAGTGGGTACCGTCAAAGCCATTGGTGATCAGGTCAGTTTATTCAAAGTTGGCGATAAAGTATGGTATGCAGGTGACATTACTCGCCAAGGAAGCAACGCCGAATATCAGTTGGTTGACGAACGGATAGTGGGTCATAAACCGCAATCATTAACAGATGCACAAGCGGCAGCATTACCGTTAACCACCATTACCGCATGGGAAATTTTATTTGATCGCTTGGGCTTACCTAAAGATGGCAGCGCAACAGATGCGCGGATTATGATTATAGGTGCAGCCGGTGGTGTCGGGTCTATTTTAGTGCAATTGGCAGCTAAACTTACTGGCGCTAAAGTGATTGCTACAGCCTCTCGTCAGCAAAGCCGCGATTGGGTTCTGAGCTTAGGAGCCGATGTTGTGATCGACCACAGTAAACCCTTATCAACTGAGTTAAATAATGCCGGTTTTGATAACGTGACCCATGTTATCAGTTTAAATCACACCGACAGTCACTTTGACGAAATCGTCGCATCGCTTCAGCCACAGGGCAAAATAGCCTTAATTGACGATCCCCTACAACCAATCGACATTATGAAGCTAAAACTAAAAAGCATTTCACTGCATTGGGAATTAATGTTTACCCGTAGCATGTTCGCTACCGACGATATGATTGCCCAACACCACTTACTCAATGAAGTGAGCCAACTCATTGATGCCGGCACGATAAAAAGCACTCTGGGCGAACATTATGGTCACATCAATGCCGCTAACTTGACCCGTGCCCACCAGCAAATAGAAACTAACACGAGTGTCGGGAAAATAGTCCTGGAAGGATTTGTAGCTTAACGCTCTGCTTCGTTAATCCGCAGTACCTCATCACTTAATCGCGCTGCATGTTTTGCATCCAGCGCGTTTTTTTATCTAAACACGGCCGTGAAGGATCCCTCTTCACCGAGCTAATAACCAATAAACTCTCACCTAAACGAGCATCTTAAAATAACTTGGGTATAATAAGCGCCAATTTGATACTACTTTTACCACAGTTAGGAAAACCCCATGGCTTGGATCCAATTACGTATTCACACTCATCGCGATAATGCCGACATGCTTGGCGACTTATTAATGGATCAAGGCTCGCTTTCCATCACTTACGAAGATGGCCAAGATGAACCTATTTTTGAACCCAAGCTTGGTGAAACACCGCTGTGGCAAGACACTGTTATGATTGCATTATTTGATGCAGGCACAGACTTAGCGCCAACCATAGAGTTTTTAGAATCTATGCCATTTCTGGGTAAAGGTTTTACTCATAAAATTGAACAAGTCGAAGACAAAGACTGGATCCGCGAGTGGATGGACAGCTTTCACCCAATCCAATTTGGTCAACGCTTATGGATATGCCCAAGCTGGCGTGAAATTCCTGACCCGACCGCGGTTAACGTTATTCTCGATCCTGGTTTAGCCTTTGGTACTGGCACCCACCCTACTACGGCCTTGTGTTTAGAATGGTTAGACAGCCTAGATTTATCAAACCAAGAAGTTATCGACTTTGGTTGTGGTTCAGGCATTTTGGCCATTGCAGCAATTAAACTCGGAGCTAAGAAAGTCACGGGTGTTGATATTGACTATCAAGCTATTGACGCCTCAAAAGCCAATGCAGAACGGAACGATGTCGTCGATCAACTGGCTTTATACTTACCAGAAGATCAACCTGCCAACTTACAAGCAGACGTATTAGTCGCCAATATTCTTGCTGGCCCGTTAAAAGAACTCGCGCCATTGATAGCAGAAAAAGTACGTGTGGGCGGTAAACTGGCACTATCGGGTTTATTACAAGAACAAGCACAAGAAGTATCCGACTTTTACAGCCAATGGTTCGTCATGGATCCGGTTAGCAACAAAGAAGACTGGAGCCGCTTAACAGGGGTGCGTAAGTAGTCTACTCGCAAGCCTAAAATGCACTCAATTATGGGCTATATTTTGAGCTAATTGAGTGCATCCATCCTAGTTTACAGGTTATTAACATTGTTTATTGACACTTGTATACAGGAAAAAGTCTCTCTGCAACTCGCACCAGTGCTCAAAAATAACCGAAATTTGCCATTTATTAGTCAAAGATGTGACGGCTAATAAAAGTCAAGCAAAAAAGTTGCATTTAGGTCATTTATTGACCTTTTCACAAGCGTAAAAAAGGGCTACTATAGCGCCCCTTTGGAGAGCAAGGTGAAGTTCGCAATGCAAATTGGCCCGTATCAACTGTCAAATCAGCTGATTGTGGCACCAATGGCAGGTGTCACCGATCAGGCCTTCCGAAATCTCTGCTTACGCTATGGCGCAGCTTTAGCCGTATCAGAAATGCTTTCATCTAATCCTGAGGTTTGGGATAGCGATAAAAGCCGCCAGCGCATGATGCATTCTGGTGAAGAAGGTATACGCTCCGTACAAATAGCAGGTGCAGACCCTGATTTAATGGCTAACGCTGCCAAGTTCAACGTTGAACAAGGTGCGCATATCATTGATATCAATATGGGTTGTCCAGCAAAGAAAGTGAATAAAAAGTTTGCGGGTTCAGCGCTAATGCAAAGCCCAAGCTTAGTAAAAGAGATTTTACAAGCCGTGGTTGCTGCAGTAGATGTGCCAGTAACGTTAAAGATCCGCACAGGTTGGGAGCCTGAACATCGTAATGGTGTTGAAATAGCCCAAATTGCTGAAGATTGTGGCATTGTCTCGCTCGCCGTTCACGGCCGAACCAGACAATGCATGTACAAAGGCTTTGCTGAGTACGACACCATTAAAGCAATTAAGCAGACTGTCTCAATTCCTGTTGTCGCCAACGGGGACATCGACACACCAGAGAAGGCCAAGTTTGTGCTTGACTACACTGGCGTTGACGCCCTGATGATTGGAAGAGGTGCACAAGGAAGGCCATGGATTTTTAAAGAAATCCTATATTACTTGGAAACAGGTAAAAAGTTAGCGCCAATTAAGGCAGAAGAGCAACGCACTGTGATGCTTGAACACCTTAATAAACTTTATGACTTATATGGCGAATACAAAGGTGTCCGATTTGCTAGAAAGCATGTCGGGTGGTACCTAAACCATGAGGAACAGCGCCAATTTCGTGCTGACTTCAATCGGCTTGAAACCGCTGCCCAGCAACATTCCCTCGTAGAATGTTATTTTGATGAATTAGTTTAGAATTTAATAAAGAGCAGAATAGAATGTTTGATCAGACAACTAACACAGAAGTTCACCAGCTTACCGTAGGCAAAATCGAAACAGCAAACGGCACTATCAAGCCGCAGTTATTACGTGACGCAGTAAAACGTGCCGTGACTAACTTCTTCTCTCAGTTAGACGGTCAGGAAGCTTCTGAAGTATATGAAATGGTATTGTGCGAAGTTGAAGCACCTTTACTAGACATCATCATGCAACACACTCGTGGCAACCAAACGCGCGCTGCTAATATGTTAGGTATCAACCGTGGTACTTTACGTAAGAAATTAAAGAAATACGGCATGAACTAAGACCTAGCGTCTAAGTGATTGTAATGAAACGGGCTTATCAGTAATGATAAGCCCGTTTTGCTTATATGTACCTTCATATGTACCCTGAGTAAATTCCTTACAAAGTAACGTAAATAAAAACTCATACTCCTGATCCACCCAAAATCAAAAACTCGCAACATCCTAAATAGCCTAATGAGTTCTCAATCATGATGAATGCATCGCTGATCTCAACCTTGATGAATTTCTTAATGAATTTGAACTAAGGCTAACGCTCTTCAATAGCCCAACCTTTTCAAATAAAATAAAACTCGCAGATGATAAAAAGTGGCAACAGTTGCTAGATGGTAACCCTAACACTTAATGTTTAACGCTTAAGTATTTTTCTTATTTTTTGACACCTTGATTTTCAACCAAAAAATACTTCATTAATTACAAATCCTTAACTAAAAATAAACAGAAGCATTTGATTTTCATCATTGTCAAAAAAACATCACATATAAAAATATTTATCTTAATCGGATTATTTCATTGCATTTTTATAAAAGTTAAGACTATGCTAATGAAACAAATGACAACGCTGTCACTTGTTTGAGAAAGGCAAACCAATTGAAAGATTGGGACGCAAAGCCTCCGGTCTAAGGGGAATTTAGTACCTATGATAGCGGGGACACCACAGGGATCCTTCTTCATGCATTTTTGACGCATGAGTTTTAGAAAGAACAGCTGTCCTGTTCGCGTTTTTTGCCTTATTGGTTTAAATAATTCAATAGGGAAGTCTCATGTTTAATACACGTATTTCAACATTAGCGTTGATTATTTCATCTTCGTTATCTGCACATGTTATCGCTGCCACTCCGGGTAAACCCACTATTGGTTGGGGTGAAACAAAATTTGCTATCATCGAGGTTGATCAAGCCGCAACAGCCTACAACCTATTAGTGAAAGTCAAAGATGCAGCGGATGTATCAGTAAACTGGAATCTTTGGAGTGGTGATGTTGGCACTGTGGCGAAAGTACTGCTTGATGGTAATGCGGTATGGGAAGGCCCTTCGAGTGCGTCTGGCTCTGCAAGTTTCAAGGTACAGCAAGGTGGCCGCTATCAAATGCAAGTTCAGCTGTGTAACAGCGATGGTTGTACGGCGAGCGATGCCAAAGAAATTATGGTCGCAGATACAGATGGCAGCCACTTAGTGCCACTCAATGCTCCGCTTAAAGAAAACAACCGTCCCTATGCCAATAAATCAGGCAAAGTGGTCGGCAGTTACTTTGTTGAATGGGGGGTGTACGGCCGAAAATTCGCGGTCGATAAGATCCCTGCACAAAATTTAACTCATATTTTATATGGTTTTATCCCAATATGCGGCGGGGATGGTATCAACGACAGCTTGAAAGAAATCGACGGCAGTTTCCAAGCGCTGCAACGTGCCTGTAGTGGCCGTGCTGACTTTAAAGTCGCTATCCACGATCCTTGGGCGGCGGTCCAAATGCCTCAGGCTGGTGTGAGTGATTTTTCTGATCCTTATAAAGGCAATTTCGGCCAATTGATGGCACTTAAGCAAGCTTATCCTGATTTGAAAATTTTGCCTTCTGTTGGCGGCTGGACATTATCCGATCCATTCTATTTTCTAGGAGATAAAACCAAGCGTGATGTTTTTGTGGCATCAGTTAAAGAATTCTTACAAACGTGGAAATTTTTCGATGGTGTAGACATTGATTGGGAGTTCCCCGGGGGGAGCGGTGCAAACCCAAGTTTAGGTAATGCTAATGATGGCGAAACCTATGTCATTTTGATGCGAGAACTGCGGGCCATGTTAGATGAGTTAAGCGCTGAAACGGGACGAAGTTATGAACTGACCTCAGCCATTAGCGCTGGTGACGATAAAATTGCCAAAGTTGATTATCAAGCTGCCCAGCAATACATGGATTACATCTTTTTAATGAGCTACGACTTCAACGGCGGCTGGACCAATACCGAACTTGGCCATCAAACCAATTTGTATGAAGCCAGTTGGGATCCTGATACCCGCTACACCACAGACAAAGGGGTGAAAAACCTTTTAGCGCAAGGTGTTACGCCTGGTAAAATTGTGGTCGGTGCGGCTATGTATGGCCGTGGTTGGACTGGCGTTAATGGCTACACTGGCAATAATCCATTCACGGGTACGGCCACCGGTAAAGTAAAAGGCACATGGGAAGATGGCGTGGTGGATTATCGCCAGATCGTGAATGAGTACATGGGGAGCGGTTGGACTTATAACTACGATGAAACCGCCGAAGCACCGTCAGTGTTTAACCCAACGACAGGCGATTTGATTACCTTTGACGATCCTCGTTCGGTAAAAGCCAAAGGCCAATATGTGTTATCAAATCAACTTGGAGGACTATTCGCCTGGGAAATTGATGCTGATAATGGCGATATTCTTAATGCGATGCACGAAGGTCTTGGCCACGGTGAAGGCACTACGCCACCGGTGAATAAAGCCCCTATTGCCAATGCTGGAGCAGACATATCAGTAACTGGCCCTGCCGATGTAACTCTCAATGGCAATGGTTCACGTGATCCTGAAAATGGCGCCCTAACGTATCTTTGGACACAAGTATCCGGCCCAACGATAACTCTCGCTAACGCGGATATGGCCAATGTCATTATCCCATTAGAAGCCACTCTGACCGATGTCGTCTATGGTTTTAGCCTTCAAGTAACGGATCCTCAAAGTGCATCGGCAACAGATTCAGTCCTTTTAACGAATAAGGCGGATGCGCCTAACCAAGCCCCAGTCGTGAGTGTGGCTGCGACAGCCATTGTCGAAGCCGGTAAGTCTGTCAGTATTGTAGCCAATGCCTCTGATGCCGATGGTGATGCACTCACTTACAACTGGACAGTGCCAGCAGATGTTTCTGCAACAGGACAAAATAGTGCCACGCTAATCGTCACAGGTGCCAATGTCACAGAGTCGACGAGCTACTTATTAAGCGTGTTAGTTTCTGATGGTGCTTTAGATGCCAATGGCTCAACCACATTGACAGT
Source organism: Shewanella sp. SR43-8 (assembly GCF_014163775.1). NCBI lineage: Bacteria > Pseudomonadati > Pseudomonadota > Gammaproteobacteria > Alteromonadales > Shewanellaceae > Shewanella > Shewanella sp. SR43-8. Next base: position 19,219 of record NZ_JACJDX010000011.1, on the reverse strand, counting down.
CACACCTAAGGTAATCGGTGGGGGCTGTGATGCAACCGACCCTAATGCGGATCAATATCCTACTTGGCAAGCCAACGTGGTTTACAACACGGGTGATACCCTTAGCTACAGTAGTTTAGTTTGGAAAGCTAAGTACTGGACTCAAGGCAATAAGCCTTCCCGCACTGCGGATCAATGGCAGCTAATAAGTGAAGTTGAGTTAGGTTGGGATGCTACCATTGCCTATAGCGGTGGCGCTACGACCAGTTATAACGGCCGTCAATGGCAAGCCAGTTATTGGACCAAAGGTGATATTCCTGGTATGGCTGCTGTGTGGGTCGATATTGGTATAGCTAGCTGTCCATAAAAAGCTTACTTATTAACTACATGTAATCGAAATAAAGCTCTGCATTTTTGCAGAGCTTTTACAGTTTACGGCAGAAATTCGTGCTGGTAGATTTGAACACAAACTCGCTATTTCGCTTGCCTCTATGATGTGGCCTACTCCACATATTCCAGCATTTTCCTGGAGATTCGGACACCTAATCCTTTAGCATCAGAAAGTTCTATTGGTTTATAACGCCCGTAACGTTTTTTCGTAAAGCATAAATGTCTCAATGAATTCAACATGGACTAATAGCTCGTTCATAATTAATTGTAATGAAAAGGGCTTATCAGTGATGACAAGCCCTTTTTGTTTTATTAATTTCATTCATAGTCAGTCACAAGATGATTACTGACTAACAAGCTAGAGAGCTACACTAGATATGATCGATATCATTATGACCAAACTATCATCGATTATATTAAGTGAAAACATGTTTATAAAACCTTAATTTATCGACATGTAATGCGACATTGATTTACTAATGTCGATGGCATCGACATCTTTAACCTTCATTTAAGACCATGCCCATATGTATATAAAGCGGCTAAATCTATACAGGTGCAGTGAAATAGGTATAAAAAATCCAATGTGATATACCTTTACCGCAATGGAGACTTAACGGTCCTTTACCAGATCATTTACCCACAATAATAGTTGTACTTACACCTTTTGCCGCGGCTTAGGCAGTGTTGTATCACGTGGTTGCTTGAGTTTTTGATGTGGTTTGCTTTTAAAGGATATTGTCGCTGTATCAATGGTATTGCTACAACTAGGCAAGCTGTTACCGCGATAATTTTTACACCCCCAAAAAGTTCCTCGAGCACTTTCTCTTAAGCTCATGTCTGCGCCACAGAGGTTACACAGCGGTGCTATGTGACCACAATGTTCATCTAAGCAAACAGCAAAACCATTAGTGCGCTTGCGCGTCATCGGGCTACCACAGAGGTCACACCCCGCTTCTTGGTGATCGCACAAAGGAAAATGCGAGCATGAGAAAAATGATGAAAACTTGCCAGTTCGCGCTGTTAATGTGCCAGTCGTACATCGAGCACATTTAATTTGCTCAAATAACGTTTGTACCAATGAAGTACTGAATTCATTCAGTTCAACGTTATAGGGTTGCTGAATAAGCTCAACCACAAAGGGACTGACATTGGTCATATCCGCTAATACATAAACACGATGCTTAGCTCGAGTCAGTGCGACATAAAACAAGCGTCGCTCTTCGGCAAATTGAAAAGCTTCAGCTTGGGGCAAGAAAGCGTCGAGTAAAGGTGGGGTTATTTTCTGTGATGGAAATCCGTGTATACCTTGAGTCAGCCCCAGTATTACCACATAGTCGGCCTCTTTGCCCTTTGAGGCATGAAAAGATAAACACTCAATCGATAACATGGGGTACTGAGCATTTAACTGACGCAATAGATCTTTATCGGGTAATTGAAACCAAAAACGTGCCAGTAAATAGACTGTCGGTTTCGTTATGGATTTAGTCGAGGGCTCAGTAGTAGATATCGCACTGGCTTTAGCCACATGAACAGACAAGGCGTTCAAAGCTTGCGCTAATGCATTAGCACTCGGTTCATCTTGACTTGCGCGCTCATTTACTCCGCGGCGTAGTATCGAGATAGCAGGATCAACCACCTGTATTAACGAATGAACCTCTTTATTAAGTTGATGCGGGTTTTTAGTCACAAAAGCGCTGGCAACTTCGCCGATACGGTTATTAAATCTAAACGTTAGGTCCAAATGAGTTTCGCTAGTCTGACCAAAATACTGGGCGAATTGCGTCGTTAAGCTGACATCTGCCCCACTGAAGCGATAAATAGCCTGCCAGTCATCACCCACACAAAAGAGTGAAGTCTCGCTACTGGAGGTTTTCGATCTTGAATCTCGCAGCGCACGCACTAAACGCGCTCTAGGTTCTGAAATATCCTGAAACTCATCGACCATAATATATCGCCACGGGCTAACGTATTGGCCGCTTTGCAGATAGGCTAGCGCTTTAGCAATCATATCTTCAAAGTCGATATCACCCGTTGCAGATAAATACTCCTGATACTGCTGTAAAATAGGTTGCAGCAATTGAAATGCTTTACGAGCTTGTTGAGGATCCGCTGCTTGGCTAAATATGCGTTGTAAACCTGTTTTATCCACACAAGCTGCTTTGTACAAACCGATTAACTGACTGAACAATTTAGCCAGTTCAGTTACCCGCCCCAGCTCATAAAGGGTGGCCAATATCGCGTCATCAGGCAAAGGCGAGTAGTTAACCTTAAATACCGTTAAAGCCTGTTCAAGCTTGTTGATTAACTGATTTTTCTTGTGCTGATAATAAAATAATTCAATACAATTAGTTTGCTGTTTTTGATGTAACTGGCGTTTCCACGCCATTGATGCCAAATACGCTACGTTATCGATATAAGGAGCGGTATTATTGGCGGAATCGATGCCGTAATATTCAATGTAAACGTTATATTGTGGTAGGTAAAAATCAGGCTGATACTGACGAAACTCAAGCGTGCTGACATCATATTCATATTTAGCTTCATACTGATATTCAATGCCATTGCTAAATAGCCAGTTGGCGATATACAGCTCACCAAAACTTTTTACTCTTTCGCCTTTTAATGAACGGATATCGTTATCATGTAAATATTCAAAATACTCACCTTCAGTTGAAAATTCGAATGGGCTTTTTTCAACGTAATAGTAACGGCTAAAATAGTCGAAAAGATGTTTACGGTAAGACTCATTTTCAATCAACGTTTCTAATCTATCATGCACCCATTTGTCTTTGGCGGGTTCATCATTTACCCACGCTGATAAGCTTGGTTTTACACCTTCAACCTCGGTAATAATTTTTAAGCCTAAACTATGAAACGTGCTGGCTTTAATGTCAGCAGTACCAAGTTTGTGTTTAATCCGTAGATCCATTTCTTTGGCGGCTTTTGTACCATAAGCCAACAATAGAATATCATCCGCTTTCGCTTGACCGCTGGCGACTAAATACCCTGCACGGCCAACCATAACACTGGTTTTACCGGTTCCGGCACCCGCTAACAGTAGATTGTTATCATCATCAATAATGCAGGCGCGGCGCTGTTTATCCGTTAATGGATTTGATTCAACACTATCGAAAAAATCAGCAAATGCCACTAACTGCGATTGAATATAATCTTCACGCAAATGCTCTACATGCGCATTCTTCCAATGGAAAAAATGGTGTAATTGAGTTAATGCCGCGCGTGTTTTAGGTGGTAATTCAACACTTGCACTCCACGGAAACCAACGGCGATATTCGCGCGCGATTCTTGAACTCATTTTCGCTAGCAATGACTGACGTAAATAGCGCTTCGATATGGCTTTTTCAATCCGTGCTATCAAATCATACAATGCTTGTTCATGGGATAACGCCCACAGTAATTCGACTTGGTGTTTAAAATGAGAGCGAGCAAAATAACTCAGAAATGGAATTTGATAGCTCACACCAGAGGCGGTAAAACTTAATAAGCTACCCAGTAAGCTGGCACTAAACAGTGGTGGATGATCTAACTGCTGCCAAGATACATGCTCAAGATTCGTCGGTGGCAAGCACGATAAAAATAGACTCTGGGTTGGAACAAAGCTTATGCCCTCTGCCGTTATCTCAAGCGCATTGGCATTGCGATGATATAAATGTCCGAACCAACTGTGAGGAATAGGGTTAACTGAATATTGTGCTGACAATGTAAAACCTACGACTAAATGGTTTCTGGAATTAACCAACTAATATATAAGATAACTTTACAGTAAATAATTCACAATTGCGGATTTAATTTAAGTACTAAAACAGCTGATTGGTTAATTAACATCCAGCACAGCCGAACTGATGATCTTCCTTTTGTGGGCAAAACTTCATACAGTGATCATATCTATTTTTATCTACTGATTGCATAAGACGATATGGAGCCTAAATGTCACCTCATCATTACCCAACGTTTGCCTTAGACGACATTGCTAACTTACATGAATCAGCTCAAGTTGAATTTAAATTAGCAGGTGGACGAGACGGCAAGGGTACATTGCCCGAAGGCATGTGGGAAAGCTATAGCGCTTTTGCTAACACCTTAGGTGGTGAAATTATTTTAGGCGTAAAGGAGCAACAAGGTGAGTTTACTATTGAGGGGATTGTTAATCCTATGCCGATGCTGAGTGAAATTTGGCAAATATTACACGATCCGAAAAAGATCAGTCACAATATTTTAGCTCCAACTGATGTACAAATCATTGAAATAATGGCGAAAAAGCTTATTCGCATCCATGTGCCCTGTGTCGATGTTAAACTTAGGCCTATTTATGTTGGTACTGATCCGTATAGCGGCACCTACTTTCGTGTAGGTGATGCCGATATGCATGCTAGCCGCGAGCAAGTAAAACAAATGAGCCTTAAAGCAGGCATAGACCTAAAACGCTAACGTCACCCTAAAGTAAGCCTAAAAGAAGATCTAAATGATTAATTTCAATGTGTGGCAAAACCGGTTGAGCTTTTTTATGCCGTTGCTGCATACAGGGATTTAACCACACAGTTTGGCACCCTGCCATTTTTGCCCCAGCAATATCAGACAGCGGATGATCACCCACATGCAATAATGCTGCAGGCTTAATATCCAGTTGACGGCAAGCGAGGCTAAACATGTCGGCAGCAGGCTTCATTTTAACTCCGTGGCCTGGATGAAGCACAAATTTCATGACCTTATCTAAGCCAATACGTTGGCTGTCGACATTGCCATTAGTAATACCAATAAGCTGATAGCGTTGACTTAAACGCTCTAGTACCTGCAATACATTAATATCAACGGTAAAGTTACTACGATGATGGGTAAAACACGCCATGCCATCTTGGGCCCCTTTGCTGGCTTCAACTTCGCTATAACCAAAGTGTAAAAGGCCTTGGCGCAACATGGCATAACGGGCTGCGGTGGTATCGTGTACTAACTCTGGGTGATGAATAAATAACTGATGTTTAAGTTGCTGCCATTGATCTGCCCCCCATGCTGTAGTGGCGGGATAGGTTTGATTAATTAGCGAAAATAGTTCATCGCTGGCATGTAATACGTAAGGAAGATTATTATAGAGTGTGTCGTCTAAATCAAAACTGATCGCGCTAAACGGTTGTAGACGTTGATACTGGATCATTGATGCTTTAAGTAATGGCGTTGTCATTATTTCCCCCTGTCTTTTTTCGCTCTTGGATGCGCGTTATCGTACACTTTGGCAAGGTGTTGAAAGTCTAAACTAGTGTAAATCTGCGTGGTCGATAAGTTAGCATGACCAAGCAGTTCTTGTACGGCACGTAAATCTTGACTTGATTCAAGCATATGGGTTGCAAACGAATGACGCAATTTATGTGGGTGAACTTTTACCGCCATAGCTTGTTCCTGACCCCACTTAGCCATCCGCGCTTGAATACTGCGATGAGATAATCGTTTACCTTGGCTACTGACAAATAATGCATCACCCGCTTGACTACAAGGTAACTGGCTGCGGCAGTTTAACCATGCCGTTAATGCATTTAAGGCTAGTTTTCCAATGGGCACAACCCGCTGTTTACTGCCCTTACCCAGCACTTTAACTTCGCTTTGATCAAACTTAATGTCAGCGCAATCTAGGCTGGCGAGCTCAGCTAAACGTAAGCCACTGGAATAAAATAATTCCATAATAGCTTTATCACGTAAGCACAACGGATCGTCACCCTCGATAGACAACAAATGACTGACGGCATCGACATCCATATTTTTTGGCAAAGGTTTATTTTGTTTTGGAGCACTTAAACTGTGTGCTGGGTTGACCGTTATGGCACCTTCGCGTAATAGGAAATCAAAGAACTGTTTTACGGCAGACAAACACAAAGATAACGAACGTGGACTCAAGCCTTTGCGGTGTAATGTTGCCAGCATAGATTGTAACTCGTCGCGGGTAACATCAATAAGCTGAGTTGATTCGGTTAAGATGCCTTCAACCCTTCGTAATTCAAACATATAATTACGCACGGTATAGCTTGATAGTTGCCTTTCTGAGGTTAAATGTTGGCTAAATATCGTTTGCCAGTCTGTTGGCTGCATCACAATGCTCCCAGTACATGAACGATTGGAGTACGCTGTGTATCCTAAACAACACACTGAGCATTAACTATTACAGTTGCGGTAGCTTATGGTCTAACAAACGACGCAATTGGCTAAATAGCAATGAGTCCATATCAGGATGAAAATGAGTGGGATCTTTACTGGCAATGGCAAATATCACCTGGCCATTGTCATCCGATAATTTAGTCAGTGCTACAGACCCCACATCACTGCCAAATAAACGTTTAGATTCTGATTGCGTGAGCCGCCCAAAGTAATAACCGCTTTGGACACGATGACGCCAAATTTTTGCTAATTCGCTGTCAATATCGTGCACCGTAATCAACCTAACGTGACTAAAGCCAAACTCAGCTTTTAATCCTTCAGACAATACTTGACGCAGCTCGCCTAAGTCTTGACTTGCAAGCATTTTAAACGATAACTCAGTATTAAATTTAAAGATTCTCTCATTATGAGTCGCTATGTTCATCAGCGAAGTAATTTCTTCTTCAAGCTGATTGACGCGCTGGCGAAGCAGCTCTTGTCGACGCTCAACTAATGAAACCGCACCACGTTCTGCATGCGGAACACGCATGGCCACTAACAACTCTGGATAACGATTAAAAAAGTCAGGATTATCTAACAAGTATTCGCGGATCAGCATTTCATCAAAAGGGGCTTGTTGCAAACTAGCCATCATGTCGACAGCAAGATCTTGGCCAATTGAATTGATATCTTTGGCTTGTGCACTGCTAACCGTATTGCCTGCCACTTCGTTAGCTAAACTGACTTCGGAGGTAATCTCACTCATAGTTGTATTTGTCCATCATATACATGTTCTGCCGGGCCCGTCATCCACAGAGGTTTACCCTCGCCGTCCCAATTAATGACTAAGCTACCACCTGGTAAATCCACTCTCACCTGCTTATCAAGCTTACCCTGTAATTGACCAACGGCTGCAGCAGCGCATGCGCCCGTGCCACAGGCTAGCGTTTCTGCTGCGCCACGTTCATACACGCGCAACTTAATATGCCCAGGGTTAATGACTTGCATAAAGCCAACATTGACGCCCTTAGGGAAGCGTTCGTGGCGAGTTAACATATTGCCAATTTCATCAACCTTGACCGTTTGCACATCTTCAACCTCGATAACGCAATGGGGGTTACCCATAGAAATAGCGCCACACAGGTAAGTTTGCATTGCGGTTTGCAGTAAGTAGGTCTTTTCGCTTTTTTTAGCTTTAAACGGAATTTGGCTTGGTTCAATAACGGGTACACCCATATTAACTGTGATGTTACCATCACGCTCTATCCGCAAAGTAATTTTACCTGAGTTAGTACTCACCCGAATTTTATTTTTTTGGGTGAGGCCTTTATTGCGAACAAAACGAGCAAAACAGCGTGCACCATTGCCACACTGCTCAACTTCACTGCCATCGGCATTAAAGATGCGATAATGAAAATCTAAATCAGGATCATAGGGCGGCTCGACCAACAATAATTGATCAAAACCAATCCCAAAATTTCGATCGGCAAGACGGCGAATTTGTTCAGGCGAAAAAAACACATTTTGTGTTACGCCATCAACGACCATAAAGTCATTACCCAGTCCGTGCATCTTAGTGAAATGGATCACAAAAGTTTCCTTATAAAACGTTATGCCGTTTGCTTATTGCCTATGGCAATAAATATTCGCCTTGCCAAAGTTGTTGTAGCGTTTCGCGCTGACGAACAACAAAATCATCACTACCATCAACCATAATCTCCGCGACTCTTGGACGAGAGTTATAATTTGAGGCCATCACAAAACCATAAGCACCACTTGAACGAACGGCTAATAAGTCGCCCGCTTTTACCGCTAACTGCCTGTCTTTACCGAGAAAGTCACCAGTCTCACATACAGGACCTACAATATCATAAGCGAAAGTTGGCGCATCATTTTGTTGTACCGGAATAATATTTTGCCACGCACTATAAAGCGCAGGGCGAATAAGATCGTTCATGGCACCATCAACAATCGCAAAACGCTTATCGCTATTTTCTTTTAGGTAAAGCACTTGGGTGACGAAAATACCTGCGTTAGCCGCAATCGCACGACCCGGTTCAAAAATTAATGTTAACTTACGACCATTTAATCGATCGAGTAATGCTGCGGCGTATTTATCTGGATGCGGCGGAGTTTCACTATTGTAGGTAACTCCTAAGCCGCCACCCACGTCAAAATGTTCAATCTTAATACCTTGTTCACCTAAACGGTCGATCAACGCCAGCATGCGATCCATGGCATCTAAAAAGGGTTTAATCTCGGTAAGCTGTGAACCAATATGGCAGTCGACACCTTTTACATGTAAATGAACTAATTCAGCGGCACGAGCAAAAACCGTATCAGCCTCGTCCATGGCGATGCCAAATTTATTTTCTTTAAGACCTGTAGAAATATAAGGATGAGTACCTGCATCAACATCGGGATTAATCCGCAAAGAAACCGGGGCTACTTTACCTAAGCGCCCAGCGACGTCATTAAGCTGTTCAAGTTCAGCACTGGACTCAACATTAAAACAGTAAATGCCAATGTTTAGGGCTTGCTCCATTTCGGCAACCGTTTTGCCCACACCAGAAAAAACCACTTTTTTAGGGTCGCCGCCCGCTTGTAATACACGCGAGAGCTCACCACCAGAAACAATATCAAAACCACTGCCCAAACGGGCCAATACATTTAACACTGCAAGGTTTGAATTCGCCTTCACCGCATAACAAATAAGATGAGGATGATCAGCAACGGCATTATTAAAGGCATGCCAATGGCGCTCTAATGTGGCACGAGAATAAATATACAACGGCGTACCGTGCGTTTTAGCCAGTTTTGCTACATCGCAGTCTTCTGCGAATAGTGAATCATTTTGATATGAAAAGTAATCCAAAATGCGGTCCCTTATAAATGCTATTCTTGTTGTGAGGTTGAAGATTGAGAGTCGAGCACCTCTGTTTGCTTGGGCACATCTGTGCTGGCAGATTTTGGGGCGACTTTATTGGCCACTGGCTCAGGAGTTTTGTATAAAACGCCTTTTTGACCACATGCGGTTACAAATAGGCTAGCAAGCATAATAAATAAAAGCAGTCTCATTTTTTTCAACATCTGTGCATCTAGTGAATAATGGTCTTATAATCGCATTCATAACGCAGAAAGCAAAGGATAGAAATACATGGCTATTACAGATACTGAGTTTCATCGATTAGCCGATGAAATGTTTGGCGAAATAGAGAACGCGGTAGAAAAAGCAATTGACGAGCAAGATGCCGATGTCGATATTAATGCCAGCGGCAATGTTTTACAGTTGGCTTTTGAAGATAATTCGCAAATCGTCATCAATAAACAAGAGCCTCTTCATGAAATTTGGCTGGCGACAAAATCAGGTGGTTATCACTTTAATTACAATGATGGCAAATGGTTAGATACCCGTAATGGATTAGAATTTATGTCTTTTGTGATTGATGCCATCAATAAACAAAGCGGTATTTTGCTCGAGATAAACGCATAAACCTCACAATAACTTAGTGTGTAATAGCACTAAGTGAGTGATTAAATGGTCATTGAATTTGGGCTTGTGCTTAAAATGCTGAGCCCATTTCATCTACTGACAAGCCAAATGGCATTACGGTTAATTTACCTTCAATATGCACAAGTTGAAAAAACTGCGGCATATTAAAAACAGGCCGGTGCTGTTTTTGTTCGTCAAAGACATACAAATGGCTTTCTTTAGCCACAAAATCATTGATACTGGTATGTTGATATTGTAAATGTTCAAGCTGATTCTTCTCGTCTGCAATAAACACATCAAGCACTTGCTTACGTTGACGGACAAAATATTGCTTAGCATCCATGACAATAAATTTGCGAATCACCGATGGTACATTCACGTTAGTATCATCCACGGTATAAGGTAGTGGTAACTCATGAGTGTGATCATTTCTGACCTGTGCCACAACGTCAGTCTTGCGATACATCATACCTAACGCATTAAAGTACATACTGTATTGTTGATCGCCCATAATTATTGGATGCATTAGTGTATTGCTCTGATTGACCTTTTTCATTAAACCATAACATCGTAATAATAAGGTTTTAAGCTGATTAAAAATCGGTTGCTTTAGCTTAGCTGAGCAACTAATAATCGATAAATCAACTTGGTCATTTGAACGTTTTAACCCCAGAATAATAAATGAAATAGCTTCAAGTAATGCGGTATTGCCATTGAAGCGATGGCTTTGCCATTCTCCCCAGCTGTTTAAACACACAACCGCCACCGACGACAACATACTGATTTTTTTCTGTCCAAAGGAAAGAATATTGGCATTAATATGTTCCAACATCAGTTCTTGCTCATTCAATTGAGTGGTCGGATCTTTATCCATATTGGTAATCAACACAATTTTTTGATAGCACCAAGGTTCGCATAAATCACGTTTATAGACAGTGGGTACATTGTGCATAATAGGGATAAGTTTACGGGTTAGGTAACTCAATTTATCTGTCCGTCTTTTACCTCGCCCAACTTGAAACCACTTAGTATCGGTAGTTGCGAGCCCATTTAACACTGACCACGCAACTAAACTGCATATATTATCCGCTTCATGGATGGGATGATTATCGAACTCATGTCCTTGATTATCTGTAACAGCTTGAGACGGATCCTGTTCGACATAAGTTTGGCGATAGAGATAAAAACGTGATGCTTGCTTGCAATGAAAGATAGTCAACGATTTTTCAGCTGTCGATAAACTCCAAAGTCGGTTTAGAGGCTGTATTAAATGGTCATCATCACTAAAATAAGTATGTAATTTACGAGCCAATAAGCCGAGTTCTTCAACTCGCATACGTTCACTTAAGGTTTGTTTTGAAGCAAATTTCAATAGATTTTTGTAACTGACTAATAACAGTTCACTGAGCTGCTGGTTGAACCATTTCAACTGGCCAGCATGCCAATAAGGACTATTATCCAATGTGGTGATTAGCTCATGGCTCCAGCCCCATTGTTTAACCAGGCTGGCCATTTTTTCAACCCGCCAGTCTGTTGCACTATGGGTAGGTGACAAACTCGATAAAGTGATACCAGACTTTAAATAAAAACAACGCCTAACGATCTCTAAACGGTTATCATCACCTTGAGCTATCAAGTAAGTTTCAATTCTTTGATACAGCAATAAATAAGCGTCATTAGCAACACTAAAATCTTGATCTAGGCAATATTGCCAAAGTTGTTGAGTTATTAGTCTTGTATGGGGATATTCTGAGGCATAAGTTTCCAATAACAACACTTTTAACAAGGCTTTATGAGGTTTATTGAGCCCTTTATAGAGCTGCCATAATGAGGCGCCAAAATACTCTGCCGCAGGTAATGAATTGACATTGCCAAGATAAAGTAAGTTGGCATTAGACTGAGTATCTTGGCTTTGTGCATCGGGCCACCAAGCCACAGTTTTACCGGCGAGCCTAATATGAGAACGGTAAAACTCTTCTAATAATAACCAGTGTTGGCTACTGCCACTGTGCTCTAATCCTACTGGTTGGCAATTATCAAATGCGCTGCATTCTCTAAATTGCATCGGATGTACTAGATAAAAATTCACTTCAAACTCAAAACCGGCAAACCAGTCACTGATGAGTTTGTTTTTATATTCAATGAGTTTAAGTTGTGCTTGAGTCAGTTTACTATTGTAAACCAACCAGATATCGAAATCGCTTTGAGGATTTTGCCCAAAACTAGCAGTACTGCCCATGGCATAGATACCTTCAAAAGCATCAACGCTTGAATCAATCGCGGAGGGTACAGACAAACATAAGGCATCACATGCTGCAATCATTGCGTCTGACAAATCAAACCCATGAACACCACACGGCGTGTTGGGGTCGATAATACCGGACACATCTATTTGATTATGATGTATTAAAAAAGGAATTATATGAAATAAATGCTGCTGCAAATCAGGCATAACATTAGTCACTCTAGTTAATCTAATGTTATTTAGTTTCTCAGCTAAATCCTTTTGATAATATGCCGTTTTATCGGTCAAGACTCACTCCATTTACGCTTTTTGCTACACAAACTATTTGGTGACAAATTTTTCTAACACACTCGAACCTAAGCTCAAATTTTCGACCAAGGTCACGCTTTCGTCAAAACAGTGATCATCGTAGCATTTATTTTGTATTTCACCAGTAGTTGTTCAACAAGATGAATCACAAATAAGCCCTACAGACTTCAAACAATTACCATCGATTTGTTACATCCAAGCGAGAGCGGTGATAGCATTACTCCATTGAGGCTATCTAATGGATCTACTACCATGTCTGAAAATATAATTCGTATCGCAACACGTAAAAGCCCACTGGCAATGTGGCAAGCTGAATTTGTTAAAGCTGAACTTGAACGCATTCACCCCGATCTCACGGTTGAATTATTACCAATGAGCACCAAAGGTGATGTCATTTTAGATACTCCTTTAGCTAAAATTGGTGGCAAAGGGCTATTTGTTAAAGAGTTAGAAGTCGCGATGCTTGAAAATCGTGCCGATATTGCAGTGCACTCAATGAAGGATTTACCAGTAGATTTTCCTGAAGGTTTAGGCCTACAGGTAATTTGCGAACGTGAAGATCCACGCGATGCTTTTGTATCAAATAGCTATAAATCCATTAGTGAATTACCTCAAGGCGCGGTTGTGGGCACCTCAAGTCTGCGCCGTCAGTGTCAAATTAGAGCCGCTCGTCCAGATCTTATTATTAAAGACTTACGCGGTAATGTTGGTACCCGTTTAGCCAAACTCGATAGTGGTGATTATGATGCTATTATCCTGGCTGCTGCGGGATTAATCCGCTTAAAACTCAATCAACGAATTGCAGGATTTATCTCTGCAGAAGAGTCACTTCCAGCCAATGGACAAGGTGCTGTCGGCATTGAATGTCGTCTAAATGACGAGCGTGTTAAAGCATTACTCGCACCACTTGAACATTTAGAAACCCGTTACAGAGTGCTGGCTGAACGAGCAATGAACACTCGCCTAGAAGGCGGATGCCAAGTGCCTATCGGTGCTTTTGCTGAAATTCAAGGCGATAATTTAACCCTACGTGGTTTAGTCGGCAATCCTGATGGTAGTGAAATAATAACGGGTATGGTATCGGGTTCTAAAACTGATGCCGTTGCACTTGGAGAGTCTCTTGCAGAAGATTTACTTAGTCGCGGGGCTAAAACTATTTTAGATGCTGTTTATGCTAGTTAAGAGATAACTGGCCATGAAAGTCTTGCTAACGCGCCCACAAGGGCGCAATCAAGCAATGGAAGAGCAACTCTCACAACGAGACGTTGCTTATCTTGTTACCCCACTTTTAGCGGTAATTGAAACAAACGAATCAATGAGCAATACTACTTTAGCCCACACTGATAATTTGCTCTTTATTAGCACTAATGCCGTCGATTTTGCCGCCACTAAACTCCACAATTCATTCCCACAGCACTGTCGCTATTTCGCTGTTGGTCAAGCAACCGCCGATAGCCTAGCTCACTATAATATCCAAGCGATTAGCTCGCCCGAAGAAAGCCAAGATAGTGAAGGTTTATTATCACAACCCCAATTACGAGATGTCGATCAGCAGTCATTTATTATTGTACGTGGATTAGGTGGACGTGAAATGCTCGCTGAACAATTAGCGCTTCGAGGTGCAAAGGTGAACTATTGGCAGGTCTATCAGCGCGTGAGACCTAAGCTCAATGCAAAACAGACCATTCAACAATGGCAATCCTTCGGTATTGATACCATTGTGGTCACCAGCGGCGAAATATTATCCAATTTAGTTGACCTTGTCCCAAAAGAATTATTTGCATGGTTACGTGCATGTCATATCATAGTGCCTAGTCATCGCGTCGAATTACAAGCAAAAGCAATGGGATTAAGCCATATTACCAATGCAAATGGAGCAAATACTCAAGCTATACTCACGAGTCTTGCGTTATAATTTGTTATTGTATTGTTACCTTGCATCGACACACATTTTCTAATATTGCTTATATTGGTTGTATTTTTGCTTTCAAGGACTGTTCATGGAAAACAATAAAAAAGATCCAAACTCGCCAGCACACAAGGATGAGAAAGTGATTTCTCCTGCGCAAAATCCAATAGAAAAGCCGCTACAGGCAAAAAAAGCCAATGCAACGAGCCAACAATCTGCTGACAACAAAAATAATAATCAGACAAATTCTCCGGTAAGTAACAGCCGACGCAAAGCTAAACCTAGCTCTTGGTGGATCCGTATTGGGGTATCATTCAGTTTACTGGTTGCCATTGTTGCTGTGGCGTCTTGTTACTGGCTTTATTTGCAGCTTAGCCAACAAAGTCAAGGCCAAACTCAATTAGAACAAAGTATCACTGAACAAGTTACACAAAATAAATCGTTAAAATATGAATTACAACAAACCGTCATGGCTTCCAATAAACGCTTTGCTACGTTAGAGCAACAACAGCTGAACGATACTAAAGCTTATGCAAAATTAGCTGAACTACAGCAATCAAATAAACAACTGCAAGAGCGTGTAGCTGTTATTGCCCAGCGCAGTCCTAACCATTGGATGGCATCAGAAGCCGAATATTTAGTTCGCATGGCTGGCAGAAAACTATGGTTAGAAAACGATCCGCAAACAGCAATTGGTTTATTACAGTCTGCAGATGAACGGATCAGTGCGATGAAAGATCCTGCATTAACTCTTTTACGTAAAGCCTTAGCTGAAGACATCATTAAAGTTAACGCATTAAAAACCACTGACATAACCAATACCATCTTTGACTTAGATAATATTATCAATGATGTAGAAGGTTTACCGTTAAATCGTGTGGATGAGAATTTTACAGAAAATAAAAACACCCAGGCAGTCACCGACTCTATTGATGATTGGCAACAAAATCTCGCCACAACCTGGCATGACTTAACTGATGGTTTTATTACTATCCGCAAACGGACCACTGATTTGGAGCCGCTGTTATCACCGGAACAGCAATGGTATTTAGTTGAAAATATTCGCAACAAATTATTGCAAGCACAATTAGCACTGTACCGATTTGACCAAGTGAATTATCAGCAATCTATTGCTTTAGCAGACAAGTGGTTACAACAATACTTTGACTTAACAGATCCAAAGACGAAAGCAATAATTGCGTCTTTAGATAAACTGGCCAAGGTTAAAGTTGAAAAAGTGACTCTTAATAAATTTCAAGCCTCGCCACTACTCCAGCAGCTGGTTACCTATGGTGAAATAATGCCTACACAGGAGCCAGCACAATGATTAAGACGCTGGTTTATGTTGTTCTCATTTTAATTGGACTGTGTCTCAGCCCACTTATTGTTGGACAAAGCGGTTACGTTTATATCGCAATTGGTGACTATCAGATTGAAACTAGCTTGGTCATAGGTGTTGTGGGGTTAATTGTATTTTATTTTGCGCTGCAATTACTCGAGTGGTTAATTTTATTATTAAATATGCTACTTAGCAGTCGCTACCTGCCAGAGCAATGGCGCAGAAAAGCGGCTAAAAAGCATACATTAACCGGCGCTTTAGCACTGGCTGAAGAAGATTGGCCTGCGGCAGAAAAAGCCATGGCTAAAGGTGCTGAAAAAGGTGAAATTCCAGTATTAAATCTTTTTGCGGCAGCAAGAGCAGCTCACTATCAAGGTGATATTACTGCGCGAGATCATTATTTAACTCAAGCAGAAAATAACCCTATTGCCAAGACAGCGGTTTATACATCGCGTACCCGCTACTTAATGAAGCAGGGGGAGCTCACTCAAGCTCGAGTAGTACTTGATAAACTAAATCCAACAAGTAAAAGTAGTGCACCAGTACTGAAACTAGCACAAGAGTTATATTTGCAGCAAAATGATTGGCAGGCATTAAAATTGTTGTTACCAATCCTGAAAAAACGCCAATTACTTACTGAAACTGAGTTCAACCAATTAAACACTAAAACCAACAGTATTTTAATGGTAAATGCAGCTAAGACTTCTGAAGCAGAATTGAATAAATGTTGGCATTGGTTAAGTAAGTCAGAGCGTAAACAAGATGAATTAGTTGTCGCTTATGCTCATGGATTGACTCAGTATGGGCATAAAGATAAAGCAATAAAGTTAATTATTAAACAACTTAGCGCTGCACCATCGGCGGCTTTATTTGCCGCAATACCTGATTTAATCGATGCACAAGATCAAGAGGTGCGTAAATTACTCAGCCGACTAGAAACCACTCATGAACATGATGCTGACTATCAAATGTGCCTTGCAAAGCTTGCTATTCAAAGTCGTGACACTAAACAAGCTAAAACTCATTGGCAAAATGTCTGTCGTATAGCACCAACACATCAATCGTGGTTAGCATTAGCACAAGCCCAAGAACAGTTAGGTGAAAACTCTTCTGCGGCAAACAGTTATCGTAATGCTGCAAACATAATCTAAACACTAAAGTTATTTTTAATCTCATCTCAAAGCCTACAATCTTGTAGGCTTTTTTAGATATTCTGCTTCATTTTTGTTATCTATGCCGATATTAAGAAATAAACGAGAATATGCCACTACAAGTAATTACGACTTTTTTATGACGTAAAAATATATAGAACTAATAAGTTAACAAATTAATACTTTGTTTTGTATGCTTATTATAACTAGCTTGTTTAGAAACGCCTTAACGTCAAAAAATTGACTACTATTGTGGTAAGTGATATTATTTGACCTAATGTTTATAAAATAATTTTAATGTTAATACTATTATTATATTAAGCAAATATGATGCAAATTAACTCATTGTTATCTTAAGTATATAAAGCTGTTGGGAGCTTCAAATGGAATCAATTACTACGTCAAAAAATGGAATACTTTCTGCTTCAGAAGGTACAGTAACAATAACAATTAACAATGAAACCAAGGAATTACAACTTGGCCAGACAATTCCTGCTGGAGCATTAGTTTCAGGCAGCAATGAGTTTGCTTTTGTTATTACATTCGATGACGGCACTATTTTTAATAGTGCAGATACTCCTGATGATGCCATTATCGAGCAAGTAGCAGATCAACAAGCTATAGATGAAATCGCAGCCTTGCAGGCATTAATTGCATCTGGCGAAGATCCAACAGCAAACCTACCAGAAACCGCCGCTGGCACCCCAACAGCCAACCAAGGTGATTTTGGTTATGTCTCAGTATCAAGAGATGGTGCAGAGACCATTGCGAATACAGGCTACGACACGACAGGACAAACTGCTACCCCAACAGCAGTGACTCAAAAAGAAGTGCTTATTGAAAATGATTCCCCATCGGTTGTATTAAATGACGTCATTACAGTTAGCGAAGATCAAGTTGCTTCTGGAAATGTTTTAGATAACGACAGCGATACTGACTCAAGTTTGAGTGTAGTGAGTTTTGAAGTAGATGGACAAACGTATCCTGCGGGGACAGAAATCGAGCTTGAAGGTGGCGTGCTCGTTATCAATCCTGATGGTTCTTTTACTTTTTCTCCTAATGAAGATTGGAATGGCCAAGTGCCGGTCATTACCTATACGACTAACACTGGTGAAACCGCGACTCTGACCATCGAAGTCACACCTGTCGATGACGCATCCGTGTTGGCTAACGACACCAATACTGTTGCTGAAGATACTGTTGCTACAGGTAATGTACTTGATAACGATAGCGACGTAGATTCAGACCTAAGCGTGAGTAGCTTTGAAGTGAACGGCCAAACTTATACGGCCGGCACAGAAGTTGCTCTTGAAGGTGGTGTCCTGATCATCAATGAAGATGGGTCTTACACCTTCACACCCAATGAAAATTGGAACGGTACTGTTCCTGTCATTACTTACACCACTAATACGGGTGTTACCGCGACGCTTACCATCGAAGTCACACCTGTAGATGACGCATCCGTGTTGGCTAACGACACCAATACTGTTGCTGAAGATACTGTTGCTACAGGTAATGTACTCGATAACGATAGCGATGTAGATTCTGACCTAAGCGTGAGTGGCTTTGAAGTGGATGGCCAAACTTATACTCCTGGCACAGACGTTGCCCTTGAAGGTGGTGTCCTGATCATCAATGAAGATGGTTCTTACACCTTCACACCCAATGAAAATTGGAACGGTACCGTTCCTGTTATTACTTACACCACTAATACGGGTGAAACCGCGACGCTAACCATCGAAATCACACCTGTCAATGATGCACCAACCATTGACGTAGTCGCCAATGACTTTACCGAAAATAGCGCCGCAGCTGGCGATGTAGCGGCGACTTACAATACCTTCGATGAAGACGGTGATGCACTGACAGTGGACTTTACGGCCGGCACCAATACCGACGGTTACTATGCATTGATCAACGGCGAAGTGGTGTTAACCCAGGCAGGGGCAGATCTGATCAATAACGGTGGCACTTTACCAGCGATTGATTTAACTGTGTCAGATGGCAGCTTAACTGGCCAAGACAGTGACACGCCGGTTGTATCGCCTATAAATGATGCTCCAGTGTCTGACAGCTACAGCTTTAGCTACAATGAAAACAGCAGCGACAGCACGGTGATCGGCACCGTCAATGCCACCGATCCGGAAGGCACGCCAGTGACCTACAGCATCGTCAGCGGCAATGACGACGCTTGGTTTGAGATTGATCCCGTGACCGGTGTCATCAGCTTGACCCCAGCGGGCGTGGCCGCCGTCGCCAA